>NZ_JACSWC010000268.1 GCF_016888165.1 Halomicronema sp. CCY15110 | reverse complement strand
GGGCTCAGGAAATTTGAGGCCATCTTTCAGGGATGGTCACTAGCCCAGGAGGGATTTATGTGTACTTAGTAGCCCAAGCTTGGGAGAGGGATTTAGGGTGAGGGCTAATGGGTAGTAAATTTACGCCGAGCGGTACTAGTCCACTGAATGTTCGGGCTTGTTCCTGGCCCAATTTTTCTGTCGGTTCTAGTCCTAGCGATCGCCTGTCGGGTAGGTAGGCTGCTAGCCTGCCGCCCTCACCGATCGCTCCCACAATGACATCTACACGGCTTGGCTCAGCAGCCTCAGACGGCCAGGATGGCCATTGAACAAGAACGCGGCATTACCCTACAGGATGAGGAGGGAAGCGCGGAGGATGTGTGTGAGCCAGGGGCGGGCGTTAAGACTCGTGGAAAAAAGCGGACATCTTAGTGAGAAGTGGGGCATTCTGTAGCCAAGGTTTGCCGTCCCGGAGTTTGCGCTTGCGGGCGTTTTCTTGAACTTTTGCGTTGGCAAATGGAGTCGTTATGACGTGCGATCGCCCTTTTCACGATCAGGTCCCGGCGTTGTTGCAGGCGACGGATGCGGGGGGGCGACTGACGGCAGTAACCGATCGCTGGCTGGCGTGGCTGGGCTATGAGCGATCGCAGGTTATTGGCAAACCGTGGCGCGAGTTTTTGACGGCGGCGGGGCGATCGCAACTGGAGGCTGGGCCTGATCGTGACGAGCCGATGAGTCTCGGTGAACGAGATCGCCTATCGTTTCAAACGGCGCAGGGAGATGTGTGCGAAGGCCAAGTGGCGGTCAGTCGGTGGGAGTCTGAGCCTGGCCAGCCCCCGGCATACGTGATGAGCTTGAGTGCGTGTGCGCCGCCATCCCAAGCCGCCCAGATCGCCGAAGAGCGCTTCCAACTCTTGACTGAAACGATTCAAGACGTGTTTTGGATTAATGATGTCCAGACGCAACGAGTCATTTATAACAGTCCCAACTTTGAGGCGATTTGGGAACTGCCGATCGCGGCGATCGCCGATGACGTGACGGCGCTGCTGACGCGAGTCCATCCCGATGACCGGGCAGCCTTCATACAGTACCTAGAAGTGCTCTTCACCAATCCCCAACCTAGCGAACTTGAGTTTCGCATTCAGCTGCCTTCGGGATCAACGAAGTGGCTCTCGCAGCGTAGCTTTCCGGTGCTGGATGCGGCGGGGCAGCCAGTGCAGGTGGTGGGGATAACTCGCGATATCACCGATCGCAAGCAGGCCGAACTCGATTTGCAGGCGTCTGAATCGCTGTTACAAATGGTGTTCGATCATCTTCCGCAGCGGATCTTTTGGAAAGACTACCAGGGCCGTTTCTTAGGGTGTAACCAGGTCTTTGCTCAAGATATGGGAGTCAGTCATCCCAGTCAGATGATTGGGAAAACCGACCATGATTTTGGGGTCTTTTCACCCGAATCGCTGGACTTATTTCTTGAGCGCGATCGGCAGATTATGAGCGTGGGTGAAACGATTACCTTTGACGAATCTGCCCAATCCTACGCCGACGGTCGCCAGCGCTGGGTGGCAACGACCAAAGCTCCTTTTAAGACTCCTGACGGTGAGCTATTGGGCATTTTTTGCTGTTATGAAGATGTGACGGAGCGGGTATCAGCCAAGCGATCGCTCCAGCGCTATGCCCACATGGTCGAAGCCGCCACCGATGCCATTTGCTTGTTAGATACTGACTATCGCTATCAGCTGATTAACCAAACCTATCGCCAGTGGTATGGCCCGGACGAGCGACCGATCATTGGTCAAACCGTTGCCGAAGTGCTGGGGCAGGAAATCTTTGCAGCACTGATTCAGCCCTTATTAGACCAATGTTTGCAGGGCGAAAAAGTTTGCTATGAATGCTGGTATACCTTGCCTCAAGTCGGGAAACGCTTTCACAGCGTTACTTTGACCCCCTACCAAGAGAGCAGCGGCAAAATCACGGGCATTGTCGCCAGCATTCGCGATTTGACTTCCCTCAAAGCCAGTGAGTCGCAGCAGCAGCAACTGTTGGAAGTGATTGAAGCGACCCCCGATTTTATTGGGATGGCAACGCCGACGGGCGAGGTCATTTATGTGAATCCCGCCCTGCGACAGTTCATCACCGAGACGCAGCGGCCTGATCACGGTGATGGTCATCACATTCGTGACCTCCATCCGGCGTGGGCGCTGGACCGGTTGCTGAAAGATGCCATCCCAACGGCGATCGCCCAGGGCACCTGGCAGGGAGAAACCGCCCTTGTCGGCGTTGACGGCACCGAAGTTCCGATTTCGCAAACGGTGGCGGCGCATCGAGACGAGCAGGGTACCGTGCAACTCTTGTCTACCATTGCTCGCGACATCCGCGCCCAAAAGGCGCTGGAACAAGAACTGCGCGATCGCCTCACCTTTGAGCGCTTGCTGAGTCAGCTGTCCACCGAGTTTGTCAATTTGTCCAGCGACCACGAACAGTTATCAGCGGCGATGCACAAAGCCCTGCAGGTGATTGCCGAGGCGACCGGAGCGCAGCGTAGTTATGTCTACTTGATCTCCCCAGCGGCCGAACAGAGTTGCCTGTATAGTCAGTGGCAAGCGGCCGACCTGACTCCCATTCCGACCGCGTGGCACCGCGTTCCAATCGGGCAATTTTCCTGGTGGACGGAGCAGTTAGACCAGCAACAGATCATCGTCATTGAGGACATGCACCAAGTGCCCGCCGAGGCCATCAGGGAGCGCCAAGCGATGGCGACCATGGGCACTCGATCGCTGGTGGTGGTGCCGATGTATCATAGCCAGCGACTGATTGGCTCCATTGGCTTTGCCTTGACCGAGGCCAAAGCTTGGTCAGAAAACGAGATTGCCCTGCTCAAAATCGTGGGCGACCTCTTTGCCAATACTTATCAACGCCAGCAGGCAGAAGCCGCCCTCCGCCAGCAAGAGCATTACTACCGTCGCCTCACGGAAAATGCTTCTGATGTCGTCATGCTGCTTGATCGCCGGGGCCGCATTCAGTATGTGACGCCGTCCATCACGGGGCGGCTGCACCATGACCCGGCTGAGCTGCAAGGGTGCTCAGTCCTGCGGTTAGTCGCACCGGAAGATTGGCCGATGGTGGCCGCCGTCCGAGCGGCGGCGATCGTTCAGCCCGGCGTGCCCCAACCCGCCTTGCAGTGCCGGGTGCGGCATCAGTCGGAGCCAGAGTGGCGCTATTTCGAGGTGATTGCCACCAGCTTGCTGGACGATCCGGTGGTGCAGGGCATTGTGGTGAATGGTCGCGAGGTGAGCGATCGCGTGGCGGCCGAAACCGCCCAGAGCTGGAGCGATCGCGTCTTTCAATCCATTTTTGAGCAATCGGCAATCGGGATGACGCAACTTGCCCTCGATGGCACGTATATCAACGTCAACCCCGCCTTTTGCCAATTGGTAGGCTACCGCGCCGCAGAATTGATCGGTGAGCATTACGACAAAATTACCCATCCGGAAGACCTGGCCCACGACATCGGCATGATGGATCGCGTCATCCAGGGCGAAGTCGCCGCCCAAGAAATTGACCTCCGCTTTATCTGTGCCGATGGCTCAGTGCGGCATGTACAAGTCGTCGTGACGGCGGTGCAGGGCGACCACACCCAGCCCGCCTTTTTGACCTCGGTGTATAAGGATGTGACCGAGCAAGTCTTGGCACAGCGATCGCTGCGCAGCGTCGTCGAAGGCACGGCCTCAGTCACCGGCGAAGCCTATTTTCCGGCGTTGGCCCGTCAGCTCGCTGACACCCTCGGGGTCGATCATGTCTTGATCAACCAACTCGACCCCGCCGCCGAGACCCTAAGCAGCATTGTGTTCTGGAGTCACCAGCAACCACAAGGGGCCATGACTTACCACCGGGCCAATACGCCCTGCGATCGCACCTTGCAGCAAGGCTTTTACTGCTGTCCGCAAGGGGTGCAGGCGGCCTTTCCCCATGACCCAGATTTAGTCGAACTGCAAGCTGAGAGCTACATCGGTGTAGCTCTCACCGACACCCAGGGGCAAATCGTCGGAGAAATCTGTCTGATCCACAGCCAACCGATCCAACATTTGGACAATGCCGTCACCCTGCTGCGCATCTTTGCCGCTCGGGCCAGTGCCGAACTCGAACGGCAGCACGCGCACCAAGCCCTACAGGCTAGCGAAGCCAACTGGCGACAGATTTTAGAAAATATGCCCGTACTCTTAGACGCATTTGATGAGACAGGGCTAATAACGCTCTGGAATCATGAATGCGAGCGGGTCACGGGCTACAGTACCGCAGAAATTGTGGGCAATCCCCGCGCGTTTGCGTCTCTTTATCCCGATGCGGAATATCGCCAGGCCATGCTCACCCGCTGGCAACAGCAGGGCAATAATTTTCGCGATTGGGAATGGGAGATTACCTGTAAAGACGGCAGTCAGCGCATCATTGCCTGGTCGAATGTTTCTGATCTCTTCCCCATTCCCGACCTGGGGATTTGGGCGATCGGGGTCGATGTCACTGAGCGCCGCCGCGCCGAAGCTGCCCTGCGCCAAAGTGAGGAGCGCTTTCAACGGTTAGCGGCCAACATGCCGGGGGTCATTTATCGCTATCACCAATATGCCGACGGCAGCGATCGCTTTAGCTATGTCAGTCCCGGCAGCATTGATCTATGGGAATACGAACCCGACATCATCTGCAACGATGCCAGGCGCGCCTGGGAACTGATGCATCCCGACGATCTCGACGCCTTCCAAGCCGCGATCGCAGCCGCGATCGCCCAAGGCACCGACTGGTTACACGAATATCGCCTCATCACGCCTTCGGGGCGGGTGAAATGGGTGCAGGCCGTCGCCAGAGGTGAAGCCCAAACTGACAGCAGCTACACCTGGGATGGCGTGTTGATCGATGTGACAGCGCTGAAACAAGCCGAGGCTGACTTGAGTGCCAGCCAAGCCCGCTTTCAGCGGCTGGTTGACAATACCCCAGGCATTATCTATCGCTATCATCAGAGTGCCGACGGGCGCGATCGCTTCAGCTATCTCAGCGCTGCTTTTCGCGACATCTGGGAGATTGAGCCGGAGGTTGCCATTGCCGACATTTCAGCTGCCTGGAATGCGATACCCCTAGAAGACCAGGCTGCGTTAAGAGAAGCGCTATCACACTCGACACAAACCCTGGCTCCATTCAAAGCTGACTGCCGGATCATCACACCTTCGGGGCTACTGAAATGGCTCCAAGTGTTAGCGCGACCTGAACGAGAAGCGAACGGCGATTATGTTTGGGATGGCTTGATTGTCGATGTAACGGAGCAAGTCGCTACGCAAACGGCCCTACAATCCAGTGAAGCCCTGAACCGCGCCATCCTGTCGGCGTTACCCGATTTGCTCATTCGGATGCGGCGCGATGGCCTGTGTCTCGACATGCAATATCCCAGCCATTTCCCTGTCGCGTGTCCCAAAGAATTGCACGTGGGCCGCTTGGTGCAAGACACCTTGACGCCCAATGTCGCCGCAGAGCGGATGCAAGCGGTGGAGCGGGCCTTAGCCACGGGCGACACGCAAATCTACGAATATCGATTACCCATTAACAGCGGATTGCGGTGGGAAGAGGCGCGGATCGTGCCCATGCCTGCGGATGAGGTGCTGGTGCTGGTGCGCGATATTGACGATCGCAAGCGAGCCGAGGCCGCCCTGCAACAAAGTGAAGCGCTGAATCGGGCCATTGTGGATGCCTTACCCGATATGTTCACTCGGATCAGCGTGGAGGGAATGGTTTTGGATGTTCACCATCCCACCGAATTTCCGGCGCTGTTGCCGAACTCAACCGCAATCGGGCGGAATCTCCACGACTTTTTGCCAACGCACTTAGCCAACCAGCGCACCGCTCAAGTGCGACGGGCGATCGCCACCCAACAAACCGAAGTATTTGAATATCAACTTGAGATTGATGGGCGGCTCCGGTGGGAAGAGTCAAGAGTGGTCCCCTTCACCCAGGATGAAGCGCTCGTTCTGATTCGTGACATTGACGAACGTCGCCGCGCGGAGGAAGAAGTGCGCCGACTGAATCAGGTTTTAGCAGATCAAAATCAGCGACTGGAAGAGTTAGTCGAACAGCGGACAGCGGAGCTCATTACCTTTATGAATGCACTGCCCGATCAAATTTTTGTGATCGATCGCGCCCAAAACATCATGACCTTTGGCAACCAGGTCGTCACCGAGTTTGCCCAGTTCCGCCGCCGTCATGACTTTGAAGGCAAGAGCGTTTCTGAATGCTTTACCGCCGACCAAGCCCGCATTTATGCCGCCCAAAACCAACAGGTATTTCAGACGGGGGAAATTCTCCACCTTGAAGAAGCCATCCAGACGCCCCGAGGACGGGTGCATTTAGACACCTACAAAATTCCGCTCAAACGTCCTGATGGTGAGGTTTATGCGCTCATTGGCACCTCCCGCGACATTACCGAACTCGTGGTCGCACGCCAGGCATTAGAGCACCAAGCCGAGCAGTTAGCGGCCACCAACCAAGAGTTGCAGTCGTTCTCCTATTCGGTATCTCACGATTTGCGAGCGCCCCTCCGGCATATCAATGGCTTTATCGCCGCGCTGAAACAACGCCTAGCGATCACCACCGCAGAGCCGGATGCTAAGCTCCTGCACTATATCGAAGTGATCGAAAACAGCAGTCAAAAGATGAGCTGGCTAATTGATGGCTTGCTCACCCTGTCGCGCGTGGGGCGGCGTGATATGAGTACCCGTCCGGTGCCCTTGGGGCCACTGGTGGAGCAGGCGATCGCCCTACTCACCGAAGGCCCCCATGAAACGTTGGAGCAAGTCGAAATT
Source organism: Halomicronema sp. CCY15110 (assembly GCF_016888165.1). Lineage (GTDB taxonomy): Bacteria > Cyanobacteriota > Cyanobacteriia > Phormidesmidales > Phormidesmidaceae > Halomicronema. The sequence continues at coordinate 18,437 of NZ_JACSWC010000268.1, read as the reverse complement.
ACGGTAGACCCGCTCCCCACGGTCTATGGCGATGCGGCTTTGCTTCAACAGGTGCTCAGCAATCTGATCGGCAATGCCGTGAAATTTAGCCGCGATCGCACCCCCGCGCTTATTCACATTGGCCAACAGGCCGATGGCACCTGCTTTGTGCGGGATAACGGCGTTGGCTTTGACATGGCCTATGCCGACAAGCTCTTTAGTCCCTTCCAGCGCTTGCACAAACAAGAGGAGTTTCAGGGCACGGGAATTGGGCTGGCGATCGTCAACCGCATTATCCACCGCCACAATGGCGAGATCTGGGTCGAGAGCGCGATCGACCGGGGCACCACGATTTACTTCTCGTTGCCGATGCACCCTCCCACCGCAACCACCGTTCAGGCGGTGCAGGATTAACCCCCGGCTGGCCTGTGCAGACTGGAGGAGGTCTCTCGGTCAGGCCAAAAACAGGTGGTAGGCAGGATTGTTGCTCTCATCCCAGTAGCGATAACCCACCGTGTCTAAAAAGGCGCGCCAGTCAGCCATCTCGGCGGACGGCACTTGAATGCCGAGCACAATGCGCCCGTAGTCAGCGCCGTTGTTGCGGTAATGAAAGAGGCTGATATTCCAATTGGGGCTCATGCAGTTGAGGAACTTGATCAACGCCCCCGGATTTTCGGGAAACTCAAAGCGATACAGCACTTCGTCTTGGGCTAGGGGCGATCGCCCTCCCACCATGTGGCGCAGGTGCATTTTAGTGAGTTCGTCATCCGTCAGGTCGAGGGTTTTGAAACCGTTAGCCTCAAACGTCGCTGCCATCTGGCTGGCATCTTGGCGGTCTTTGACCTGTAGCCCCACAAAGATATGGGCCTCCGCTTTGTCGGCAATGCGATAGTTAAACTCTGTTAAGTTCCGTTTGCCAATGCACTTGCAGAACTGGCGCAGGCTGCCCGCCCCTTCGGGAATGTTGACGGCAAAAATGGCCTCCCGCCGCTCCCCCATTTCGGCTCGCTCTGCCACAAAGCGCAGGCGATCAAAATTCATATTGGCCCCACAGGCGATCGCCACCAGCGTCTCGCCCGTAATGCCCTCCCGTTCCACATAGGCTTTGGCCCCCGCGATCGCCAGGGCTCCAGCGGGTTCCACAATCGACCGGGTATCCTCAAACACATCTTTGATGGCCGCGCAGGTGTCATCGGTATTCACCAAAATGACTTCATCCACATACTGCTGACAGAGGCGAAAAGTCTCTTCGCCCACCCGCTTCACCGCCACCCCATCGGCAAACCGCCCTACCTGGTCGAGCGTCACCCGCTGGCCCGCCTGCAAAGACTGACTCATGCTGTCAGCATCCACCGGCTCAACCCCAATCATGCGAATCTCTGGCCGCAAGCGTTTGACATAGGCCGCAATGCCCGCAATCAAACCGCCACCCCCGATCGCCACAAAAATCGCGTGAATCGGTTTTTGATGCTGCCGCAAAATTTCCATGCCAATGGTGCCCTGGCCGGCAATCACCGCCGGGTCATCAAACGGATGGATTAACGTCATGCCCTTTTCTTGGGCTAACTCGCAGGCATAGGCGTAGGCATCATCAAAGGTTTCACCGTGCAGCACCGCTACGCCGCCCCGCGCTTCCACAGCCTTCACTTTCAGCTCGGGCGTAGTCACAGGCATCACAATAATGGCCGACGTGCCCAGCCGTTTGGCCCCTAGCGCCACCCCCTGGGCATGGTTGCCCGCCGATGCCGCAATGACTCCCTGAGCTAAGCGTTCAGGGGGCAACTGGGCCATTTTGTTGTACGCCCCCCGCAATTTGAAAGAAAATACCGACTGCATATCTTCGCGTTTAAGCAGTAGCGTATTGCCCAAGCGTTCCGACAGTCGGGGCGCGACTTCCAGAGGCGTTTCCTGGGCCACATCGTACACCCGGGCAGTCAAAATCTTTTCGAGATAGTCGTGGTTAGACATGACGCAGAGGGCCACCAGCGGTGATTGATGCTCCTATCTTCTCGTTATTTGGGATACAAAGACAACTTTGCTAGTTAAGAGGGACGGCGTAGCTTTGTGAACTGCAATCCCATGCCGCCCCTCACTATAATTACGTGGCCTAGTCCGTAAGGACGCTACCCCCGCGATGAGGGGCAGCCAGCAATATAGAGATGGTTGAAGACGTGACCAGAAAGACAAACCCTGGGGCGATCGCGATCGCTCCAGGGCTACCAAACAAGATTGATTGAAACTGGCAATCGCCTAGCTAGAAGAACTGTTGCGGCGCTCTTCTCGGGCTTGTCGCCAAGACCCGATAAGCCGTCCAAAGTTCACCTGAAACTGCTCAAACCCTACCAGGCTACCCAGTGTGCCTTCTTCCCAAGAAGCCGATAATGCCCCATAGCTCAGGCCGACTACGCTCAGGCCAAAACAAGCTAACGTCGTTAACAACACGACAACGTTGGGCAATACGGCAATTTCCTGCACAATCAGCACGTAGCTGACGAAGAATACGAACACCCCCAAAATTACAGGCATGCCCGAAAAATAAAGCATCCGGCGCAGCATCCGACGGCTCACCACTTCTGGAATGCTAGTTTCCTCGCGAGAGTACGGCTTGGCTTTGCGCTGACTCGGGGCTTTGCTAGCCATCGCTTTAGGTGGCTTCACCGACTTCTCGGCGGAAGGCTGAGCTGTCTCTTTCGGAGACTTTTGACGCTTGCCTTTGGGCTCAAAGGGCAAGCGATCGTTCTCTGCATCAGCGGACATAACAACGCTCCAAGACCTGCAAGTGAGAATCTATCGGCGGATGCCGAGACGACCAATCAACGCCCGATATTGATTAACGTCTTTCTTGGCGATGTAGGACAGCAAACGCTTACGGCGACCAATCATTTTCAGCAGACCGCGCCGTGAAGAGTAGTCTTTTTTATTGCCTTGCAAATGTTGGCTGAGTTTATTGATGCGCTCAGTCAGCATGGCTACTTGCACTTCAGCAGAGCCAGTATCGGTTTCGTGAACCTGATATTCGGAAATGAGTTCCTGTTTGCGTTCTTGTAGCAGTGCCATAGAGGTACGTGTTGCGTTCTAGCGTGAATTTATGCACAGAGTTTCTAATCATATCACGGCTCTCTAAGATGCACTACCTGTGCCCCCACAGTAGGATGAACGAAAAGGGGGGGCGATATCTGAAGTGAAAAAGTCACTCCTTTGCAATCCCTGGCTCGGAGAGTCAAAACTTTAGGCCGGCTTCCTAGTGCTCGGTCAGTGCTTGATTTTACGGTGATGCACAGTCGCCAACCTCCTATGCCCTGCGGGCAGGCACGGCCGACGACAAACTCAGGATGAGCGGGATCTGGGCGTTTGGGCTGCGCTGGTCGTTCATGCAGTGGCTCCCTCCAGGAGCAAGCCCTAAGTTTTAGGTTTGACGCTGCACTAGCCTGTCCGGCACCGCTAATCCTCCCACTAATCAAGGACGGAGGAACGGCACTGCGGGGGATGCCGAGCATCCCGTCAAAATCGTTCACCTCACTACGAAATATGCAGAAATAGGCAGCGGCGTGGCTATGACCGCTCCGACCTCGGACGACCTATTTACCCCAATGATCGGGCTGTTCGCGGCATTCAGAAGTTACGGCAATCGGCTCGCTACAAGCGCCATTACAGATTGCCCAATCCCTTGATGACGGCTTTGTGGGTGAGCAGAGTTTCCAGGGTAATGCGGCTACTCTTGAGCCCTCGTTGGGGCGACATGCCGAGGGCGATCGCACTGGCATGGGTCGCATTGCGCCGAAACAGCGGTGACGAATTGACATAGATCGACGCACTGTGCACTTGACTGGCGAACTGCATACTCTCTTGGTAAGAGTTCGTCACAATGCAGTCGGCATGGCCGCTGCTATAACGATTGATAATGGCGATCGCTACGGGCAAATTGGGCACTCGGGTCACCAAAACTGTGTGATTGAGCTGAGCCTCTTGCCAGATCTCCTCCACGGTGGTGCCAGGGTGAGATGACAGGGTGGGAGGCACAACTTCCTTAACTGAAAGGTGGCTCTCTTTGAGCAAATGTTCGAGCTCCCGCTCCGCAACAGACGAGACCTTTTCATCCACCAAGATTTTTTCAATACCATTGACTGGCTCTGGATTGCCTCGATGACTAGCAATGATCATCTTCGCCACGACCTCAACGGGAGCGGTCGGTGCCCAGTACAAATAACAATTACCAATTGCCGTGCTCAGGCTGGGGGAATTGGCATCCCGCATCACTTGCTGGACTAAGCTGGCCCGGCCGTAGGGAATCACCAAGTCCAATTCACTGGTTTGCATCAACCAGCGCCGCGCGGCCTCGCCTTCACTCGGCGACAGCGAGACAATCAGTTGCTCTGGTAAATCAACTTGAGCCAAGACGGATTGAAAAACGTCGGCAATTACCTGATTCGTTTGGCTGGCCTCGTGCCCCCCTTTTAAAATCAAGCCGTTGCCTGCCCGCAGACTGAGGGCGGCGGCAATGATGGCTAATTCGGGAAAGGCTTCGTACACTAAAGCAATCACCCCGAGGGGTTCGCGCAGCCAGTAAGCGTGATCAGTGGGGGCGATCGCGGGTTGCGGTCGATGGGTCAAACTGGTCACCGCATCCAGCTGTGATAAGCGCTCCAAAATGTTGATAGCCGTGTTTAACCGCTCTGGCGTGAGCTTGAGCCACTCGACTACCAGCTCCGGCACCGCCATTTCTAAACTGGCTTCGAGATCGAGGGTGTTAGCTTCCAGAATGTCATCGGCAGCCTCGCGGAAGGCTTGGGCGGCTGCTTGTAGCGCCGCTGTGATGAGCCTAACTTCCAGAGCCTCAGCAGCCTCGCGTACCTGCCTGATAAGCACCGATAGCTCGGCCAGAGACTGAACAGAAGTCATTGCATCATTCCAGAAATCAAAGAGCTCGGACTTAGCGGCGACAAGACAGCCAGAAAACCACTAAAAACAATAAAGCAACAGCCGCGACGGTGAGCAAGCGCAAAAACATACCTAAGCTGCTGGGGGGTTGCAAGATTGCCAACAGCAAAACAAACATGCCGACCCCAAATAGCATGGTGGCTAATGGTAGGTAATGGTTACTGAGGGCGGAATGATCCAACCGCCATTGGCTCCCCGTCCAATACCAAACCCGTTTGTAAGGGTAGTGCGTTGATAGTTGTTCTAACAGGTACCCATCATCTTGAATGACAAAGATCTGCTGGCATCGGTGACAGCCAAAAGCCTCTGTCAGCGTAATGGGTTTGAGAACGCCACTACGTCGACAAGGACAGGGATAAGCTGCCTGTAAATCAATCTTGAGAGCTTTGTTTGAGCGCACAGTGGTAGCAAGCAGAAACAGCCAACTGAGCAAAATGACCCATTGATATTGAGTCTCTCACACCATAACCAACCGTATTTGAGAAGGCAAGATACCGAGTGCTGATGAGTTGCCGAAGCCTGCTGATTGGTCAAGAACCGCTGCAGAAACGCGATCGCGCTCCCCGTGCCTGAATCAACCGCTACCGCCACTGAACGTTAGCAACCCGAAACTTCGAAGTCGGTGTTTGCTAACAGCCGACTCAGCCCAACTAAGCACCGCAAAACTATCCTGCTGGGTCAAAGGGCACTTCCACCGGGTCGGGTACTACCACCGGGTCGGGTACTACCACATCTGGACCGCCATCTCCGGGCTCTGGCCCAATGGGCAAATCATTGTTAGGCCCAGCCGGAAACTCATTCGGTCCGCCCGGAAATTCTTCTGGTTGCCCGGGAAACTCTGCTGGCGGTCCTCCACCCGGCATCTCGGCTGGTGGTCCTCCCGGAACTTCCGCTGGCCTGGGATCCGGTCGCTCAATCGGCCCCGTTGGGACTGGTGCCCCCCCCGGAACTGCCGCTGGTCTGGGATCCGGTCGCTCAATCGGCACCGTTGGGACTAGTGGCCCCCCGGCATTGGGCATGACGGTAGGCAGTATCCCCGCCGGTCGTTGCCCCGGCCCAGTCGGCATGATCAAACCAGGCACCGGGGCTTGAGGCACTTCTGAGGTGGGTGCCGGGCGAGTCAACCAGATGGACATCATCGACTGGTTGCCAGGAGTCTGAACGGCGGCGTTGTCAGTTCGTGCCAGAGCATTGGGCGGAGTCGTTGCGGAGTTGTTAGCCAACGGGGTCGAGTCGCTGCCATCAGCGGGCAGTAACCAGCTCATGGCGGTGTCCAATTGCGCATCCAAATCAACCACACTGGGATTGAGCACAAAATTGCCATTGAACTGGGCCTGGGATTGGATGCCTTGCCAAGTCTCTTGCCGTACTGGGTCAGTCGGCATACCTGTGCCTTCAAAGTCGGGGTTATCTAGCTCCAAACCTGATACGAGGGGACTGGTGTCGTAAAACAGTTGGAGGTTGAACTCCATCACTTGAATATTGCCATTCTCCACAACTGCCAAATCACCGGCTGACAGCAAGGCGGAATTGCCTTCACTGGCGGTGACCTCTACAGGCCCCTTGGGACTGTCGGTTAAGACCATGACCACGGTTCTACCTGGGCAGTCAGACTGGTCGACTAGGAGGGCGGATGCATCACAGCCTTGGTGAGGAATATGGCGAACGACGAGGGCGGTGCCCTGAATTCCAGTGACGGCGCTGGGGGTGCGGATATTGCTGGGACCGCGATCAGGCGGAATCAAAAATAGGGCAGTCCCATTCGAAAGGCGAAAATCGCGGGTGTTGGGCACAAACCAAAAGGTGGCACGCTCGCCCACCCGGGCTAGAGAACCATCATTGAAGCGGAGTTCGGCTCTGGCTCCGAGTGCCGTACGCAGAGCATCCCCGATAGATAACCAATCATTCAACCGGGCGGGGCGTGCAGCCTGACCCTCAGGAAGAAATTCGACTTGATTGTAAAGCGATTCGACATCTGCACGTGTGAGGGGAACTTGCCCCTGGGCGGGCGATGCGCCCCAGATACCCAGCAAGCCCAACACCAAACTGGGCCAGCCTACTAGCTGGAGTGATGGCATGCGGAAAAAGCGATTCATAATCACCAGCTCTAGATAACCAACAGGAGCGGAGGTTTCAGACAAATGCCTAAACCTAGGACTCTCGTAAACCAGATGAAATTCTCAACTATACCTAGACGAATACCCCGGTATTTAGGGACAGACTTTAGCTCAAACCTATCCCGAGAGCGTAGATGCGAATCAGACGGGAACACACGATCGCCGATATGTGGACGGCGAATCACTTAACAACCTTACCAAAACTTTATGGGTTGTTACCTAAGACGGGTCACTGAACGTTCAGTTTTGTGTGAGGGCTTCAGTAATTACAACTATAACTTACTCATGCTTGCCCATTTGTTCACATGCGTTCAGGATATCTTCGTGAAAACTTCACAGTTTTTCAGGGTCAATCCCTTGCGATCGCGGCGGTCTTGAGCATGGGGATCCAGTGGGTGCGGATACTTCATCTGAGCTTGATAAACCCCGCCCGACATCGAGAGCTTTGTCAGAAAACTGTACGTTTCGTAATAGTCTGACCCCTCAGGGCCGCGATCGCCGTCGCTCCCCCTCGTCCGACTGCTGATCGCCATCTCCGCTTTGAAATTGGTTCCATCTTGGCATTGGCTTCAAAGCGGCCTGAGTGGAGGAAAGTAGTCGCCATTGTGCCAGGGCAGTCAGGCGTCAGCAGCCCTAGCGTTCTCGGCAGGCTCAGTCTGCATACTGGCTCAGTTCACACGACTAATCGTGGCAAGACACAACAGTTCTCGTGGTTGAGCGTTTGTCGTTCTCCCTGAGCTTGTCGAAGGGGGAAACAGGCTTCGATAAACTTAGCCTGAACGGTGTTTCCTGCACTTAGAAACGCACCCTAAGAATTGCTGGGAAAAGCACCCACCGCTTACCGCGTGAACTATTGAGCGCCTTTTCGACGCATTTAGGGCGCGCCTTCTACAGGGGGCGGCTCAGCGCTCGGCGGGGCCACATCATTGGGTGCGGATGAGGGTTCGGGGACAGGCGGCTCGGGGACAGACGGCTCGGCGGGGGGCGCAATGACACCCGCTGGGATATCGAGTCCCTCCGTATTTGAGTCGTTGGGGGGAGGCAATGTTTCCTCAATCGAGGGCAGCGCTGGCGGGGTGGGAGTCAGTTCTCTCTCGATGTTCAAATCGTTGTGCGTGGTGCCGCCCATGGTGCCGGGATCCGTCATCGCCGGTTCCGGCGCACTGGGCGCGGCTGGGGCGGTGCTGTCGGTCGGGGCCGCTGGCGGAAGGGAGTCTGTTGCCGTCGGGCTGGTATTTGCCGGAAATAACCAGCCACTCTCGGCGGGGGCGGCATCGTGGGGGGACAAGAACCGAGGGTCTAGCCAATAATCGCCAGTGAACTCAGAGGGCGGTTCTGCGGTGGCGCTAGAGGCGGTGGTTTCGGTGCCTGCGGTCGCTGCTTCACCGGTGGTCGCTGCGGGCGTAAACAGACCCTGGGCTAGGTAACTCGTCTGATAGAAGAGGTCGCGATCGAATTCAAATAGATAGAGGATGTCACCATCGACGATCGCCATCTGTCCGGCGGTGAGCTCAACCCGGCGATCGTCCCGCAAGCTCACTTGCACCCCGTGGCGCTCGGGATCGGTGAGGACCATGACCGCTGTGCGCCCAGTGTTGCCTGGTAAAGTAGCGGCGCTGCCGGGGCGGATCCCTGACTGGGGCGTGGTGTCCGGTAATTGAACATGGCGGATGACGACGGTAGCGCCTTGGGTTTGGGCAATGGCGTTGGGCGTCTCAATCTGGGTGGGGTCGCTATCAGCGAGCATCATCAGTCCCGTGCCCTGGGCCAACCAAAGGTTACGGGTATTGGGTACCACCCAAAATGTGGTCAACTCTCCCAGGCGGACAAAGGAGCCGTCGTTGAGTTGTAAGTCTGCTTGAGATGCCAAATTTGTCCGGATGGCATCGCCGAAGCCTAAACGATCTTGATCGCGCACGGGCCGCACTAGCCCCCCTTGCAGCAACATCTCGACCCGGTTGCGATGGGTCTGGACGTTGCCATGGGTGAGCGGCACCTCAGCTTGTGCTAAAACCGGACTAGCAATGGCGGACAAGACACCGATGAGACTTGTCAGTCTGGGCCATTGAAGGTGATATTGGCTCATAGGCATCTACAGTAAACCTCTATCATCTTAATCTCATCGGTTCTGTCACTAGTCACTTTAGCGAGTCATAGGCGCGGCTAAAGCCGGACAGAACTGATGGCAGCGTAACGTGTGTTTCCCCTGATGAGCTTGTGTTCCGTGATGTGTTTCGACTGTAGCGCTGATGGCCCTGATGATTTGGTTGGGCCGACTCGTCGCAGCGGATATGATGCGATCGCCGATTTCAGCGACTGGGCGGCGAGTCCTCTAGCAGTTCCAACGGTCTGATTTGTTTTGTGAAGCTATCACTGGTCAGCTATTTGTATAGCTTATTGAAAGCTCAGCGGCTTTATGGGCTGCTTCTAGTGCTGGCGCTGCCGATCGCTCCGGCGCAGGCGCAATCCCTAGAAACGTTGACCACCGGGTCTCTGGTGCCTGAGCCTAGCCCGCCGCTGTCCGATGCGCAGGGTGAGCGATCGCCGGGAGCAGCGGAGTCTTCTGGGGGCACGGAGATGCAGGCACCTCGACCCGCAACCCTGAGCGACCTTACCGTGGCGGAGGGAATGCTCACTGTGCCTGCTGGGTCGCTACAACGTTTGGAGTTCTTGGGGGAGCGCCGACGAATCACCCGGAATGCGGCGATCGCTCAGGACTCATCGGTCGGCATCAGCACTGCTGGCAAATCTCGGATTGATCAGAAAGCCCCCAAAAGTGCGGCCCCCATCCTGAGTGAATTTTTGGCGGGGGCTGAACCGACTCCGCTGCGCGCCCCGTTGACCGTTGAGCTGCCCCGGCCCACGGCGGTGCCGGAGACCAAGCCCGCTGCTGCGAACCCGGCGACCGTCGCTGAACTGCCGCGTGACCCTGAATTGGGGGTGATCCAGGTCGGTCAGGTTGGCCGTGATGATGAATTGGGTGTTCTGCAACTGCGTAGTCCACTACAAGATCCTGAACTGGGCATTCTGGAGCTAATTCAGATTGCGCCCCCGACTCCGCGCAGTCCGGTCGCTTATTTCTCCTCGTTCGTGGCGGCGTCTAGTAGCGACAACATTTTTTTATTTGAAGATCCGGTGCAAGGACGTTTTGGCGACCAACTCGTTCGTCCTGGTATCAGCATTTTGGCGTTTCCGGCTTTAGGGCCTGACACGGGGTTGCTATTGTCGGCACGGACAACCCTGTTTCGTTATCAAGAACAAAGCGCCTCTAATTATGACGAGGTGCGGTTTCAAGCGGGGGTGCGCCAGCGATTATCGGCTAATGCTTATGGCGAGTTGAGCGTGAGTCACCAACTGCTTTACGAGGCGGGGTTTACTGAGCAGTTTTTTACCAATACTGGGATCGATCTCACCGTGGGCCGTCGCGATCGCCTGACGCCACAACTCACGTTGGATAGTTATTACCAGGGACAACTCTTTTTCAGCGATCCAGAACGCTTTAGTAACGTGCTGAACTCGGTGGGGGCGGCCCTGAGCTATCAGATTAATTCGCAATGGGAAACCAGCCTGGGGTATCGCCTCACGATTTCTGACTTTACCCAACAGTCGCGCCACGAAACGTATCAGCGCCTGACAGGGCAATTGCGATATGCCATCACCCCAGCGGTGCGCATGTCACTGTTTGGCGGGCTCAGCTATGGTCGTTCTTCCGAGAGTCGCGTGACTTTTGACGATACGTTTTTTGGCCTCAGTATTAATGCGACGGTGCCAATTTTCTAGTGAAGTGTTGATCCCTCTTGGGGCAGTCTGAGGGCTCAAACGGCGATCGCCTCACCGTGATCGCGCCATCCTCATCAGAAAATTGTGAAAGCAAAAAGTCGCGATTGGGGCAGTTTTTCTGACAAGTCGCGCAATTTGGCGCTGCGATCGCGGCAACGGTGGTACAACAGGAGGCATAATGTCCGCCTTGGTCGATTATGAGTACTTCATCCCGGCGACCCGACAATTCCTCTGCGGCTGATCCCGCGCCCCGCCCTGCCGCTGAGAACAGTACGGCAGCGCCGCGATCGCAGCGCCCGCCGTCGCATAAAACGACGACCCCAACCCTGGCAGTGGCCCCCATGCTCCCCACGGTGGGCCGACGTTTGCTGGCCTGGAGTCTGGAGGTGGCGGTGTTGGCGGGCAGTGTGGTGGGGCCATTTTATTTGGGGCAGGTGGTGAACCAACGCGCCCAGGAACAGCCGACATTGACGCCCCAGACCGAATTGGCGGCTCCGCTCCAGGTCGTGCAGCAGCAAGGTGCCCAAGCCTTGGGATTGTCGCCGCGATCGCTGCCCAGCCAAGTGCCCGCCCTCACCAATTTGCTCTGGTCGGCGGCCCTCGGGGTGCCTGTGCTCCTCGCGGCGGGACACATTTACAGGCTGGGGCGATCGGGCAGCAGCTGGCCCAAGCGCTGGCTCGGCTTACAAGTGTTGACCCTACAAGGGCAGCCCCCCGGCGTCGGTCGCGCCTTCATTCGTGAGGCGGTGGGCAAATGGGGCAGCCCCCTGGCGATCGCCTACGCAGTGTGGCACCTGAGCGGCGCGTTTCCCGTCGTGGGCATATTGGTGGGGCTCAGCGGTGCTGCCCTGCTCTGTGAAAGTCTGACTGGCTTAGGCAATCGCCCCCGTCGCGCCTGGCATGACTGGCTCGCGGGCACCTGCGTGATCGATGAAAAGACTGGCGCGATGATCCATCTTTCCACCCTCTGGCAGGCCGAGGCCAAAGTACCCCTGGGACTCGGTCGCGCTTCGGACTGGTTGCAGACCGTCGGGCCAACGGCGGTCATCATCAATCCCGATGGGGCGCGCTGGGGCGGCAAAGATCTGACGCTACCCAAGCTGGGCGTGGGGCTGGGGCTATTGCTGACCCTCGGCGGACTGGCCGGGATTAGCGGCTACTTTTTGCTCGGTCGCCCAGCCGTTTCCACCACACCGTCAGCGGAGGAAATGTTGTATACCAACCTGGTTTCGACGCTGACCAATCCTGAACTGGATGCCGAGGCCCGGCGGGCCGCAGTGTTAGCCCTGGGCAATTTGCCTGACGATCGCGTCACCCCGCTGCTGGTGGATCTGATTGCGCAGACGAATGATCCGCTATGGCTCGATGCATTGCAACAAGCCCTCGTTGCCAGAGGCCCTGCCGCGTTTCCGGCGTTACGGCGGCTCAACCAAGGACTCGCCGCCGATTTGGCGATGCCAGGGGATCCGGCCATGCGGCGCACCACGATCATTCGGCTGCAAACGGTCAACCGCATCATCACCAAGTTGCTGCTGTTAGAAACTGGGGATCACCCAGAACCGCTAGACTTTAGCCGCATGACTTTAGGCTTTGTCACCGAAAGCGATGGCGACTTTCAGCTTGTGCTCAAAAATCAATCCCTGGCCCATACTCAGTGGCAAGGGGCGATCTTATCGGGGGCGCAGTTGCAAGGGGCCAAGTTTTACAGTCCCGGCCCGGATACTTACCCCGACACCTACGACGATCGCACCACTGATTTGAGCGGGGCAGATCTGAGTCATGCCAACCTGGCGGGCGCGGACCTCACCCTGGGACGATTGGTGGGCAGTGGCCTCGTGCGAGTCAATTTTAACCAGGCCAATCTCACCCTGGCCGATCTCAGCCGGGCCAATTTGGAACATGCCAGTCTCATCCAAGCGGTGCTTGACCAGGCCATCCTCACTGAGGCCCGGTTGTCCAAGGCTGATTTGACCGAAGCCCAACTTTTGGGAGCGGATTTAGCGGGGGCGCGGCTCGCCGAGGTGAATGCAGCGGGGGCGCAACTTACCGGGGCCAACCTGCAAGGGGTAACGGCGATCGCGGCCCAACTCAACAGTGCCGACCTGAGCGAGACCACCCTTGCCACTGCCGACTTCACTGGGGCCGTCTTGCAAGATGCCAACCTCCAAGCTGCCGACCTCACCGATACCAGCTTCCGCGACGCCGACCTCCGAGGCGCTTGGTTCCAGAGGGCCATCATCGACCAAACGGATTTTGCCGGAGCCATTTTGACGACTCCCAACGCGGCCCCCGCCACGGGGGATGGGTTTGTGGCGGCCGCTCCCGAGCTGACCCCCGGTAATCAGTTCGCCGGGGTAGACTTTAGCCGGGGGTTGAATTTATCCCCAGAGCAGCTCGCCTTCATTTGCTCTCAAGGCGGCCTTCATTCTGCCTGTGGCTCATTGTCGCTTCCCTAACCGCCATGCAGCGCACCCGTTTCTCGACTCTGGTTTCATCGGCGTCTAACCAATTTGGTCGCTGGGTATTTAACCCGTGGCGACGGTTGTCGCTGGTGATTATTGGCCTACTATTTGGTAACTTTTTTGGCATCGCCATTTCTTCGATCGCGGGCCAGGCGGCCAAACTCGACGTGGTGGTCTCTGCGATCTTGCTGGGCTTGGTGGAGTTGATTAGTTGGCTGGTTTATCGCCGTCCGCCGCAAGCTCCGGCCCAGCGCAATAGCCTGCTTTTAGAAGTCATGAATGCCCTCAAAATCGGCCTCACCTACAGCCTCTTTGTCGAAGCCTTTAAGCTGGGCAGTTAGTCGCAGGCTTGCAGGGCAAAGCAGGATGGTTTCAGATAGCAAGCCGCCATTAGGTCAAGCCCCTCTCAATGACCGAACTGCCCGAGGCAAAGGCGTTCCGTGCACCTTACACCTTTCAACCTTCTGCTATACCAGCGAAGGAATTCTGCAAGATCGTTTTGACGTTGTCGGCAGGGGCGTACGGCCGTACGCCCCTACGTCGTCTCAAGGTTTTAAGATCGCCTCCGACAACAATGAACCCACCCTGTACACTTTTGAGACGAAGCAGGAGCCATACAGACGTCCCAAACTCGTGAGCGACCTGTTTTCTACCCGGCCCCGCAGCAGTGATCGATTCCCAGGCTGTCGAGCAACAGATCACTGACGGCGTTAGCGATCGCAAATTCACCGTAAAAGCTTTTAGAAAAGTCAAACGCCTGCATTTCAGTCAAGATCGCCAGCACTAGGGAACCCAGGTCATTTTCGCCTTCCATACGCTGGCGCACAAACACTTGCGAAGCCCGCTCGGCAATGTCAGCGTTGACGGCTTCGGGCGGAAACTCCGTGTTGAGCCATTCATGCAGGGTCGCTTTTAGCCATTGCCCCTCCTGTTCAGGATTTTCAGCGGGGGGCAAAACGATGGGTTCAACGGGTTCAGTCATGACAGTCAGATAAGCGGTTGACCGGGATGGCAAGCACGACGGGCGTAAAACGCCGCCGCGCTCTGCTCTAGATAATGCCAAATTTTTCCCCACTTGCCCTAGCTTTGTTACGACTCCTTATGGTGCGGCGGCTGCACTGGAAACTCCCCGATCAATCTGAAGGCAAGGTCGATAGGGTGTACAGCAGCTGCAATGGCTCGGCGTTGTAGTCCAAAAAGGAAAAGTGGTGCCAGTAGCGCAGGCGACCATATTTATCCAATACAAACTGAGCTGATAGCGGGGCTCCCAGGGCTTGCCCGGCCCCGTATTGCCGAAACACTTCGCAAAAGGGATCGCACAGGAGCGGCGGCTGCAAGTTGAGATCGGTTTTGATGGTCTGGCTTTGGGCCAGGGTGGTGCTCGTGATCAAAATGACTTGGGCTCCGGCAGCGGCAAATTTGGCGTAGGCGTCGTTCATCGCCACCAAATGGGGAAAGCAGAAGGGGCAGTAGTGCCGCTCGGTAAAAATGCGCGTGAACTCCAGCACCACCGGGCGCTCGCCCCAGTGTTGAGAGAGGCGATAGGGCTGGCGGGTGCCCGCTTCGATCAGGGTGAAGTCGGGGGCGCGATCGCCCAGTTGAAAGCGGTTGCCCGCTGGCATCGGGAGAAAATTGCGCCAAAATCGTTCGTCAATCAGGGGCGATTTTGGCGTGGGGGGATTCGTCAGTCCAGTCATGGTCAGGCCAAGGGGGCGATCGCTTCCATGTTATCGGAGTCGCTGGGGCCGGAGCGAGCGATCGCGATCGCCCGCTACCAACTGTTGATATTCCGACCGACCGACTAACACCAGTTGCCGCCAATGGAACATCGCCAACACCAGCGTTCAGCCCCCCATCAAACTGGCGGGCATCGCGAACATTGCCACTTCGGAAGGCAGGCCCCAAATCGTGACGCGGCTGACCGCCGTGGGCAGCAACCCCACCCCAATCGCCAGGGTTAACCCCGGAAACAGCAGGCAACTAAGACTGCCGATGGAGCTGTACCAAAACCAGCTTTTTTGCCGCTTCGAGAGCAACAGCACCTGATTCGCTAGCACCGCAAAAAAGAGGGAGCCGACAAATAGGCAAAGGCTGCCGACAAAGCCCCACACCGCCAACTTGGTGGCGAAGAGCTGGCGGTGATGCAGCAACAACCAAAGGGTGAACAGGGTGGCCATCAGTACCAGGTTCAGCCCGATCGCGATGACGGGCGAACTGGTATCGCCAATGAGCAAGTCGCGCCCCAGGGGTAACCGCCCTTCGTGGGATGTCCGGGCAGTGCGAAACCGAGCCCAGTCTTGCAACGTTTGGCGATCGCAGCTGAGGCTCAGGATGAGGGCCAGACTGTACAGCAGCCCCAAGAACGTGATCAGCACCAGAATCGGTAACAGGTCATAGGATTCTGCTTGGGTCTCTGACAAACCGAGGACGATCGCCATAAACACCCCAGTTAATGGGTAGCCGTAGCGCCGCGCCATGAGTGACTGGGTGGGCTGCTCAAACCGCCGCTGTAGCGCATGACCAAACACGGCGCACCAGCCCGCCGCGTGCAGCATGGTAAGCGCCGTATATTCCGCAAAATTGACGCGAAAGATACTGAGACTGAGGTTAAGGGGCGGCAACGCTGAGGCCGCACTGCCGACTTCCATAATGGAGGGGGCCGAGCCGTCAATATTGAGGAAATATCCGGCGCTGCCTATGGGAGAAAACAGCACGGCCCAGTTCAGGGCGCTCGCTGGAGCCGTCGACAAGTAATGTTCCCAAATGTGGATAGAAATGGCCCCAACCACCCATTGCAGGGCTAACCCGCCAGCGGCGGCGAGCCAGGGCATCAACGCTTGTAACAGCGGCGATCGCGTCGCCAGCCCCAGCAGCAGTCCGGCCATGTACAAAATCAACGTTTGGCTGAGTACGGCCAAGTCAAAGCCCCATAGGTGAAAGCTCCCAATTCCCGCGCCTCGGCCCACATAGATTTGCAAGGGCACCATCGCCGCGATCGCTAGATATAGGCAAATGGGCACGCCGGCAAGTTTGCCGCCCAACACAGTGAGCGCAGACCGGGGACTCATGCGCACAAAGTTCAGCGTCCCCTGCCGATGTTCTTCGATGACATTGTTGGTCAAGAGAAAGGTGCCAAACCCCATCAGCGACAGCGTCATCAAACCCGACAGCGCGATGAAAAAGTCTTCGTGCCAGCGGGGCCAGTTGGTTAGGTAATGCTGGCGATCGGCGGTAATTTGGCAGCGGTTAGAGTAGCGCGATTGGCGCAGACAATACATGGACGAGCGGCGGGCCAGGGCCACACGGGGCAGCGTCACGGTGAACTCGCCCACCTCGGGACGATAAAACGTGAGGTCAACGGTGGTCTCGATGAGTGATCGATCAGCGGGCGAGAGTCGATGATTAGTGGTGCCTCGCATGAGGTCGTCGATCGCTTGCTGATGGGCATCCATATGGCGGCTTTCCCAAACGGCATTGCGATCTCCACTCACGTCGGCCTTAATGTCGGCTTCTAGCTCGGCCACGGGCACCCCATCCAGAGCCAGCAAGCGATCGCCCGGCTGAAGTTGGGCATCGGCCCTGGCATCCCCTGGGACTTCGCCCCAGACGGCTGGTTCAGTTTCGAGCGATTGAATAAACAGCCCCTTAGCGCTGAGCACAGTTTGTGCTGAGGCATCGGTGGGCAGCACCGCAGTTTGTAAGTCAAGGGGCAACTGGGACACCGCTGACCAATAAATCTGGGGGTAGGTGGCCAGGACCAGATCGTCGGCCACGACTGCACCCGGTAGCGCACTGACAAAGCCCAGACAGATGACGAATTGCACCAGCACCGACAGCCCAATTGCCGTCAGCACCGGCAAGCCCTTTAATCGGCCTTTGAGTTCTCGCAGCAGTTGCGGGTTCCAATCGCCCAGCCGATCCAAAGTACGGTGGGTCAGAGAACCGATGAGTTTTAGCAGCATAGCTGGTCTCCAAGACGGTGATAGTCGGATTTTTTGGGGAATTTAGGTGGCTTGGGTATGGCCGAGTTTGCAGAAAATATCTTCCAGACTTTCCTGCACTGGATGAAATTCGGAGAGGGGGAGCTGGGCATCCATGAGCGATCGCAGCAAGTCCGCCGCATCGTCCGCATTGCCAGCAAACGTCACCGTGATTTGCTGGTTTACCGGGTCGGTCACTAGGTCAGCCACCAACGGACAGTTGGCTAACTCGGTACGTAAATCCGCTAAGTTGCCCCGCGTCCTAATCACAATTTGCGACTGACTGAGCCGTTGATACAGCGTGTCTAACGGGGCGCTTTCGACCAAGTAGCCGAACTCCAGAATGCCGATCGCGGTACAGAGTTCGGCCAGGTCGCTGAGCACATGGGAAGAAATCAAAATCGTCATGCCCAAGCTGTGGAGATTGCGCATCACCTGGCGAAACGTTTGCCGGGCAATGGGATCCAGCCCGGACACGGGTTCATCCAGCAGCAAGAGCGACGGCATGTGAATCACGGTGCGCGCCAGACCGAGGCGCTGCTTCATCCCTCGCGAAAGCGTCGTGATCAGGCTGTCGCTCTTGTGCTCCAGATCCACCAGTTCCAGCACGTGATGAATGCTACGCACCCGCGGCTGCCCCTTGAGGTGATACAACCGCGCAAAGTAGTCGAGATAGTCCCAGACGGTGAGGTCGGGATACAGCGGAAAGTCATCGGGCAGATAGCCGATTTGCCGCTTGAGATGGGCCTGGGGGCGATGGGTATCTAAGCGCTCACCTTGGAGCAAAATGTCGCCCAGCGTGGGGGATTCGGCGATCGCTAACAGGCGAATCAGGGTGGTCTTACCCGCGCCGTTGGGGCCAATCAGGCCATATACAGCACCGGATTCAATTTCTAGATCAATATCTTGCAGAACGGTTTGGCGATCAAACCGTTTGGTCAACCGCTGCGTCTGCACCGCTAAGGATGTATTCATCATGCCTACACCATTGTCTCCGCCGCGCATCCTGCTAGCCTCGGCGGCTTACCTCATGCTCGTAGACTCAGTCGCTGTCGATCGCTGTAAAACTCGCAAAGACTGGGAAAACACTGGCTCAGAGCTTGCCCTCTCCTTGCCAAGGCTACTAAGTACACACAAGTCATGTTGTAGTAGGATGCTGCCAGAAAACATGGGGTCATCGA
>NZ_JACSWC010000267.1 GCF_016888165.1 Halomicronema sp. CCY15110 | reverse complement strand
TGGATCCAGATGACGAAATCAATAAATCCGCCTCTCTAGTTGTCGTCAGCCGACAGGCTCATTGTCGTCTAATAGTTCGAGTAAATAGCTTTTGTAAGGATCGAGCCCACTGCCGCGTCGTCGTATCGAGGGTTGCCATTCTGGAAAGGTCTCATGGGATAGGTAGGTGTAGACGGTGCGTTGGCCCATCCCGAGATGATGGGCAATATCTTCGATGCGAAAGCCCTGCTGCCGTAAAGCATGGACTTGCTGATAGCGTTCCAAGCGTTGAGCCCGTTTGGTTACAGCTGAGGGTAGCAGCGGTTCAGGTGACTCGGGGGCAACGACAGCATGGTCCGGTGTTTGGGCTTGTTCAACCCGCCTGAAGACTTGATTGTGTCCCTTAAAGGCTTTCTCCAGAGTCTCCTCAAGGTTATGCAATAAATGAAAGCGATCCGCGACCTGGATAGCCTCCGGTGCGCCTTCATTCATCCCACGCTTGTAGGTTTTGGAGCGGTCGCGCGATAGGATTTCGACGCCGGGATGCGCTTTCAAGCACTCCGCCAAAGTCTCAGCGCGACGGTCGGGTAATAGGGCGATCGGTTGATGCGTTTCGAGATCCACTAAAATCGTGCCGTATTGATGGCCTCTTCGCAGCGCAAAGTCATCCACGCCCAAAATGCGTGGGGTGTCCGTTTCGGGAAACGATAGGCGGGCGATGAGATGTAGAAAGGTGTTGCGGCTGGCCTCAGCATTCAGATGTTGACCGAGACGGACAGCCGCTCCACCGCCCAAGCTGAGAGCGATGGCGGTGAGCTGCTCAGCGTAGCGTCGGGTGCGTCTGGCCCAAGGGGCCACCATCGTCGGCAATCGCTCGGTGAAGATGCGCCGACGGCAGGTCTCATTCAGGCAAAAGAACTTACACACTTCCAACACGATGGTGAGCCCGAACTGAGCTAGGGGTAAGTCTTTGAGAGTACGCTCATAGCGGCTATGGATACGCCCCGTCAGGGACTGACAAAGCGGGCAACAGCCTACCGCTTGGGTCGAGCAAACGGTAAGGACCATCTGATGACTCTCGGCATCCAGCTCCCAGTGTTTCAGGCTTAGCGTTGAGGCATCGGGCAGAAAATACTCTAGAAGTTCCATAGGACCCTGATCTCGGAGGATAGTTCCTATGTACCGTTCTCTATGAAATTTGGATCACCAAAAGCTGACAAGAGCCCGAAGTTACGAGAATACGCACGAGCCGCTACATCTAGAGAGGGCTGTTGCGGTGCGATCGTTCAAGCATACTTGGGTAATTGAACCTGCCGCTTGACATGAGTCTGAACGGCCTGAGCTGCCGCGATCGCAATGTCATCCCAATCTTCTGGCCTGAGCACTTGGCTAAACACCCGGCGCATCTGAGCGTGAACCGTGTCAGTCATCTCCCATTCCCCCTGTGGTGCTGAGAGCTTCATGGCCAGCAAAGCCATTAAAGCCTCCTGGACTGCCGGTTCCGGCTGATGGAGTCGCGTCATGATGAGTTCCTGGCCTTTCGCTGCCGCCGCCTCTGAGCCAATCCCTAAATCCCACTCTGTGACGAGTTTCTGCCAAGCCTGTACCACCATTGACCGTAACTGAGCAACCTGACTGAAGCCCTGGGGATTCGCCATGAGGGCTCCCAAATGAGTGCCCCAGCCATTGCCCGCTAGGGCCTCACAAGTGACCGATTCCTCCCGACGAGCGGCTGCCTCGAACCAGGCGTCATCTTCCAGCAAATCCATGAAGTTGAAATCATCTTGGGTCATAACTCACCTTTGGAAGCGACCGTACTCAAAGTATGTCAAATTTTCCCGCTCGGGATCGGGGCCATAGTCGGCCATGTTTTGGTCATCATAGAAGCTTTCCGCTCCCGGTAAAGCGTGTAAGCCAACCCGTCCTTCATACCCCAGCTCCCAGCTCCGTTGACGGGCAAATAGGAGCAGGGCAGTCCCGACACCTCGAAGTTTAGGCCGTGCTTGAATTACTTTCCGGTTCCAAGGAGCCGATGCGATCGCTTGAACGTAAACGATCCGGTTACGGCGGTCAATTTGAGAGCGATGCCATTGAGTTTCAATGGCCATCAAGCCTTGAGTCATCCCTTCATGTTCAATTGCGTAGCTCTCGAAGTTATCCGAAGAAAGCGAAATCCGTTTTTTAACCACCCAGTCCCAGAACTTGTCCTCTGCTCCAGCTCGTTCCAGCATCGGACGCCAGTGATCTTCAAAGTTTTCGAGGTGCTTTTGGGCCAAATCAACCAGGAGAGTTTCAATCCGCTGGTTGTCTCGCCCTCGTGCCAGTAATATTCTTCGCCGCACCACCTCAGGTTCCTGTAAAGATGACCAACTAAATCATACGGGTGTACTAGCTTTCAGGGGAAGATGCGAGAATATCTACCTCCCGACTGCCTGCTGCACTGCAATGGTCGCCAATTTAACCGCGATTGCTTCCCTTTACCCCGTCAGCCCCAGCACAAATTCTGTAGTGCCTGGAGTCTGTTTGGCATACCAGAACCACTGCCCTGAGCGATCGCCCGATTTCTTCTTGCTAGGCCGAAACCCACAAGCCCTGAGAAGTTGCCGAGTAGCTGGATCAGGCTTACCCGGAAAAAAGAGTTCAAAGCTGTTCTTGGCGTGATTCTCCACCACCTCCACAGCTTGTAGGTCAGCCGCCGTGGCATGAGGAGCCGCCGCATTCCAGGGCGACCCCGGCTTCAAGACAGACACCTCCGCCTCACCACCGCTACCGCCACTGCGATCGCGATCGCCCTCCTCATCAACCTCCTGCACGGGATAGAAAGACTGCTCAGCCAGATAATCCATCACCAACCACTGAAGATCCTTCACGCCTCCACCAACCCGCTGAGGATTGGCCTCATGAGGAATATGAGGTGAGGAAAACTCCGATTGCCCACAGACCACTGGAGGAACTGGCTCCACCCCCCAATCGCGACAAACCGTCATGACGGCTGATTCAAAGACCGCGATCGAGAACCGTCTTTCACAGTGGACATAGCGATTACCCCCAGAGAGGATTTCTCCCGACCCTTCATCACGTCGGATAGATTCTACCCACTAGCTGTAGCGGCTCGCAAACAAGAATCGTTGTGCTCGCAAACAAGGCAATTTTGAGCTCACATTATTTGCAAACAAGAAGACCATCAGGCTCACATTATTTGCAAACGAGCTCAGATTAAGTGCAAACAGCTTGCAAACAGGACTTTCAGCTCAGATTATTTGCGAATAGACTATGATGCCTACAGGGTAAAGCCTCACTGGTGCAGAAAAGTTTTGGGAGCAAAGTATCGGTAGTCTCATCGTGAGAAAGTCGTCACTTTCGAGAAC
>NZ_JACSWC010000266.1 GCF_016888165.1 Halomicronema sp. CCY15110 | reverse complement strand
ATCTACCTGCTGCCGGGGGCGGCGGGAGAATTTGTCGGCACCATTGCCCTGGGGGTGATCTTGGCGCTGATTTCGTCCCTGGCGATTTCGCTGACGCTAATTGCGGCTTTGGCGGCGCGGGTGCTGGGCCGCCGCGATCAGCCGCGATCGCAGCAGGGAATCTTCCGCTCCCTCGACAAACCGGGGGCTTGGTGGAACGAGGGGCTGGCGCTGCCGGGAGCGGCCCAGGTCTACCCCTGGTCGATCGCCCGCATGACCGCCCGACCAATGCTGGCGATCGCCCTGGTGTTCTCCCTACCGCTAGTCGGCTTTATTGCGGCGGGCACCCTGACCAGCCAGTTCTTTCCCCAGATCGATCGCGACCAGTTTCAGATCGAGATCGAGTTTGCCTCCCAGACCGCCATTGAGCAGACCCGCGATCGTGCCCTGGCAGC
>NZ_JACSWC010000265.1 GCF_016888165.1 Halomicronema sp. CCY15110 | reverse complement strand
CTCAAGCGCTGACGCATCGTTTCTCGATATTCGGTTGCCGATTGTTGATGTTGGTGAGGATGAAAGTAGCCGCGTATCGGTTCAAAAGCTGAGAGAAACTGTTGGGCGTGTCCTGGCGATTTGAAGCGCCCCATCCGCCTCTCTCGGGTCCGTGTGGGGCGATGTGAGTTCTCCGCTCGATTGTTAAACCCCTTGTGCTGCCTGTGTTCGACGCCTGGAATCAGTTCTTTCTTCGTGGCCCCATAGCTTCTCAGTTTGTCGGTGACAATGACCCGAGGAGCGAAGCCGCTGGACTTGAGCAATTTGCGAAAGAACTTCTTGGCGGCGCGTTTATCGCGATGACGCTGCATCAAGATATCAAGGACTTGACCTTCGGCATCCACTGCCCGCCATAGGTAATACTGCTGTCCCTTAATGGTGAGCACGACCTCGTCCAAATGCCATTTATCAGTAGGCTTGGGGCGACGCCGACGAATCTGATTAGCGTAGGCTTGAGCAAACTTTTTACACCATTTGCGGATGGTTTCATACGTCACCTCAATGCCCCGATAGAGCATCATTTTCTCGATGTCGCGGTAGCTCAAAGGAAAGGTGTAGTAGAGCCAGACGCAGTGACGAATGATCTCAATCGGAAAGCGATGGTATTTGTAACTGACGCTCATGGACTCGCCCTGACAGATGCTG
>NZ_JACSWC010000264.1 GCF_016888165.1 Halomicronema sp. CCY15110 | reverse complement strand
GGGCGCACCAAGCGCACCTGACGACTTGCTTGTGGATGGTTATCGCCTTGCTCCACAGCGGCGAGGTCAATCTCACCCGTTGGTTAAGTGAGATCCCTTGCGGCGGGCACTTCGCGCAAAGTAAACAGAGACGGGTGCAGCGGTGGTTACACAATCCCCGCATCAACGTTCATCGTCTCTATAAACCGCTGATTCGAGCGGCGCTAGCAGCTTGGCAAGACGACGAACTTTACCTCAGTCTGGATACCTCCTTGTTCTGGGAAGAATACTGCCTGATTCGCTTGGCCGTGGTCTATCGCGGTCGAGCCTTACCGGTGGCTTGGCGCGTGTTGCATCACCGCAGCGCCATGGTTTCCTTTGCGGACTATCGCGCCGTGTTGCAGCAGGCGACCACCTGTTTACCGTCCGAGGTTAAGGTGATTTTGCTCGCCGACCGCGGCTTCGGGCACACGGACTTGATGCGCGCCCTCTCCCAGCAGTGGCACTGGCACTATCGCATTCGTTTGAAACAGGACACCTGGGTCTGGCGACGCGGACACGGTTGGCGTCAACTGCAAGATTTCCATTTCCAGCGCGGGGAAGCGCTTTGCTGGCACCACGTCTATTTGCACAAGGAGGCCCGTTATGGCCTGGTGCATCTGGCCTTTGGACGCAATAGCCTGAATGGCGAGTTGTGGGCGGTCGTGAGTGACGAACCGACCACGCTCCAAACGTTTGCCGACTATGGTTTGAGATTTGACATTGAGGAAACGTTTCTCGATGACCAATCCAATGGGTGGAACATGCAAAAGTCGGGTATTCGCTCAGTGGCGGCCCTCTCACGGCTCTGGTTGATTTTGGCCCTCTCGACGCTGTACGTCACGGCTCAAGGGACTACCGTCGTCGCTGCTGGCAAACGGCGGTGGGTCGATACACACTGGTTTCGCGGCAATAGCTATTTCCGCATCGGCTGGGAGTGGGTCAAAGCCGCGCTTAATCACGGGTGGCGATTAATTCGTCGGGTCAGGTTTCGCTCCTATCGCGACCCTGAACCCGTCATGGCTTCGCGAACGCAACATCACAAACGCCTCTGTCGCCTGGAGTTCAAGGTTCAAACCTGCAGGTATCCGCCTCCGGACTAATCTTTTGTCAGTCAATCAGG
>NZ_JACSWC010000263.1 GCF_016888165.1 Halomicronema sp. CCY15110 | reverse complement strand
GTTCTCGAAAGTGACGACTTTCTCACGATGAGACTACCGATACTTTGCTCCCAAAACTTTTCTGCACCAGTGAGGCTGGCTACCCAGGCGATAAAATCGATGTCTTGAATCACTAAAGTGACGATCGCTACATAAAGAATGTATTCCAGTGCTTTCTTGAAAGCCGGTACTAAGTGGCAAAATCGTTCGTAATGACGCAATATGTTGTCTGAGCTTGAATAGCTCAGGCTTAAGGCATCCAGGGTGTCAATCAGCACTGACAGTAACTTAATTATTAATTGCCCGAGAGAAATGGCCAGATATGCTTTAAGGCCAATTTTGAGATACTTTATGATAATAGCTGGGGTGTGCAAAAAATTAGCGCAAAGAATTAGCGCTAGCAGCCAAAATCCATTCGATGAAACCTTTTTGAGAGTCCTAAAAAACGCCTGAACACTTTCATCATTAGCCGTGATTTGATCGGTATTTTGAGCTAGTACACAGGCTCGATCTAGCGCCTTAAGCAGATAGGGTAAGCTGAGTTTGACCAGCAGCAATAAGCTAATACATTTGAGGAATGAGATCGCCATCTGAATCCAAAACTGGCGAGGAATACTGCCCAGCAGACTCAGATAAAAAGCCAAAACATTCTTACCTTGAAATATCAGCAACCCGTTTACCCCGGTCACTAGCAAGCATAGAACAACACAGGCGACTAACAATACAACGGTGGTATTTTGCCGGATGTTCGTAATTTTTGAGGTGTGATGTCGGAACCAGGTTGCGGCTAGGACCTTCATGCCGAATTGAATAAATCTATTCAGCAATACAAAACTGGCAACAATCCCAGCAATTCCAACGAGGGTAATTACTATGTTCACGGCAGTTAATTGATAACCTTAAAAAACTCAGGTTTTCCCGATCTAAGACTCTTGCAAAATGACATGTGGTTCGGCACCGTTTGCACTTGATTCGGCACCCTCAAATCAAAAGCATTTTTCTCTATCCAAGGCTAAGGGTTACATCAGTGATACATCCCTTGCTGTACATGGCCTGGCGTCTGTCAGCCAAGGTGCCGATTTTGATGTGAATCAGGTGCCGATTCGGATGTGATTTGGGTGCCGATCAAGATGGAAATCAGGTGCCGATTTGATGTGAATATGCAACTCTCAAAAGTAGGTCGGCAAAATCTTGTGTAGGATGCGTTACAGCTACTTATTAGTGGCTAAATAATCGACTAGGGCTGAATCAGGTCATAAAACAGCTTGAGGAACCGTTCAGTATCTACCCCCAAGCAGGCGTCTACGTTAGGCGGGAAGGTGGCCTCGTCGCGGCGATCGCGCAAATCAGCCAGCGACATCCCCGAGGTAAACCGCCCCTCTGTTTCCACCACCATGTAGACCGGCTCAGTTGTCACCAGGCTGGAATTGATCGCCACCCCTACCGCTAGGGGATCGTGCAAATAGCAGCCGTGGAAACCCTCGTTTTCTCGATAGAAGGCCATGTAAATGCCGGTGCAATCGACAATAAACTGCGAGACGTTCGACGGGTTTTGCTGGGCGTAAGCCTCCACATCTTTGCGAGCCAGGGGCGCTTGCATTGCTACATCCAGCCCCACCAGCGTCAGGGGAATGCCCGACTCCATCACCACCTGCGCCGCATGGGGATCAACAAAGAAGTTAAACTCCGCAGCGGCAGAAATATTCCCCGGCACTTTCACCGCCCCGCCCATGATCACAATGCGTCCCACCTTTTGCAGGGTGGGGCGATCTTTCTCTAAAGCCATAGCAAGATTTGTCAATGGCCCCAGTGCCACGATAGTCAAGTCGTTGCCGTACGCTTTGGCTGCTTTTAAGAGCACCTCGACGGCGTCCTCGGTGGCGGCTTCTGTAGTGAGAGCCGGATAGCGGGGGCTACCATCGGCATTTTTGAATTGATCCAGTTCGCCTAAACCATCGGACCCATGAATGCCTGCCGCATAAAAAGGCGGATTCACCAGGGGCTTGGTGCAGCCTTTCGCGACCAGAGGACTTTGCTCAGGGCCGACAATATCGATCACCCGCAGCACATTCTTTGCCGCCTGGTGGACGTCGATGTTGCCCGCTAATACCGTGATCGCCTTGAGGTCGATGTGTTCAGAATTCAACGCCATGACGATCGCTAGGGCGTCATCCACACCGCCATCGGTGTCAATAATCATGGGCCGGGGGAGAGGGTTGGTCATAGATTGGTAGATGGGTAAAGGAATCGGTCACGCGCAAAACCATTGTGATCAAGGGTTTCCGTAGGGGCGCACGGCTGTGCGCTCTCCCGTTGGTTCGTTGTCACATCGCCAAAGAGGCCAATTCTGCCATTGACACCATGCCGTCTTTGTCGGCATCTAGAGTTTCAAACATCAGGCCGATCAAGCCTTTGTGGCTGCGCCCGGTGCGTTCGCTCAAAGCGGCTTGTAGCTCCGCTGGGGAAACGTGGCCGTCTTGATTGCGATCTAGCTCCACAAAGGCCTGTTTCACCGCCTGCTCTAACTCCTCTTTGGGGTTGTTTGCACAACCCCTCAAAAAGGTATTGTTTGTGATGAGATGTCTGAGACTTGTGGCAGAGTAGCTGCGCATCATGCAACTACTCAAGTCTAAAAAGCAGCCTAAAAGTGCTTCTAGGGAAGGATTAGAGGCAATTGATGCCGAGTTGACATTGGAGAATGAGTCTCACGGGTTCTCAATGGTTTCGTGATTTCTTAGGACTCTGATTCAGGCCAATTCTAGGCCACCCCCTGTGCCGACCATGAGACTCACATTGAGACCTGCCAATGGCAGCCTCTGACTCCGTATACTTTTTAAGCGGTGGCAACTGGCGGAGTAGGCCAGCACGATTCTCCCTGGAGTGGCAAGGCCCATCCTAATTCCGATGACAGAGCAGACAGCGGCCCCCATTCAAAAACGTCTGCAGATCCTCGGGAATGACGAAATTGAAAACCTCTACGGGCTACCTCATTTTACGCCTGAAGAG
This sequence comes from Halomicronema sp. CCY15110, assembly GCF_016888165.1. Lineage (GTDB taxonomy): Bacteria > Cyanobacteriota > Cyanobacteriia > Phormidesmidales > Phormidesmidaceae > Halomicronema. The sequence continues at coordinate 1,811 of NZ_JACSWC010000263.1, read as the reverse complement.
CAAACGGAATACTTTGCGCTCTCGTCCAGAGAAATCGCTGTTATCGAACAGTTGCCTCGAATCAGATCGCGGATATACACCATTCTACAACTCGGCTATTTCAAGGCCCGTCATCTCTTTTTTACATTCACACCGCCAATCGTGGCCGCCGATGTTGAGCATATCCGGCAACGCTACTTCCCTAAATTTCAGTTGAACCAACTCGGTCTAGGGAAGGTCACTCGACTCAATCAACAACGTCTGATTCTTGACCTTTGTCATTACCGCACCTGTGACGAAGAGGCCCGCACCGCGCTGCAGAGGAAGGCGCAACAGGCGGCCAGAGTCTGCGGCAAGCCTATCTATGTCTTCCGTGAACTCGTTCATCATCTCGAACAGCAGCGGCTGGTCGCGCCTGGCTATAGCGTCCTGCAAAACGTTGTCGGTCAGGCCATCACTGCTGAGCAGGATCGGCTGAGCACAATGGTTCAAAGTCGTCTAAAAGAAACCGATATCAAGGCTTTGAATCAGCTGTTAGGGGACACGCCAGGGCTTTATGAAATCACTCAGCTGAAACGAGAACCGAGAGACTTCAGCCTCAGTGAAATCAAGCGCGAAATCCATCGCGGTGAGCCGATACAGGCACTCTATCCTCTAGCTCAGCGCCTGCTACCCACCCTGGAAATATCGAGTGAGAGCATCAAATACTATGCGTCGCTGGTGACCTACTACTCTGTCTTCCGCCTGAAACGACTGGCTCAAGGCATGGTGCAGGTTTATCTGCTGTGCTTTATTTTTCATCGCTACCAGCGCCTGCACGACAATCTGATCAGCAGTTTGAGATACAACGTCAGACGCTATGTTGAAGCCAGCCAAAGTGCGGCTAAAGAGCAGGTGTATGAATACCGAATAGAAGGCAATCAAAACCTTCACAAGGCCGGGCAGGTGCTCAAGCTCTTCACCGACGATAGCATTGCCCAGACTGCTTCCTTTCAGGAGGTTCAGGCCAAAGCCTTTGAGCTCCTAGAGCGCTCGAAACTCAACTTTGTCGCCGAACATATTGTCAGTCAAGCCAAATTCGACGAAACCGCTTTTCAATGGGCACATGTAGATACCTTGGCTCCTCAGTTCAAGCGGAACTTGCGCCCTGCCCTGTTAGCCGTTGAGTTGGCGACCTCCTCCGGGCATGCCCCCCTGATGGCGGCGATTAATTTCTTGAAGGCCGCTTTTCAAAAGGGCAAGTCCCTGTCTCAATATTCAACTGAGCGCTTCCCCACTCAGTTCATTCCCGAGTCCACGAGGCGCTATCTCTATGGGTCCGGTGAGGATGACGCGAAGCTGCTTCCAGATCGCTATGAGTTTCTGGTCTATCGCTTGCTGCGCAACGGCTTGGAATCTGGCGACGTCTTCTGTCGTGACAGTGTTCGCTTTCGTAGTTTGGAAGATGACCTCATTGATCAACACCAGTGGCAGCAAAAGGCTAGCCTCATCTTAGCCACGGGGCTAACGCTCCTCCAGCAGCCCATTCAAGACCACTTGGCTGAACTCGAACACCGTTTGGAGGCACGCATTACTGCGGTCAATCAGCGTCTCAGCGCGGGTGAAAATGAGCACTTCGAGATCCACAAGCGAAGCTCACAAGGCCGATGGACGCTTCACTCTCCCCGGACAAGTGACACTATTAACCACCCCCTGTTTGAGGGGCTTAAGCAGGTCAATATCGGCAGCGTTCTACATTTCGTCAATCAGCGATGCCCTATTAAATGTCAAGTACATAGGCGTGTCGCGACAACTACATAGGCGGATGAGTCGTCGGCAAAGCGCGATCGGCA
>NZ_JACSWC010000262.1 GCF_016888165.1 Halomicronema sp. CCY15110 | reverse complement strand
TTGCCATTCATGCTCTTCTAGAACGGTTTCCACTGGATCATCGGGATGTACTCGCGCTTCATAGGTCAACCACAGCAGCCGCCAGGCCACAATCGAATAGGTCGCTAAAGCTCGCTCTAAACGGTCAGCGCTCTCTAGTTGCAAGGCTTCCAGACGACACCCGGATTTTAAAACATAGTTATATCGTTCAATTAACCAGCGAAAGCTATAGCGTTCGAGGCACCGGCAGGCATCCTCAAAGTCATTCACGGGCAAGGTCGTCAGCAGTAACCAGCTAATCGCTTTCTCGCCCGCAGGCGGATGTTCTTCCTCCGCCAACACGACTTGAACGGCGATCGCTTTGAAGGTACCCGCTTGCACGTGATCCTGAGGAGGTTGCAGCCACAGCGTGGCATAGCGGACACTCAAGGTAGCTTGGCGGGGCGTGCGTTTGGGCGTGCGTTGCAGTTCTAAGGTTTTCTGTCCTTGGCAGGGTTGTTGGCGGATCGCTTCAAATAACGGTTGCACTTCTTCGGCATAGGCATCTCGCTTCGTGTTGCGGTT
>NZ_JACSWC010000261.1 GCF_016888165.1 Halomicronema sp. CCY15110 | reverse complement strand
TAACTGACCCAGGCACCCAGCTACCCAGCCACCCAAGCACTGCCATTACCGGGATGTTATTTTCCCGCCGATCCCTAGTCTGTGGCAGTCAGTTCATCAAGCTTGGCCCGCACTGTCTGGATGTCTTGCCACATCAGCCACTTGGGTGAGCCCTTGTCCCGCGACTGGTTTCGTAATAAGTACGCTGGATGGAAGATCGGCATACACAAACGGCCCTCCCACTCCATCCACTGGCCTCGCACCTTCGTGATGCCGCGCTTTTCTCCCGTCAGTCCCTTCATCGCAGTGGCCCCCGTCATCAAAATGATTTTGGGGTCAACCAAGCGGATTTGTTCGAGCAGGTAGCCCTTGCAAGCATTCGATTCCTCTGCGGTCGGCGTACGGTTGCCCGGGGGACGGCATTTGACGACGTTACAGATGTAAACGTCTTTTTCAGTGTCTAAGCGGACGGCGGCGAGAATTTTTTCCAGCAGCTGCCCCGATTTGCCCACAAAGGGTAATCCCTGCTCATCCTCTTGCTGACCAGGGCCTTCTCCCACAATCATGATGTGGGCCTGAGGATTGCCTCGGCTGACGACCACGTTGGTGCGCCCCGCCGCCAAACCACAGCGCTGACAGCTCCGGCAGTGCCGACCCAGCGTGTCTAAATCATCGTAAACGCCTGCGGGAATTGACACCGATGCACGGGTGGGAATGGCTTCCCGGTCAAAGCTCTCTGGCACAGCATCAGCATTAGGCTCGACAAACAGATCAATTTGGTCAGTCATAGGGGCGGTTAGACGCAGGCTTATCAATACACTCAAACCGTAACCATCACGAAGCGACGGTTACTTCGTTGATATTGTAAATGACTCACTGACACCACAACATAGCCTGGGAGACTCGGCAGCCTTGCAATTAAGAGGTCGCTCGCTAAGCAGGTGGTTAAGATGCAATCTGAAAATTGATGCTTTGTGGATTGCGTTTGAGGTATGAAACTAAACGCCTGCAAAGATTATGCTTCGTTGACTTGTCCTACGAAGAATGTATGCCGGACTCTACTTCAGCCACAACGGGCGCGAGTTGTGTGCCCGTGAGGCTAAAGGCGCGGATCTCGGTGATGTGCACTTTGACGAGTTGCCCTTTGAGGTCGTTGATGTCGCCTGCGAAAAAGGTGAGGCGATTGCCCCGGGTGCGGCCCATGACCTGGGACGGATCTTTGGGGTTCACATCTTCGACGAGGACTTCTTCGACGCGATCGCGATACCGCAGCGATCGCTCGGCGGCCTTTTGGTTGACTAAATGATTGAGCCGTTGCAGGCGATCACTCTTCACCTCTTCACTCAATTGATTGTTCCAAAGGGCGGCGGGCGTGTTGGGGCGCGGAGAATAGGCCGCCGTATTGAGCATGTCGAAGCCGATATCGGCAGTCATCTGCATCGTCTTTTGAAACTGCTCTTCAGTCTCGCCGGGAAAGCCCACGATCGCATCGGCGCTGATCGAGGCATCGGGCATGTATTCGCGAATGGTGTCGATAATCCGGCGATATTTTTCGTGGGTGTAACCCCGGGCCATTGCCTTCAAGATGTCGTTATCGCCCGACTGAAAGGGAATATGGAAATGCTCGCAAACTTTGGGCAACTCATCACAAGCCTTAATCAGCCGCTCGGTAAAGTAGCGAGGATGGCTGGTGGCAAAGCGAATGCGCTCAATACCGGGGACATCGTGAACGTAGTAAAGCAGATCGGTGAGGGTATTTTGTCGCCGCCCCTCAGCCGTCACCCCTGGCAGGTCGCGCCCGTAGGCGTCGATGTTTTGCCCTAGCAGGGTGATTTCTTTGTAGCCTTGCCGCCCTAGCTCTGCCATCTCGGCGCGAATGGCTTCGGGTGTGCGAGACTGTTCAACGCCGCGCACACCGGGTACTACACAATAAGTGCAGCGTTCGTTACAGCCGTAAATGACATTGACCCAAGCGGTGACTTGGCTATCGCGGCGGGGTTTGGTGATGTCTTCCATAATGTGGACGGGTTCGGTGGCGACCACCTGATTGCCGTCCATCACCTGTTCCAGCAAATCTTGCAGGCGGTTGGCGTGTTGCGGTCCCATCACCAAATCGAGTTCGGGTACGCGACGCAGGAGCGCTTCCCCTTCTTGCTGCGCCACGCATCCGGCGACGATCAGCGTCAGGTCGGGTTTTCCTTGCTTGCGCTTGGCCTGACGTCCCAGGTAGGAATAGACCTTTTGTTCGGCGTTGTCGCGAATGGTGCAGGTGTTGTAAAGCACCACGTCAGCTTGGTAGGGGTCGGCTTCCCACTGCAAGCCCATATCGTCCAAAATTCCGGCCATGCGCTCGGAGTCGGCTTTGTTCATCTGACAGCCGAAGGTAGTGACGTGATAGCGACGAGGAGCAGTAGACATGATGAACCGATGAGTTGAGCAAGCATAGCAGCAATCTTAAATGTTACCGCGTGTCGCTCTTACATGAGAGGTTGCGGGGCGGATTTTTGGCTGGGCGGGGCGATCGCCGTCTTATCCGTTGAGCCTGTCGACCCATCCGAGCGAATGGCGAGAGAATGTTGCCAGGTCATGGCTGAGAGCGTACTATCTCCCATTTGGACGGGCTGATGGCCAGCATGTTTAATCCAGGGGGGAGCCAGCGTTAACTCTCACATCAGCACGGTGGAAATCGGTTGCTGAGGCCAGCCAGGTTTTAGGATAGGGGGGATTGCCGTGGAGAGGTTCCCATTATGGGAAAGCAAGCCCCCAAACTCGTGCTCGTCGCGCTCATCGTCGCGATTCTCGTCATTCTAGCGTGGCAAAATTCGACGCCGCTGCTGGCTCTCAGCTTTTTGGGATTCCGCTCGGTGACGTTGCCGCTGGGGGTGTGGCTAGTGGCCGCGATCGCCCTCGGCTCCCTCACCACGATCGCGATCCTGGTTCTGACTGAAATGGGCTCTGGTGCGCCACCGCGATCGCGCCGTCGTCAGTGGCATGTGCAGCCCGACATGCCGCCCCATCCCGATGCGGGCCGCTCGGATGATGGCACTGCCCAGCAGCGCAACCGTCGGTGGCAGATGCGATCGCCCCAGGACTTCTTGCGCCGAGAGGGGACGCAGCGCGCTCCCAATCGTCAGGACAATCGTAATGAACCGCGTCAAGCGCCGCGATCGCGACCCAGTGGCCCACCCCCGAGCAATGCCGTGGCGGCGGAAGATTGGCAAGCCTGGGGCCAACGCAATAAACCCAGTGCTTGGAACGATTGGTCGGACGCCAGCGGTAATCGTCCCGAAGATGAAAATTTTGATCGTCGGCAAAAACGCGATCGCGACCAAGCCGAAGCGACCATTCACGATCTCGACAAAGGGTGGGACGAGTCGGCTCGCGAGACGGTGTACGTGCCCCCCGGTGGCAGCGAGGTCCAAGACACACTGGATGAAATCGAAGACGGCTGGGAAGGTTGGGACTCGCCCGATAATCCCCTGTCGGACACGGCCTATGCAGAAAAATATGCCGGGGTGGATCGCGCCAACCGCCGCGACTCGATCTACGCGCCGCCCGATGACCCCAACCAAGATGATGATCAGGTCTACGATGCCGATTATCGCGTGATCATTCCCCCCTATCAGCCTTCAGACGATGGGGGCAATGAGGGCGATCGCGCTTCCTGATCTCTGATACGGTAAGGCCATTGCCCCTCGTTTCACCCCTTAGATTTGGATGTCAGATTCCTCAGCGCTGGATCTCCTGAGAGGAGCCAATCTCTACCTCGTCGGCATGATGGGGGCAGGTAAATCGACCCTTGGCCAGGTCATGGCGACGAAACTGGGCTATCGCTTTTGTGACACCGATACGGTCATCGAGCAGGCCGCCCAGCAGTCCATTCCCGCAATTTTTGCGTCATCTGGGGAAGCCGAATTTCGCGCCCTCGAAAGTCAGGTGCTGAGTCAGCTCTCGCCCTACACCCGCCTGGTGATCGCCACGGGGGGCGGCATCGTCCTGAATCAAGAAAACTGGTGGCATCTCCGTCAGGGGGTGGTCGCGTGGATCGACGTGCCGGTTGAGGAATTAGGGCGTCGCCTGCAAGGGGATGCCAGCCGTCCCCTGTTGCAACGCCCGGACTGGCAAGCCCAGCTGGCCCAATTGCTGAGCGATCGCCAATCCCTCTACTCCCAAGCCGACATTCACCTCACCGTCACCGCTGGGGAGCAAACTGAGGATATTTGCGATCGCTTGGTGGAGCGCTTGCGCGAGCGGATTCTGCCGCCGCCGTCATCCGTTCCCACCGACGGTTGATACACTACGGGAACGATATTTTGTCAAAGCCATGACCAATCTCTCTGAGCCCCCCAGCGGCATTTTAGAAACCGATGTTGATCGCGTCCGCATTTTGAGTGAGGCATTGCCTTACATTCAGCAGTTCCGGGGGCGCACGGTGGTTGTCAAATATGGCGGTGCCGCGATGAAAGACAGCACGCTAAAAGCCAGCGTGGTGCGCGATATCGTGTTCATGGCCTGCGTCGGGATGCGCCCCGTTGTGGTGCATGGGGGCGGCCCGGAGATTAATACCTGGCTGACGAAACTCAACATTGAACCCCAGTTCAAAGACGGCCTGCGCGTCACCGATGCGGCCACGATGGACGTGGTGGAAATGGTGCTAGTCGGACGGGTGAATAAAGAATTGGTCTCGCTGATCAACCAAGCGGGGGGGCAAGCCGTCGGCCTGTGCGGCAAAGACGGCAACCTGATCACGGCGCGATCGCAGGGCAATGCCGATGTCGGGTTTGTCGGTGATGTCACCAATATTGAGCCGGGGCTCGTCAAAGCCCTGGTTGAAGACGGCTACATCCCCGTGATCTCTAGCGTCGCCTCAGATGAGAGTGGTCAGGCTTATAACATCAACGCCGACACGGTGGCTGGCGAACTTGCCGCTGCCCTGAATGCCGAGAAGCTGATCCTGTTGACCGATACGCGGGGCATTTTGCGGGACTACAAAGATCCCAGCACCCTGTTGCCGAAGCTCGATATTCGCGAAGCCCGCAAGCTGATTGATGAGGGCGTGGTCGCGGGGGGCATGATTCCCAAGGTGCAATGCTGCGTGCGATCGCTGGCCCAAGGCGTGGGGGCCACCCACATTCTCGACGGTCGCATCAACCACGCACTGCTGCTGGAAATCTTCAGCGACACGGGCATCGGCTCCATGCTCGTGGCCTCAGAATTTTCGCAGTAGCAAGCCATCTCGAAACTGGGGCCGCTGTGAGGCGTGGGGCAATATGCCTTGATTCAAAACCGATTGCTGGTGTCGTGAGCGGTGCCTGGAATGCTGATCCTTGCGACGATGTTACCCGCCTCCAGGTGATCTGCTGCCCCTGAAGACGATCGCGATCGCTCAATCGGCAATGAAGGGCAGGTTTTGCCCGATCGCTGCTGACAAGGTGCTGAGTTGATGGCGATCGATCTGCTGCGTGAGGCCAGTGAGCACTCGCCGCACCATTTCCGGGCCGCCGTAAATCCATCCGGTGTAGACCTGGAGCAGGGTCGCGCCAGCATTCAGCTTTTCCCAAGCATCCTGAGCTGTAAAAATGCCTCCCACGCCAATGATCGGCATCTGTCCCTGACTCTTTTGGTACAAGAACTGAATCACTTCGGTCGAGCGCTGGCGCAGAGGCGCACCGCTGAGGCCGCCCGGTTCTTCCGTGACCCGATTGCCTGTTTTTAAAATGCGGTCAGTCTTCAGCCCCGATCGCCCAATGGTGGTGTTCGTGGCGATAATGCCTGCCAGGTGATGTTGCTCTGCCAGGGCCAACACTGCCGCGATCGCCGCCCACTCTAAATCCGGCGCAATTTTCACCAGCAGCGGTTTGGCCTCGGTATTTTCAGCCTGCAAAGCCGCGAGAATCGGTCCCAAACTGTCACTAGCCTGGAGCGATCGCAACCCTGGCGTATTGGGTGACGACACATTCACCACAAAATAGTCACCCATAGCTTGCAGCAGTCGAAAACTCTCCACATAGTCGTCCACCGCCTGGTCTAACGGCGTCACTTTGGACTTGCCTAAATTGATACCGATGGGAATCGGGGACGCTTGCTGCTGCCCATACTGTTGTAATCGAGTCGCCAACTGGGCCGCCCCCTGATTGTTAAACCCCATGCGGTTGATGACCGCGCGATCGCGGGGCAAGCGAAACAGGCGAGGCTTGGGGTTACCCGGTTGGGCGTGATACGTCACCGTGCCGAGCTCGGCATAGCCAAACCCCATCATGGGCCAGGCTTGCGCCGCGATGCCATCCTTATCAAACCCAGCGGCTAAGCCCATGGGATTCGCAAATTTGAGTCCCCAGAGCGATTGTGATAAACGCGTATCCTCATATTGACAGCGCTGGGAGAGCCAACCTTGGAGCTGGCCGTATAGGCGAGGCCCCTGAGTCGCTGCCGGGTGAGCCGCCCCTTGCAGCAATTCTAAAGTGCGCTGGTGTACCCATTCCGGATCGATTTGAACACCATAAAACAGTAGTGGCCGTGCTAGCTGTTGATACCAATCGACCATGATGCCTCTCCTGTTAATTGCATGCGTCATCTCATCAGGTGCCAACCAAAGGCAAGCCTTCAGTCAGCCTTCGGTTAGGCGCACCGACTCACCGCTGTTAGTGTAGCCGTTGGCTATTAGCATGGGCGCTAGTGCAGCTGAGTACGTCGTTTCTGGCCAGAAGGGATGCGTTGGTCCTACTCGTTGCTCAGCAACGCCTGGAGCACGATTGCCCCCAGCTGAGTAACATTCGTGGCAAACTGCCCTGGGCCTTGTGCCTATACTTTCGGATGTCCCGAGATTTTACGCGGTTCAAAAGTTTGCCTGATAAGCGTTACCAAGCCATGAATATTCCGTTGATGGCTGCATCTTCATGCCGATTTGCTAGGAATTTTTAATCACTAGCATAGACGCGCTAAATTTTCGGATACCCTTAAATCGTGCCTTTCACTGCAAAGGCCTTCAAAATGGAGCTGATTGCCGACCACCAACCTGATTGGGCTAATCTGCACGTCTTGGATCATGTGAAGTTGATTTGACCGACATCAACTTGCTTAAGTTTCAGTCGGCCCCTCCATCCGCAAACCACAGTACAGTCATGGTCTCGACTCTACCCAGCCCCAATCCTGAAAGGCGTCTAGCGGCTTTAGCAAGAATTTTGAAGCTGCTGCGAGAAACTGAGGATCTCGATCGCCTGGTTTCCTCATTGCTAGACAACTTGAAAGCAGAACTGCACTATTCTTTGCTGTGGTTTGGTCTCTACGAACGGGTGCAACACCAAGTCATCAGCCAGGGGTTTTTGGCTCCTAAACCGCATCGCTCGCTCAAAAGCACATTTGCGTTGGCCCCCGGCGACTTGATGGAACAAGTCGTGATTCAACAGCGCCCGCTGATTATTAATGATTTGCGGATTGAACCGCGCATTGCTGCGTGGAACGAAATGGCGCAGCAGTTGTCGATTCAAGGGGCGCTGATTTTTCCGGTCCGCCACCGAGACATCTGCTACGGCTTGCTCATTATGGGCTCTGATCACTGGGGCCAGGGCATTACCAATAGCGATCGCACCTTCATCTCCACGATTTGTAGTGCCTTAGCCGATGTTTTACACAAACGCGAGCAAACGCTCCAGACGGAACAGCGCAAAGATCCAGGCGTGGCCTTGGCGAGTTTGATCGACCAATTGCAAACGGGTGACGATCGCGATACCCAACTGATCAAAATTGCCCAATCCATCGCCGGGTTTGTGCAGCCCGACCGTGTACGGATCTTTTGGCTAGAGCCCGACAAATTTGAGTTTTGGGAAAGACTGACCCTCCGCACCAAACAAGCGCGCGCGCCCAAATGCCACACGATAGACGCTCCTGGCTTAACCATGCCGGTTAGCGAGATTCGCGGAGTTTATCAGCTCTTGAGCAAGCAGCAGCCGCTAGTGGTGGGCGAGGCCCAGACTGCCAATACCGCTGCCGTGCCCGTCCGCTTTTTGCAATTGCTCAAGGCCGATGCCCTGCTCGTCGTCCCCATTTTTGAACAATCAACGTTGCTGGGCTTTATCAGCGTTGAAAGCGATCAGGCCCAAGTGTGGTCAGATGACAGCCGCAGCTATTGTAAAACGGTCGCTAATCTAGCCGGACTCATGATGCCAACGGTTTCGGTAGCCGAAGCCCAACAGCAGTCAGAGCAAGAAATGCAGCTACTCACTGGCGTTGTGCGCAGCATTCAAAGCGAGTCCGACTGGCACCAAACCCTCGAAATGTGCGGCGATAATCTTTGCCAAGCGCTCGATGCGCAACAATTTTTGGTGTTAATGCACGACGCCGAACATGATGGCTATCAAGTCATTTTTCAAAAGCGCACGCTGCCCCGCAAGCGCCCCTCGCTGGCCTGGCCGGCCCTCGACGAGGTCGATTGGCAAATGTTGGAAGAGAGCCCTTCAGCGATCGCCATCAACGACCTAACCAACGATTTGAAACTACTGGCCTGGCGAGAAAACTTTGAAGCGCTAGATTTGCAGAGTGTTTTAGCCTGCAATGTAGCCCCTGGTAATGCGCCAGAAAGCATCATCTTGGTTGCGAGCGCCACCCCCCGCCAGTGGGCCGCCGCCGCTGGTCACCTGTTGCAGCAGATTGCTCAGCAGATCAGCCTGATTCTGCGGCAGTGGCAACTACAGCAACAAACCAATCAGCAAGAAGACCTGTACAGTTCTATCCAATGGGGCCTCCGCACGCTCCAGCAAACCTTTCATCTAGAGCAGCTAGAAGAATCAGCCTGCCAATATCTCAGCGACGTGCTGGATGCTCCTCTCGTCGCTTTGGTGACTTGGCAAGTCGGTGACCACCATGCCAAAGTTGGGCGCGTCCTGTCGCGTCATGTCGATTTTGCCGCAGACCAAGACACCGCGATTCCGCTCAGCTCGGATGCCATTATTAACTGGGCGCAACAAACAGATGGGCCACTCCCCGTTACCTGGGAAGATTTTCCCCCGGAGACCCGTACCTGGATTACCGGGCCGCCCAACAGCAAATTTTTACTGGTTGCCTTAAAGACAGCAGACAAACACGTGCCTAACGGTGTTTGGATTGTGGCCGATCGCGGCGATCGCCGCTGGAGCAACCATCAACTGAGTTTAGTCTCTGTGCTGGCTCGACAATTGGCTTGGTCTCGCCGCCACCTCGGCATCGTTGACCTGCTGCTGGAGCGACAAGATTCGCTCGAAGCCTTGAACTGGTACAAGCATCAACGCTTGAACGAAACCCATCGCCAACTCAAGATGAATCTCAGTCGATTGAGTGACCCCATCACCCAAGGTAAAGGGTTAACAGCGCAGCGCCAGCTCCAACTCGTGCGGCAACTCAACACCCTGACCAGTAGCATTGAAAATGTCGTTACCCAAGAAGCGTGGGAGCTACGCAAACATCAACAAACGACCCCCCTGATCAGCCTACTCAATCGGTTAATGGATCGAGTCAATCCGCTGATTCAATCGCAACATCTCTGGGCCAAAGTCCATAATGAAAGTAATGTCATTATTGCTGGGGATCTCGAAAAGATTGAATTTGTACTGTACGAACTGATGGTCGCCGCTTGCCAGCGATCGCCCGAGCATGGCCGGCTAGACATTTGGTGTCGTCCCCTTGAACGTCCCCTCATGGAACTTGCCATCACGGACGACGGCGACATTCCTCATCAACTCATCAAAGACTTGAAGCATGGTCGTCCCGACGACATTTTGGTACCTTCTTTGTTAGATATCCCACCAGGGTTGCATTTCAGCATTTGCAAGACGCTGATCAAGCAGGTCGGCGGCGAATTTAGCCTGCAAAAACTCGAAGATGGTCGCATCATGAGCCGAGTAGTGTTAACTGTTGCCCGCAAAGGCAAATAAACGAGTTGCCCAAATGACTGACTCAGAGGTTATATAGATGCTTTGGTATGGGTGAAAGCGCCAAAATTCAAAGTCTGTAGCCCACAGTCCATCAGTAGTGAATGCCACCAGGGATGCCTCTCAAATTTGTAAACTGATCACTGGTTTGGGGCAGGCAGCTTGCCCGCGATCGCAATCCGCCCTGCCAAATTGGGATGCACTCGCTATTAGCCTCATAAGTAGATGCGTTGACTTCGTTCAGTCGCATTGAGTGGGCGATTTTGAGACTGTGCCAGCTGTGCAGACTGGAAACCCAGATTGCCCTGTGAGCATCGCCTTACCGGCTCACAGGCGGCAGCAGTCGCTCACAACCGTAATATCACAGTCAAATGAGACTTGCGGAAAGTACTGTGTTGGCGGCGACAGAGCGTTACCATTCTCCGGAGGATTTCGGCACATACCAACGGTAACCCAGTCCACAGTTCAGTAATTGTTCTTAGGAATGCTAGGACGCTTTGGCGGAAATTCGATTATTTTGAAATAATACTGAAAAGTTTTTGTTAGATAAAAATCATTTTTCTAGATATTTAAAGTAATTTAAAAAGAACTTTTTCAATTTGAAAATACGCTGAAGCCGTCAGAATAAGGCATAACTACGGAGTCGTCTCAACTTGGGCTCTAGTTATTGTAGGAACACAGACACAAGTGAGTTCCATCATGAAAATCGGTATCGTCAAATCATTAGCTGTAGCGATCGCATTAGCGGCCTCGGGATTTATGGCTGCTGAAGCGCAGGCTTTCTCGTTTACCCAAACTAAATCAACTAATTTAGAGGTTCAGAATAAGGCGCTCTTTGACTTCTTTAAATCACACGTCAACACTGAAAGAGCAGCTCTGAGTACTTCAGAATTGAAGCCTTTGGATGCCACGGGTCTCTTGTTTGACACCAGTGAAACCGTTGAAGTTTACTTCATGTATGAAGGTGCTGGCTATAAGAATCAAGTCTTGTTTACGGCTGATGACCAAGCTCCACAGATGCTGATTGAAAATGCCTCACTCCAAGGATCTGGTGGCAATCTAAAAGCTGGAGATGGCTGGATTCTGAGTGACTTTGGCGGGCTCTCGGGCATTGCTCAGTTTGAATTTTTAATTGCGTCAAACGGCTATAACAAAACGAATCCGACGCTGCTTTACACTGATGCCAGCAAGAACTCAGACGGCTTAGAGCATGTCACAGCGTTCGGCTACACCGATGAAGCAACGGGTGAATATTACACTTTCATCGGTTTTGAGGATATTGTGGGCGGCGGTGATCTCGACTATAACGATGTGGTGTTAGTCGCTAAGGGGTTCACGAATCCGGATGCTCCGGCGGATGTGCCCGAACCAATTTCTAGCTTGGCGGTGTTGGCAGTTGGTGCCGTAGCGGCTGGTGGCGCTCTGAAGAAAAAGATGGCTTAGCGCTTTTTTGTGTAGGAACTTAGAACAGAACTATGGGAATCCCTCTAATTTGCTAATCAGGGGGATTTTTTGAACTGCGCCATCAGGGACGGTAAATACTAGCGAGCAGTGATGTTGCAGATTGCGTCACTCAGGCAACGCTACTTTCGAGGATGTCCGTTAGGATAGTTGCCGATGTGAGATGTGTGGGTCATGCTGCATCAGGCACTTGTCGCTCTTAGCCTGCTTTCATGGCTAGGTGAACAACCTACCAGCGCGACGGCTTTAGAGCCGATTGCTTGGCCTGCCATGGAAACTATTGCGGGTTGGGAATCGCCGTGGGTACTGAGCATGAATGCCCCCGATCCGCAGGCTAAGGAAATTGTGCGGAGCTACCTGACGAATCTGGCTGAACTCGGTTTTGACCCGGAAGCGCAAGGACTCTGGCTACAGACTGGGGCGACTGCGATCGCGGTCAATCAGCCCTACCAACCGTCGCCGGCGGCTTCCCTGACCAAAATGGCCACGACTCTGGCGGCGTTGGAAGCTTGGCCCGTCAATCATCGCTTTACGACTCGCATTGGCCACACCGGCACGATTGAAAATGGCGTCGTGAATGGTGATTTGGTCATTCAGTGGACGGGGGATCCTTATTTTGTCTGGGAAGAGGCGATCTCTCTAGCCAACACCCTGAACCAACAAGGCATTCAGCAAGTCACTGGTAATCTCGTCATTCTGGGCGAGTTTTCGATGAATTTTGAGGCTGATGCCTATCGTTCTGGAGAGCTGTTAATTCAAGCGATGGATATCAATCGCTGGTCGGACGAGGTTTACTACGTTCACAGCACGATGCCGCCTGAGACTCCGGCCCCGACGTTAGCGATCGCGGGCGACATTATCGTGCAGCCACTTGCCACTAATCCCCTACAGCCGCAGTGGTTAGTGCAGCATCAGTCATTACCCCTGGTGCCGCTGCTCAAAGCGATGAACATTTACAGCAATAACGCCATGGCCGACCAGTTTGCGCGGGCCTTAGGAGGAGCAAACACCGTGGCGGCCAAAGCGGCAGATCGCACTGGCGTACCAGTATCAGAAATTCGCTTGATCAACGGCTCCGGTTTAGGGGTAGAAAACCAACTTTCACCTCGGGCGGTGGTGGCGATTCTGGTCGGTATTCAGCGCGACCTGCGGCCCAATGGCCTCTCCATTTCCGACGTGATGCCGGTATTTGGTCAAGATGAAGGCACGCTAATTTATCGAGACTTGCCGCCGCAAGCTGCCCTGAAAACGGGGACATTGAACACGGTGAGTTCGCTGGCGGGCTACTTTCCCACGCGCGATCGCGGCCCCGTGTGGTTTTCCATCCAAAACTGGGGCGGCGATCTGGAACTGTTTCGGGCACAGCAAGATGCGTTATTACTGGCGCTGCAAGAACATTGGGGAGCCGCCCCACCCCCGACCACCTTTGCGCCAAAAGTCATCATGGGTCAGCCGCCTTACGTTTTAGGCGATCCGAGCCGTAACGTATCCGAACCGTAAATTAAAGGGTGTGATCAGTGACGTTGGCCGCTAACTCCGACGATTCTCGCCGCCGCCTTTGAGTCGCGTCGCTCATAGCGCCCGATTCCCGGTTGGAATCTGCGGGCTTTCTATCTTAGAGTCATAGATGGAGACTTGCGGTCACGGCTGGGGAGAGAACGACGTGCATTTTCAATCGGTCATCACAACGTTGCATGAGTTTTGGAGTAATCAAGGCTGTTTAATTGTGCAGCCCTACGACACGGAGAAAGGGGCAGGCACCAAGAGTCCTCACACGTTTTTGCGGGCGATCGGGCCGGAACCGTGGTCGGTGGCCTATGCCGAGCCCTGTCGTCGCCCCGCCGATGGCCGCTATGGCGAAAACCCCAACCGCTATCAGCACTATTACCAATATCAGGTGCTGATCAAGCCATCGCCGCCGAATATTCAAGATATGTATTTAGATTCGCTGCGGGCTTTGGGCATTAAACCCGAAGACCACGACATTCGCTTTGTGGAAGACAACTGGGAAGATGCCGCAGTTGGGGCTTGGGGAGTCGGCTGGGAAGTCTGGCTCGACGGGATGGAAATTACCCAGTTCACCTACTTTCAGCAGTGCGGTGGGATTGACTGTCGCCCAGTGTCGATTGAGCTGACCTACGGGTTGGAACGTCTGACCATGTATCTGCAAGAGGTGGATGCGATCGCCAAAATCCAATGGAACGACACCCTGACCTATGGCGACGTGCATATGCAAGGCGAAATCGAGCATTCCAAGTACAACTTCGACGAGTCGAATCCAGAATTGCTGTTTACCCTCTTCAATCTGTATCAGCAAGAGGCGGAACAGTTAATGGAAAAAGGGCTGGTCTTGCCCAGCTACGACTACGTGCTGAAATGTTCCCACACCTTTAACTTATTGGATGCACGGGGGGTGATTTCGGTGACGGAGCGTACCCGTTATATTCGCCAAGTGCGAGGACTCGCGCGCAAAGTCGCGCAGCTCTATTACGACCAACGTGAGGCGCTCGGTTTTCCGCTGCTCAAAGAATCTGTGGGAAAAGCTGCGTAACGCCAAAGGATATGGCATGTTGAGGGGTGTAACGACGTCAATGTGTCGCAGAAAGGAGATTTGTCGTGGCTGATCAACTCACTGCTTGGCTACAGCCGATTGCCGACTGGTTTGCCGGCTTCAACACGCCAGAGCCGATTGTTCATTGGGGCCACCCTTTGATGATGGGCATCGTCATTTTTGTTTTGGGAATTTACACCGCTGCGGCTGGTTGGAGAGGTCGCAAGGCGGAGGAGGTTCCGGTTCGCGCGAAAGCGCTGGGCGACCACAAAAAGCTCGCACCGATGATGTCGCTGTTTATTGCCCTGGGCTACACGGGCGGCATTTTGTCCCTCGTGATGCAGGGGCATCCGATTTTGCAGAGTTCACACTTTTGGACGGGCTCGGCTGCGTTGGGCGTGCTGGGTATCAATGGTGCGATTTCGGCGTCAAAGTTTGGTGGCGGTAAGCCGGCATTGCGGACGGCCCACGCTTACATTGGCACCGTCGCCATGGTGGTGCTGTTTGTCCATGCCGCGCTGGGCGTAAAGCTGGGCCTCTCGATTTAAGGGTCGTGCCGATCATTGCGGACTAGAGAATCGGCACCCAGATGAGCATGGTGAAAGCAGAGGGCGATCGCGGATTTGCTAGCGATCGCCCTCTGGTGCATTATTGAAAATAGATTTGTCAGGGGACGGTTCCCTTGGCGTGAACCTTACGGCATCGGCTATCTCTCAGGGAACCGTCCCCTTTGCTCTCACCGGACGAGGGCAGGCGATCGCGCAAAGAGGAGCTGTGAAGCCCCCTCGACTTGGACATGGGGGTGGATGCTATCTGGGAGATCAGGTAAGCGAATCACGGTTTGCCCAGGAAAAGTATTCTCTGGCAGGTCGTTATCTGGCGTGTAGCGGTTGTGGACGATGTAATGCTGGGGCACCGACATGTCATCTAGGGTTGCCGTGAGCCGAGTGGCCTCAGCCAAAATTGCCGACTGATTTTGTACCACCCCAATAAACTCGGTGTGGGCTGGATCGGTCAGCCGCTTTTGGGCATTCATGACTTGCTTGCGGAGTCCGCGCAGGCGACCAATCAATTCAGTGCGGCCCACCACATCCTGATATTTAATCCATAGTTTGAAAATCCACGCGAGCCAGTCGCCTAGCGCCGTCGGCATGTCTAAAAAGCGCAACAGGTGGCCTGTAGGGGCAGTATCCAGCACGATGAGCTGTTCTTGGTCTTGCTCTAGCAAATCGATCACGGTGATGAGGGACAGCATCTCGTCAATGCCGGGGAGGGCTTGGGCGACAATTTGCCGCCAGGCTTCTGGTCCGTAGGCGAGCTGGAGGCGATCATCGCCCGTGTCGCCGCTCATCATCTCTGCCAATTCCCACAGGTAGTCATCGCGAAACTGCTCTAGCACTGTATCCGCATCCACTTCCTGGGCGGAGAGGTTATCGGTAATCGTGACGGCATCGTTGCGCAACGGTGTCTCCAACACATCCCCCAGGGAATGGGCGGGGTCGATAGACATTACGCGCACCGCCGCATCAGGATGCTGCTGCGCTTGGCCCCACGCGATCGCGGCGGCCACGGTAGTTTTGCCGACGCCCCCTTTGCCACCCAAAATCACGAGTCGCCGCCCTTGGGTGATGAAATCGGGGAGTCCTGGCGAGACCGGTTCTGGCCAAGCCATTGGGAGCGTTTGGATGGTCGGATCTTGCCAGCGGTCGATGGGGGCGAGTCCGGCTAATAAAGTTTGTAGAGCTTCGCGACCGACGGGTTCAGTCGCTTGTAGCGGCAGACCGAACAAATCGTTGACTGCTTGAATTTGGGCAAATTGCTCTAGCTGATGACGCTGCGGAGCACTCCCCGTCAGACGATTGACGACAATGCCCCCCAGGGGAATCTGCAACTCAGCGAGGGCTTCAACAAAGCGCTCTGTTTCGTGCAGACTGAGGGGTTCGGGAATGGCGACGACCCAGCAGGCGGTGCGCTCAGAGTCTTGGAGTTGCGATCGCCCAGCGGCTAGATCCGCCGTCATGTCATCCAAAAAGGTATCGGCTTCGTCGGCGTCATAGCGCCCTGATAGCGACTCGATCATGTAGCGATGCTTGTCTTGAAAGAGTCGCAACGACGCCAGCAACGTATCCAAAAAATCCATCAGGCCAAACAGGTTGAGGGTATGACCGCTGGGAGCCATATCCACGACCACTCGGTCAACTTCACCAGCCCGTAAAATCCGCTGAATTTCCAGCAGCCCCATCAGCTCATTCAAGCCGGGCCAGTCCATATCCCACACGGGAGAGAGGTCGTCATTTTCCACAAAGCTGCCCCGCTCGACCAGCGTTTCCAGCACGTGGCCATAATCGGCCTTAAAGATGGTCAGCAACCGCTCGGCATCCAACGCGCGGACGCGTAAGTTGGGGCAGTCGGGGTGCGATCGCGCGTCGTCATCCACGGGTAGCTGCAACACATCGCCCAGGGAATGGGCTGGATCGGTCGATAACAGGAGTATCGTTTCATCGGGCATCTGCTGCGCTTGATCCAGGGCGATCGCGCAGGCGAAGGTCGTTTTGCCCACCCCCCCTTTGCCGCTTACCAGCGTCAGTTGCGTTAACTCCATCAAGTCCATTTAATTTGTGCTGCGCTGACGTCTTTGTTCTCAGCATGCCCAACTTTCTCGCGGTGGCTGCTACCCCAGCCACAATCTCTACAAATTGTTGAAGTTGCAGAGACCTTGTCTGGGGGCGAGGGCATCGCTTCGGATGACCGCTACGGTTGGCTTATGCCGCTGACCGCGTGCCATCTGATACAAACACAGACGCTGGCAGCGGAGTACCGTCTGAATCATGCTGTGGTTTTATCGTAGTCAGGCTAGGAGTTCATTGCATGGTTGCTGCCCCCAAAATCTCGCTGCCCCGCAATTGCACCTTTACCCCGAGCGATTGGCAGGCCCTCGCTCCGTTTTGGTATCCGGTAGCATTTTCGGCAGAAGTGACCCTGGAGCAACCCTATGGCACCCGGCTGCTCGATGAGCGGTTGGTGATTTATCGCACCTCTGCGGGCACCGTCACCGCAGCGCGCGATCTGTGTCTGCATCGCGGGGCACCGTTGAGTCAGGGGTGGATGGCGGGCGATCGCCTTGTGTGTCCTTATCACGGGGTGCAATATGACAGCACCGGCCAATGTGTCGGCATCCCTGCTGAACCGGATGCCACCATTCCCCAACGCCTGAAGCTGACGACTTATCTCGTGACCGAGCGGTACGGTCTAGTTTGGGTACGGTTAGTCGACAATGGCCCTCTTCCTTTGCCGGAAATGGCTGAGTGGGATGACCCGGATTATATACAGGTTCTTCCCGACGCAGTGGACTTAGAGGCGGCGGCGGGGCGGCAAGTCGAAGGCTTTCTCGATGTCAGTCACTTTGCCTTTATCCATGTCAAATCCTTTGGTGAAAGTGACAACCCCGCAGTGCCGGACTATCCCATCGAGCTGACACCGGCGGGCTTCAAGGCCGATTATGTCAGTACGGTTAGCAATTATCCCCATGGCATGAAGCATCTGGCTCCGCCAGATTTCAAATGGCGACGACTCTTTGAGGTGTTTTTGCCGTTCACGGCGAAGCTATCGGTCACGTTTCCCAATGGCATGTTGCATATTCTCAATGCGGCTTCACCGGTTTCGGCCCGTAAGACGCGGGTGTTTGTGCCCATTTGCCGCAACTTTGACAAAGATGCGCCCCTGCAAGACACGCTGGATTTTAACCATCAGGTGTTTGCCGAAGATCAAGCGATCGTGCAAGAACAATGGCCCGAAGATTTGCCCCTGAAGCTTTCGGATGAAGTTCACATTGCGGGCGACAAGAGTTCCATCACCTTTCGCAAGCAGTTGAAAGAACTGGGCCTCGGTCGTTCCTTTACGGCTTAATGCCGCAATAGGCCGCAGTGAATGAGTCGCTTTGGGGTGACGGCATGGCATTTGAGCCACGGTGGGGATGGAGCGATCGCGCAATCGGCGTTCCTGGCTTTGCCATCCAGTGCTGACACGGCACCGACTGGGGGCATTAACTTGATTTGGGTGATCTGGTTGGACGATCCAAGCATCCTGAAATGCCTTTGGCCTGGGCCCCAAGCGTCAGATTGTCCGACTCATGCCCCTGACGATTTTCCCGCACCCAGCCAAATGGCCGAGGGGACACCATTGATAGACGTTGGCGCTCATCTCACATCAACACTGACGCCCTGATGCTGGCGTGAAACTTCAGGGGCTGTTACTTTGACGGTCAAACAGTTAAGTGGCTAAATAATGACAATCTTGAGGGCGACGACGATTTCAGCAAACTTTGTTATTCTCGTTTCAGAGAATAAGACTACAGCGTTACCCTTAAGGCAGAACGGCTAATTTTCTATCTTCGCGCCTTTCTAAGAGAGTTCGCAGCTTTATGAAAACCAATGCCGCTAGAATCCTGGAACAGCAGCAAGTGCCCTATGAGCTGCTAACTTACGATGTCGATCCGCAAGATTTAGCGGCAGAGCGAGCCGCTGACAAACTGGGGCTACCCTATGAGCAAGTCTTTAAGACGTTAGTGGTCAGGGGCGATCAAACTGGAGTTTGTTTCGCGGTGATTCCGGCCAATGCTCGCCTCGACCTCAAAGCTCTGGCTAAAATGTCAGACAATAAAAAGGTGGAAACTGTACCGCTCAAAGAAGTGCAGAATTTGACCGGCTATATTCGTGGTGGTGTGACGGCTTTGGGCAGTAAAAAGCCTTATCCCGTGTTTATCGATATTTCTGCGACACAATTTAGCAGTATTGCGGTTTCTGCGGGCAAGCAGGGACAAATGCTGATGGTATCTCCTACTACTTATCAAATCACCGTCCAGGGCACCATTGGCGCAATTACTCATTGAGCCATCACCCACTATTAAGGCTGGAGGTGAGGGCAAAACGGATGGGAGATGACACGCGAATCGTTCCCAATACTTTGTTAATGCTTAGTTTTCGATGGGTGTATGGTCGCTAATATCCTTTGACAAGTTCAGGATGGGCGGGCTTTGTAGATTCAGAATAAACTGTCGCAGCCTAAGGATGAGTCTGGACGCTGCATTAGGCAACTGCTTTTCAGCATGATCCGCTCGCCTTAAACTGCGGCAAAAAAGTCCTTTGACTTGACTGGGTCGGCATCCATCGTCTTGTCGCCGGGTTGCCAATCGACCGGGCAGACTTGTTCGGGGTGAGCTTGCACATGCTGAATCGCCTGTAATACTCTCAGCGTTTCGGCCACGCTGCGGCCAAAAGACAGATTGTTGACCGTGCTGTGCTGAAGCACGCCTTCCTTATCGATGATGAAGAGCCCTCTTAAAGCCACTCCCGCATCAGGGTCTAGCACGTTATAGGCGGTACTAATTTCTCGTTTAATATCAGATACCAGAGGATAATTCAAATCCCCAACGCCACCGAGTTTTCGTTCCGTCTGAATCCAGGCTAAGTGGGCAAACTCGCTATCGACTGAGATGCTGAGCACTTCAGTGTTGAGATCTTTGAATTCGGTATGGCGATCGCTAAAAGCTACCACTTCTGTAGGGCACACAAAGGTAAAGTCGAGCGGGTAAAACAACAGAACGACGTACTTACCACGATAGTCAGACAATTTAATGGTTTTGAATTCTTGGTCAACGACTGCGGTCGCTGTGAAATCAGGAGCCGATTGGCCGACACGAAGACAGCCTTCTTGGGGGGTAGTCATCGGATTTAATCCTCACAAACTATGCTCTGCCAGAGTGTCGCGGGGACGATCGCCCAACGCATTACCCCAGATCATTCAGCACTCAGCTTTCGGGGATGGTAAGCGATACCCGCTCGTCTACTGTAGTCCGATTCGGCCTAACCTGCTGCCAACTAGAGTCACAATGTAAACAGCCCCCTGTTGGATGGTGATCAGGTCATTGATGATACGTCTAGCCGTTGTTTTCAGCCTCTATTGCTACACCATTAGTTTGGGGGCCTGTACCACTACCGAGGTCAGAGTGCCTCTGCGATCGCCGCTGGTGCTGTCACCGCAAGCTCAGGAGCAGCTAGCCTATCCGGTGTTTCTGATGGATGCGGATGGCGCGGCGGCCTATCGTCAACAAGGACTCGCAGCTCGACAACAAGAAGATTTTGAGGGCGCGATCGCCGCCCTAAACACCGCCGTCATTCTCGATCCACTCCATGTGCCGGGTTATGTCTTGTTGGGTTGGACACAGCATTTGGCGGGCGATCGCGACGTTGCGATTGCCACCCTCAATCAAGGGTTGACCCGTGATGCTGAGCATGTGCCGGGGCTCAATGCTTTGGGGATTGCCTATCTGGTCAATGGAGATCTGGAAGCGGCGATCGCGGCCCATACCCAAGCCAAAACCCTCCAAGCTGATAACGAGATTGCCTATTACAACCTCAGCTTGGCTTATCAGCGGTTGCCGGATGTCTCCGCCGCGATCGCCCACGCCGAACGGGCGACTGAGTTAGAACCTGACAATCCCCATCCTTGGGTGGCGCTGGCACTGGCACACTGGAGCAAACCAGATCCAGTCGCTGCCGTGGCTAGCTATCGGCAAGCGTTACAACTCGATGGTCGTTACTACGATGCCGCTCATTTAGAAAATTTGCTAAAAGCAGGATTTAGCCCTGAACAAATTGAGCAAGTTGACGAAATTCGCATCCAGATTTGAGGGGACATCGTCAGCAGGTCGATAGTCGGCGAAGAATCCCTGGAGGAGGCTCCAACCGACCGCTGTGCTCTAGCAGTAGCGATCGCGGAACGCGGCTACCACGTCTCTGAGCGGTTCATCTAACCGCTCAGAGACGGGCTGACGAATGTGTTCAGGAATGTCGCCGTAAAACGCCTCGGCAATGCCTCCCGTGATGCAGGTGAGGGTGTCGGAGTCGCCGCCTAGGGAGACGGCGTTGCGGATGGCGTCCTCAAAATCGGTAGCGTCTAAAAAGGCGACGATCGCTTCGGGTACCGTGCCCTGACAAGATTCATTAAAGCTGTAGGTTGGGCGAATTTCATCGACGGTGCGGTGCAAGTTATAGCCAAATTGCTCAGTGATAAAGTCGCGGATATCGGCTTTTGCGGTGCCCTGTCTCGCCAAAAAGATGGCCGCTGCGGTGGCCTGAGCACCTTTGATGCCTTCGGGATGGTTGTGGGTGACGGCTGCCGTTTTCTCCGCTTCTTGCAGAACTTCATCTAACGAGGTGCTCGCAAAACCGACTGGACTCACCCGCATGGCGGAGCCGTTGCCCCAACTGTTGTAGGGGGTCAGCGTCGGGGCTGCCGCCCATTGATGAAAGCGCGCGCCATAGCTGCCGGTGGGGTTGGGATAGCGCCAGTAGTAAGCCTTAAACGCTTTGGCATAGTCGCCCCCATGCAGCAAAACATCGGCAACGGCCACCGACAAAATGGTGTCATCGGTGAAGGTCGTGGCCTCGGTAAATAAAGGAAAATCTTTGCTCCGGCGGTTATCAAACTCATACACCGAGCCAATCATATCTCCCGCGATCGCCCCTAACATTGGCTCCTCACTTCGGTTACTACCCGATCTTCAAGTTTCTAGCTCACAGGGTAACGGGAATATCTCCCAACCGCTCCGACTGCGTAGATCTTGACACTTTTAGGTCTGGAGCGAGTCGACCCCGCTTAGCGAGGCACCGCCTGCCAGGATTTGAGCAGGTCTGCCCGAGGGTT
Source organism: Halomicronema sp. CCY15110 (assembly GCF_016888165.1). GTDB lineage: Bacteria > Cyanobacteriota > Cyanobacteriia > Phormidesmidales > Phormidesmidaceae > Halomicronema. Next base: position 30,561 of record NZ_JACSWC010000261.1, on the reverse strand, counting down.
GAATTTTTCCAGCGATCGCAGCTCTTGGTACAAAGTCTGCTCGCGATCGCTGAGTTTCACGGGCATCACGACATCGACTTCCATAATTTGGTCGCCCCGGCGATCGCGCCCCACCGGATAGCCCCGCCCCGCTAACCGTAGTCGCTTGCCTGCTTGTACGCCTGGCGGCACAGTCATCTGCACTGGCCCATCCAACGTGGGGACGGTGATGTTGCTGCCCACCGCCGCTTCGCTCGGCGTCACCGGAATGCGGCAGAAAATATCATTATCGACCACCTTGAAAAATGGATGGGGCTGCACTTCAATGCGCAGGTAAAGATTGCCGCCGCCCATGCCCTGTCCTTTCAAGCGAATCCGCTGTCCAGTCACCATGCCAGGGGGCATCTCTACTTCAATGGTGCGTCCGTCTTCTAGGCGAATGCGCTCTTGTCCGCCACTGTAGGCCCGCTCTAGGGGCACCGTTAGCGTTGCTTCGGCGTCGCGGCGGTTACTGCTGGTGGCCCGGGCCGTCGTCCGTGCGTTACTCGAACGGGGGGGCGGACGCGGTTCGGTTCGCGAGTCTGGTGATGGACGGCCACCGGGGGAGCGCGCTGGCTCATCGCGGCGGTTCAGGAGCTGATCGATGAACGAGTTGAAGTCGCCCAGATCGCTAAAGTCAAGGTCTTTGAACGAAAACTTGCTGCTGACTCGCTGCCGAAAGCCTTTTTGTTGCCAAAAGCTGCTGTACTCTTCATATTGCGATCGCCGCTCAGGATCAGAAAGCACCTCGTAAGCTTCGCCCAAGAGCTTGAACTTCTCCTCGGCAGCTTTATCCCCAGGATTCAAGTCAGGGTGATATTTGCGGGCTTGTTGGCGATAGGCCTGTTTGATGTCGGCCCCTGACGCATCTTGGCCTACGCCTAAAATTTCAAAATAGTTCCGAAAGTTTTCCATAGACGCAATCAAAGCGTTCGCTCACCATGATGAGTTGATAAATTCATCTGATCCAACGCTAGGGCCGATAAGCGGGACTAAAACCACTCATCATCATCACCCCAATCGTTATCATAGCCGTTCCCGCCCGGTCGACGGGGATCAGCGTATTCGTCACGGCGGGGACGCGCCGATGCCGGATCCCGTGGAGTGGGGGCTTGGGGCGATCGGGCGGGCGCACCCGTTGGGGGACGATTCCAATCGCGATCGTTGCGCGGGGCGGCGGGCCGCGCCGCTCCATAGTTGTCGGACTCGCTCCAGGGGTCAGGCGCAGGCCGATAAGCGTCGTTGCCATAACCGGGTGACTCGGGATAGCGCGGTGCCGGATTAGCATTGGGCGCATAGCGATCGCCCCCATAATCCCGCGTTGAAGGTGGCCCCGAGGCCGGACGGCGAGGCGGCGGACCACTATCGGGACGTGGCTCGTTCCCATTGTCACTGCGGGCTGCCGGAGCGTCATAGGGCGGACGACCGGGAGGGGGCGCATAGCCGTCGTTACCGCGCGGTGGCTCATAGGGCGCACCATTGCGGGGGGGCGCACCATAGGCATCGGGCTGATAGCGCGGCGGTGGTGGCGAGTTGTAGTAATCGTTAGCGGGGGGAGTGCCGGTTAACCGGGGGCGATCATAGTTCCAGGCATCGTCTTCCCAGGCGGGACGGCGAGACCAGCTATCTTCGTAACGGTTAAACTCATCGTCGTCGCCCATAAAGGTGCGCTTGAGGGTGCCGCCGATTTGGCCGAGCAAATCGGTTTCTTCGCTGTCGTCTTCGTAGAGATACGCTTCGCGGTTCAGCTCGTAGACTTCGTCTTGCAGCTCTGATTGAATAATGTCGATGCCCCGTTCGTCGTTATTTGCCAAGGCTTCGCGCAATTCTTGAATCAAACGCTCGACGCGGCGACGGCGATCGCGGGCAAACTGCATGCCGAAATCCAGCACCACTTCTCGCAATACTCGTTCCGACTGATAGGTCAGGGCTTCGGCCCGGTTACGCTTTTCCACTTGTTCCCGCTTCAGGCGATCCGCTTCCGAATATTCTTCGGCGTCGCGAATCATCTGTTGCACTTCCGTTTCGCTTAGGGTCGCAGACCCTTGGATGGTGAGGCTCTGCTCCCGTCCGGTCGTGCGATCCATGGCAGAGACTTGTAAAATGCCGTTGGCGTCGATGTCGAAGGCCACTTGCACCTGCGGTACGCCCCGGGGCGCGGGCGGAATGCCCATGAGCTTGAACCGTCCCAACGGTTTATTGTCGGCGGCCATTTCCCGCTCGCCTTGCAGCACGTGGACTTCCACCATGGTTTGATTATTTTCGGAGGTGGAAAAGATGTCCGATCGCCGCACGGGGATCGTGGTATTCCGAGGGATCACCTTTTTCATCACGCCGCCGATGGTTTCCAGCCCCAGGGACAGGGGGGTCACATCCAGCAGCAAAATATCCTGCACTTCTTGGGTGAGAATGCCCGCTTGAATAGCTGCGCCGACGGCTACCACTTCATCCGGATTGACGTTTTGGTTGGGCGCCCGGCGAATCAGCGATCGCACTAGCTCATGCACCATGGGCATCCGGCTACCACCGCCCACCAGCACGACTTCGTCGATTTGGTCAGGCGTCAGCCCTGCATCTGACAATGCTTGCTTTAGCGGACCCCGTAGCCGACTGAGTAGATCGCCACAAAGCCCTTCAAACTGAGATCGCGACAGCGGCGTTTCTAAATGTTTGGGGCCGTCGGCGGTGGCAGTGATAAAGGGCAGATTGATTTCCGACACGTTCACGCCGGACAGTTCGATCTTCGCTTTTTCCGCAGCTTCCGTCAGGCGCTGGAGCGATTGGCGATCGCGCCGCAAATCCACCCCTTCTTTTTCCAAAAACTCGTCGGCGAGCCAGTCCACAATCTTCTTATCAAAGTTGGTGCCGCCTAATTGGGTGTCGCCAGCGGTGGAGCGCACTTCAAACACGCCGTCACCCACATCCAAGATCGACACGTCAAAGGTGCCGCCACCCAGGTCAAAGACTAAGACTGTTTGGCTATATTGCTGATCGAGGCCATAGGCTAGGGCCGCCGCTGTGGGCTCATTGAGAATGCGCTTCACTTCCAGACCGGCAATCCGGCCAGCGTTGCGCGTCGCCTGTCGTTGGGCGTCGTTGAAATAGGCGGGCACTGTAATCACAGCGCCAGTTACGGGTTGGCCCAGATAGCGACTGGCCTCTTCCGCCAGCTTGCGCAAAATCATGGCTGAAACTTCTTCCGGCGCAAATTCCCGCTCTAAACGGGGACATTGGATGCGCACTTCATTGTTGTCGCCCCGACGGATGGTGTAAGGCACCCGCTTGGAGTCGGCGGTGAGTTCGCCATACTTACGGCCCATGTAGCGTTTGACGCCGTAAAAGGTGTTTTGGGGGTTCAACACGGCTTGTCGCCGCGCCATTTGTCCCACTAGGCGCTCGCCGTCTTTACTAAAGGCCACCACCGAGGGAGTCGTCCGCATACCTTCGGCATTGGCAATGACAACGGGCTTACCCCCCTCCATCACGGAGACCACTGAGTTGGTTGTCCCAAGGTCAATACCAACAACTTTACCCATTCGACTCGTGTCTCCTCGTTCGTCCCGTTCCTAACTGCTTTGATATTCTTTCAGCCTGCGGTGTCTGGGCGGGCTGTGCTGTATGACGTGCAACAGATAACCCCTCAACTTTATCGAAGAACTTCCCAAGTCGTCGTCTCTCGCGATCGCCCACCGACTGTTTTTGGCCGCTGTCCTACACCAACAATATATATGGTAGATGGTAGACCTGTGCTTTCGGGTTGGGCGGCCCTACCACCTACGCGGTTCCTGGTGTCCGCTAGCGCAGCATCAACGGGGCCTGGGGGGAGGCGGTGAGGCGTCAGCGTCAGCCCCTGAAATCCTAGATACTGATGGGTTTCATGCCATTTCCCCAACTTTGCCGTTTCCTCCTGGGAAAGCAGACAGACCACTCCGGCGGTTGGCTGTCGGCGACGGTTGGCTGTAGACAGTTGAGCCACTCACTGTTGCGATCGCCTCAGGTGAGGAAGGCAATCTGTCGGTTGGCATCACTCCGCTGGCACACTATTATCGTAGGCTGCAATTTTACCTAAAGTCGATGTCTGATTCTTCGTCAAATTTGACCATTACCCCAGCACAGCCCGCCGATGTGTCCGCGATCTCTGACCTGATCCAGGCCCTGGCCGATTACGAAAAGCTGGCCCACGAAGTGACTGGCAGCGCCGATGACTTGGCGCAACACCTATTTGGCGATCGCCCCTATGCCGAAGCCCTGCTGGCCCGAGTGAGCGATACCCCCGTTGGCTTTGCCCTGTTTTTTCACAATTACTCCACCTTTTTGATGCAGCCCGGCATTTATTTGGAAGATCTATTTGTGCTGCCGGATTATCGTGGTCAGGGCATTGGCAAGGCCCTGTTGCAGGTATTGGGACAAGTCGCTGTGGCCCGTGGTTGTGCGCGGCTGGATTGGAATGTGCTGGACTGGAATAGTCCCGCGATCGCCTTTTATGAACGCATGGGAGCGGTGATTAAACCCGAGTGGCAACTCTGCCGCGTGACGGGCGATGCGTTGCAAAATCTCGCTCAGTCCTCTTTGTAAAGGATCGGCGCTCAAAGCTGTCATCTTTGCCCAAGCCGCGCTCAAGCGCAGCACCGCACTTTTAAGAGCGACCGGGAATGAATCCCGTTGTGAGTCGTTTGATCACTCGATTCGCAATGTCGCTGTACTGAATTTCGCCCGCGAGCAATTGGCCCATACGCTGGGTCATAGTCGGGCGCTTAATGCCTACCCGATAGCCCAGGCCCGGCACCCGGAAGAACACACTCGCAATGCGCTGCGCCCACTGCATGTTGTCGCCCCATTCATGCATGGCAGCGGTGTAGCCAGCCAGGGCGTCCGGTTTTCCGGCCAGGGCTGCCGCGATCGCTTCAGCCGCCTTTATGCCGCTATACATGCCGTGGCGAATCCCCTCCGCCGAGAGGGGATCGACAATGGCCGCTGCTTCGCCCACGACCAAGGCTTGCTGAGTATGTAGCGTGCGGTGCCCATCCCACAGCTTGACGGGATGGACTTGGCAGTTGCCGCCTGTTAGGTCAAAATTTTGGGCATAAGTGGCAAACGTTTGCTCAAAATTCGGCGTTTGTTTGCCCAAGAGCGTGACGCCCCCCATCACCGCATCGCGATCGCGGGGAAAGCACCACAGACAGCCACTTTTCAGCAACCCGAATTCAAAATTGAGCGCGGCTTGATCCGGCGGCAAGGGAGTCGGGAACTCCAAGACGGCGGCAGCGCGGAGTTTGGCACTCGCCAGCCCCAACCACCCGGAAACCGGGCCGTTGGCCCCGTCAGCCGCCACCAAATAGCGCGCCCGATAGGTTTCGCGTGATGTTTGAATATGCCAAAGCCCATTCACCAACTCGACGCCAGAGACCAGAGTCTGATCATGCAGGGCGGCTCCTTGAGCGATCGCCTGATCAACCAAAAACTGATCAAAGGTCTCGCGACGGACGATCCAAATGGGCTCTGCCGTTTCCAGTTCCGAGGTGATTTCGTCCCCCAGTTTCCAGGTGTAGCGCACCCGCCGCACGGTATTAGCCAACGCTGGTGCAAAGTCAAAGTCAAACCACTCTGCCACCCGAGGGGATACAGCCCCTGTGCAAGGTTTCGACCGGGGCCACGCCGCTTTTTCTAGTAACAAAACGGTTGCCCCCTGTTGGGCTAGGTGATAAGCGGTGCTACTGCCCGCTGGCCCCGCCCCCACCACCACACAGTCATATTGAGTCACGGCTGCTCGTCCTCGTCCTCGTTGGCTCACACAGCCCACATTACCGAAATGTGCTCCCCTCTATGCCGAGCGGTCTCAGAATGTCGTGTGGCAGGCACCCTGTAGATTGTGCGTAGATTACTCATTTGGTGCTACCGGCAAGAATCAATAGTCCTGCGGATTACACCTGTTCCAGCCCCCCCTATGCTGAAGTGATCCATGCCCCTCTATCACTGCTGATTCGTGGTCTACCGCAGACCTTATTAGGAGGCACTTATGCTCTGGGAACTATGCGTTCTTTATGCCAATGGCAAAGAAGACGTGCTGAGGGTCTTCAAAGATTTAGACATTGCCCTGAACTGTGTTGATCGCATTTACGCTCAAGATGGCTACCCGATGCACAAGGCTTACACCGTGCGACCGGGCAACCTCGCCTAGTTAGCGGCTGGTGCGACTGGGCGCACTAACTGCCGGCTTGTTGGGGGCAGCGGCAGTACGGTTAACGGCCATTGCTTACATTTTTTGTGTGTAAAAAGGAGTGGTGCGACATCATTCTGGGACAACGCAATCCAGGTTTTGTCGTGGAATCCACCTCAGAAGTTCGGCAATTACACTACAGAAAAGTCGTGAGTTGAGCCACTTAGATTTGACGATTTGTTGTCATTATTCTGCCTTTTACCTCATCTGCTGAGGTTCGGCTAATAAGCCAAAAGGCCAGTCCATGGACTGGCCTTTTGGCGTGAAAGGGGATAATTTTTAGCTACGGTCTCAATGCACTGGCGATCGCTGACGGCGTACTATTGACGCCCATCGATCGGAACATGATTCAGCCGTGGCATCTGCTAAACCAATTGTCTGGTAGGCGTTTCAACCTCTAGTGCGCTGGTGCGATCGGGCAAAATCCAGCACAGAATAGGAGAGACCACAACTGCCATCGCGCTAACGATAGCGACAATTTCTAAACCTTGAACCAATGAAGTACTCATCATAGTACCGCCTCCAAAAAATGCGATTAATCAATGGGGGCGCGTTCCTTCGGGAAATTCCCTACTTCCGTCCTCATCAGTCATCGATACAAAGAACAAAAGTCTGTGAGGGCAATGAGGATGAACGAAGTTTTGATGTATTTCTATTATTACTATTCCCACAACTTTTGTGGGCTAACTTTGTAAATTGTGAATATTTTCACCCTTTGACCACCTGGTAATCCTTAACCGTGGGCCGATTAGTCATTGCTCTATGGGGGATCTGTTCCTCGATGGCTGGGGGGCTGATGATTGCGATCGCGCCAGGGTGACCCCATCGACGCGTGACTGAACCGATGCGATCGCAGCACCGCATATATTAAGAGAGACGGTTGTTCGGCGGTCACTCCGGCCTACTCGGAGTCATCCAGCTTGCCAGAATTCTTCACGTCCACAATTCGCTTGAGTAGATTGAACCAAAAGCTAGATCCCATGGAAATGGCGAAGCCCGTAATAAACCAACCAACGACTCGTCGCGGCACCAAGGGGATAAACCAATTCGCCTGGGCAGCTTGCTGTTTGCTGGTCACGGCCTCGCCATAGCCGATGGGAATCGGCAACTGGTTGAGAGCATCATCCACTTGAGCTTCGATTTCAGCCATCGCTGCTGGATTCGCAGAGCCAATTTCTTCTGCCGCTTGATTAATCGCACTGCGAATGGCGGGATCTCGCGAGAGTCGATCAAGAATATGGAGCGAATCAGCATTCAATGAGATCGCGATCGCGATCCCGATCAGCAAGGCCACGGCTTTTGCATTGCGTTTGTAAACGCCTTGGGAACGATCCATGCCGCGATTAAACCAGCTTTCAACTTCTTGGCCCAACGACTTCACATCAGTCTCTAGGTCAGAGAGATAAATTTTCAAGTTGCTGACTGAGTCATCAGCCAAATTCTGCATCGTGTTGAGCACCGTATCACTAGCTTTGGCCGCTAATGAGCTGCCCGCCTTGTCGGCTAACGACAGCAGGGTCGATTGCAAACTTTGCGGGATACCGTGGTTGTCGATCCGCTCAAAGATGGCTCGCACTCGGCCGCCGTCTTTACCGGCCAGACTTTTTAACTCTTGGTAAACGGGGCTTTGGCGATCGACCACCGACACTAACTCTGCCAGACTAGGCTGAATCCGCTTCAACAAGGCCGCTTTATCCAACGTGGTGCTGGCTAACGCTTGCTTGAGAAACTCTAGCCGCCGCATAAATGTCTCAGTCAGGTGGTGATTGTCCGGCAGCGCTACCTGAGCCGCTACGGTAAATTCATCCAACCGGAGAATCAAGCGGTCAATGGTTTCCGATAGGGTGGTGCGCTTCTCCCGAAAATCATGAACCAGTTGACTGACCGATGCCTCTAACGTGCGAAACTCGGCGTTCAACAAAAACTCGTTGGCGGTGCTGGCCCGCAAGTCGTTGACCATGCGATTTAGCGGTAGCATCAACTGCTCTTCCGTAAATCGCCCTAAGCGACTTTCCAGCAGCACTGTGCGCAAATCTTCAATCTGTAAATTATCGAGCAGGGCTTGGGAAAAGGTTTTTGCGGGAATGTATGAAGGGCCGCTCGTTTTATTCCCAAACACATTGCGGGTACGGGTGACCAGTCGATAAAGTCGGCCAGCGGCTTGATTGATGAGGCGAAAGAAGTGGGCGATCGGGCCGGTGGCTTCTTGATTGAGACTGCGCACCAGCGGCGTGTCATACAGGCGATCGGCAAAGGCTTCAGCCGCGGCTTTACTGGTGGGGTCATTACCCGCAATCAATACTTCAATTGACCGCTTCAAATGCTCTGCCCGCCATTGCAAAAGCGTGCCAATAATTTCCTGTATTTCACTCGCCAAGAGGCTAAGGGCAAAGTAGATGAAGACTAAGCCGAGAACAACTTCTAGGATGAACGGGATAGACATATCAGTTCTGTGGTACGAACACCCAATAAACAGAGGATTGATGTAACAACAGCGCCCTGGTAATTCAGGCACGGTGTTAATGCTGCCAACAGTGCGCCAGCCTCTTGGTCAGGGGCACCCTTGATGGTTGATCCATGGTTGCCCATTTGATGATTTTGCCATCACCTCAGTAACTGGGCAGAATGGGGGGCTAGGCGGGGCGACTGGCTTTGGAAAAGGCCAATACGAGCACGATACGGTGATGAAGAGTGGCGCTGATCAGGTTACTCATGGCGTGCAGATTACCCAACCTCTCAACTGTTTTGCCTTAAGCAAACAACTCGTTTAGGCGCTAAGCGAGTTGCTAGTTTAGTTGTCGCCTTCATCATCCACCCCCAACTGCTTGAGATGAATATGTTTGCGACCCAGGGAAATTTCGAACTCATCACCGGGCTCAAGCCCCATCTGCTTGGTGTATGTAGAGCCGATTAACAAGTTGCCATTGGACTGCACCGTAATCCGGTAGCTGGCACTGCGGCCGCCTCGTCCATTTGGACTTTGCTCACTATCAAGTTCAATTCCTTCGGCGGCAATCAGCGCGTTCATGAATTTCATCATGTTGACGCGCTCAGTCCCTTTTTTGGTAATGGTGTAGTAACCACACGCCCTGGCTTTTTCCTCTTTAGTTAGACTTTCTAACTCTTTGACTTTTTGAACTAAAGCTTGCCCGGTCAGCATTTCGATATTTTGAATTTCGGCCATTGTTGATGTCTCACAATCTACAACAGTGCAGCACGCAGAGTGAAAAATAGTTGAAGTCGGTGCAGTTGTCTCACCTACCGCCACCAACTGTAATCCTAAATTTCAAATTTAGATCTCTCCCATCCGGTTTCTTAGCATTAAGGTTAATTATGAGAAATTGAACCCGATGATTTAACCGCTGATTTGATGCACGTTTCAAGAATCGAATGTTAACGCAAAATTTCCCAGGTGGATGGTGATTTCGTGATAACTGCTGGAAAATGATGAGGCTACGTGTTGGGCTGGGGTTCGCCACTATCTGATTGTCTAGCTAGTGTTTTCTGTCGCTGCCGACAATGATTAAAACCATTTTTCTGCCACCCGTTGGTTTTTCTGCTGCCCGTTGGTAGGGGCAGAGAGGGCGGCTAATTAGATGTGGCCGGATTCCATTGGCCGGATTCCATTGGTGGTTATGGGCGATCGCGGCGTGGTGCCCCATGACCGGACTGCGATCGCGAGGGTCGCTAACTGATACGTTGTTGAATGTGGGTCATGACTGGACTCAATACTGTTTTTCTACGAGTGGGCGGTCGTTGTTCGATCCTGATTTGCTCGGGAAGTTGGTTATGGCGCACCCAAATTTGCGAGGGTGGCAATGGTTAAGGGCGGACATCTGGCTTGGGAGGACGATCCGCCAGCCAACATGGGGATGCCCCCGTTGACGATGGCTCGCTCGACTCCATGTTCTACTGCGACGTGCTTATGAAACTGACTAAGCGGGGCCACTACAGCGTTAAAGCATTGTTGGATTTGAGTTTGCAAGCGCCGGGCCACTTGGCTTCGGTGAAGGCGATCGCCCAACGTCAGAACCTCCCTGCCCCCTATTTGGAAAAGTTGCTCATTGAGTTACGGCGGGCCAATTTGGTGGTTTCAGTGCGGGGAGTACAAGGGGGATATCGGTTGGCTCGACCGGCGGCAGATATTTCACTCGGAGAAATTTTGGCGGCAGTGGGCGAAACCGCGTCACCACTTCGCAGCTATGCCCCGGATATCTCACAGGCTGAAGACTGGGTCACCTTCAGCATTTGGAAGCGGCTCCATGAAAAGATGAAGGAAGCTGTGTATGGCATTTCCTTAGAGGATTTGTACTACGACGCGCGCAGTTGGCAAGCATCCCAAGGAGAGAATGCCAGTTTTGTGGTGTAGTTGGCCGATCGCGATTCCGCTCTTCGGGTGCCTCATCGACTTTGTGGTGGGTGACCCTTGGCATTGGCTGCATCCGGTGCAGGTGATGGGGTGGGCGATTCAGCGCTACCAAACCTGGGTGTTCAAAACGATGGCCTCGGCCTGGAGACAACGGGGAGCCGGGATCCTATTGGGTATTGGTTTACCATTGGTGAGCGGCGCGATCGCGGTGGGGCTCGTGCGCTTAGCCCAGTCCATTCATCCCCTATTGGGCGGGGCGATCGCCGCCATCATATTTGCCAGTTGCCTGGCGGCGCGGAGTTTAAGGCGTGCTGCCGAAGAAGTTTTACAGCCGCTCGCAGACGGCGATTTGTCCACGGCACGAACCCGCCTAGCACTATACGTGGGTCGCGATACGGATCAACTTTCGGAAGCGGCGGTGCTGCGGGCGGTGATGGAAACCATTAGCGAGAATGCCACTGATGGGGTGATGGCACCGCTGTTCTATGGACTCTGGGGATTTGCGATCGCGCCTGCTTGGGGAGTGGGGGCGGCGATCGCCTATAAAGCCCTCAGCACCTTAGACTCGATGATTGGTTATCAAACTGCGCCCTATCAAGACCTCGGCTGGTTTAGTGCTCGTAGCGAAGATGCGGTGACTTGGCTGCCCTGTCGGCTCACGGTGGTGACGATTGCCCTGCTGTCGGGCCAGCCCCGCCGCGTGTGGCAGCTGTGTTGCCGGGACGCCGTTGCGGATCCGAGCCCTAACGCGGGGTGGAGCGAGTGCGCCTATGCTGCTGCCCTAGGGGTGCAACTGGGGGGGCTGAACACCTATCGGGGCGAAGTCAAGCGGAAGCCGCTGCTCGCCGAGTCCCTGCGCCCCATTACCCCCGGTGTCATTCAGCAGGGGCTGCAACTGACCCGTTGGGCTGTGTGGTCGTGGCTACTGGTGGGCGGCATATTGCTGGGGGGGCGCTACACGTTCATCGGTTGCCCATGACTGTAGAGCGCCCCTGTCTCGAATGCGGAAGATTTGGCCCCCGGATCTCTATCAGGGTTTCGCAGTCTTAGTTTAGAGTTTGAGAGGATGCGATCGATCGGCGCTCTACTGCTTGTCGGCCCCCAGCCCTGGTAACCATAAAACCTATGACCAGCTTTGTTGAACTGCTGTCTCCAGAAGAAATGCGACGCACCATTAATCGATTGGCGTCGGAGATTGTGGAGCGGACGAGTGCGCTGGATCAGCTGGCGCTGGTGGGCATTCATACGCGGGGTGTGCCGTTGGCTTACCTGCTAGCTGAGCAAATTAAGCATTTAGAACAGCAGACGGTGCCGGTGGGGACGCTGGACATCACGTTTTACCGCGATGATCTCGATAGCATTGGCATCCGCACCCCAGAGCGGACTGAGATGGAGTTTGACCTTGCTGGCAAAACGTTGGTGTTGGTCGATGATGTGATCTATAGCGGGCGGACGATTCGCGCCGCGATGAATGCGGTCAATGATTACGGTCGTCCCGACATGATTCAGCTAGCGGTGCTGGTCGATCGCGGTCATCGGCAAGTGCCCATTCACCCGGATTTTGTCGGCAAAACGGTACCCACCGCCAGAGACGAAGCGGTGAAAGTATTTATGACAGCGATCGACGGCTATGATGCCGTGCAGCTCATCCGCCGCGACGCCAGTCTTTAACTCCGGCTAGCCAGCGGCGCGATTACGCCGATGTGCCCATTAGCGACCCAGCGCTTCCCAAGTTTTGACTTGGGTGATCGGTGTTGGTTCAGGCTGTAGGGCGTCACGTTCCCATTGCGATCGCACGATTACCGCACTAACGATGCCAGTGATGATGACTAACAGCACAATGCTGGCTTGGGTTAGGCGCAGCGATCGCACCGAGGGGGTGTAAATCGTGAGGTGGGAAGCCATAACAGTCCTCCTGCTCGTTGAAGGTCAGCTCAGCCGAGCCCCGCCACGTACGCATGCCGAGGGAGACGAAGCAAGAGCAACGCCATCGATATGTGGCCTGCTAACCCTGCTGGATCCGCCCTCAAAAATTAGCTCTGGGCTCTACATTTCAAGTCTAGAGAGCGGAGGTGCCTTGAGATCACTGATGCAACAGGGGTGAATATTTTTTAACGCGATGCAATATTTTCATGGATCTGAGTTCGGCGTAAATTGCGTCATCTTCCCGTCAAGGCGTCAATTGACCGGCCTCACCGTTAACCTTCACGCAATGGCGAAATTCTTGATTTGCGCCGCCTATTCCGAACCCGTTGGGAATAGGCGGCGCTACCTGTGCAGTGCCTCGCTCTGAAACAAGGGAGCGATCGCGGTCACACAGCATAGTCGGGGACAGTTCCCTCTCAGTTCGACCGATATGATGGCGCTGAGAACCGAGGGCACCGTCCCCTAAACTCGCCTTCCCGCTGCTGGTCGCGGTTATTCGGCTAGGCGGTGCTGGCGGCGACTTTCGCGGCGCTCTTGAAACCGGCCCTGATGGTCTTCACGGCGCTGTTCCATGCGTTCCGAGAGGTCTGTGCGTTGCTCCGGGGTCAGCACATTGCGCACCGCGAGCATGTTTTCAAACCGCAGGTCAGCAACTTCGCGGTGTAGGGTTTGAATCTCTGCGTGCTGGGCCCGGAGTTCCGCCTCAGAGGCGGTGCCCGACATCAGGTCATGCATCGTTTCGCGTTCGGTTCTGAGATTGGCGTGCAGGGCCTGCATGGTGTCGCGATCGCCCTCGCGAATCGCGCGAATTTGTGCGACCTGTGCTTCGCTGAGATCCAGGGTTTCAATCAAGTGCTCGGCGTGATCACCCCGATGGCCTGCGCCCAGGCCATGACCACCCTCCATCCCAGGGCGGCCACCGCCTTGGGCTTGCAACTGAGAGGCGCTGAAACCGACCACTACGGGCACAGCGAGGGTCGCGATCGCGATTAAAGACAACGTTCTACGGTTCATAAGAAATCTCCAAAATCAATCATCAAAAACTAATAAGGCGTGGCGTAGACCGATGCCAACCAATCAGGCTGAGTCGTATCCAGCGGTAGGCGCACCTCATCGTCGTAGGCACTGCCATACCAGGTGTCGGCCAAAAACACTTCCACCTCTGACGCCGAAGCCGTCGGCAAACTAGGTACCGTGGAGCGCCCAACGACCCAGCCCCCGACCCCCAGCACTAGCGCTGCTGCTACCGCTGGGATGGCCCATCGTCGCGGCTGAGTCAGCACTGGCGGCGAAGACAGTGGTGTCAATTGGGCCATCATTTGCGCCTCTAACTGAGGCGCAGCGGGGGGCGGGGCCGGACGATGGCGACGCAAGAAGTCAACCAGGCGATCGTCGTCGGGAGGGTTAGGCGGCAAGGTCATAGCTGAATCCCTTCTTGTTGCAAAAACGTCCTCAAGGCTGAGCGGGCATGGTGCAGCCGTGACTTCACCGTGCCCTTGGGAATGTGCAAAATACTGGCGACTTCTTGCTGGGGCAAATCTTCGAGATCGTGCAGGACGATCACGGCGCGATGCTCCCAAGACAAGGTTTGTAGCCCCCGCTGCACCACGTCTTCGTAATGCAGTTGGGTCAGAGTGGACGGCTCTGCCGATGGCGCAGGGGGAACTGGCAGGGACTGCGATCGCGCTTGGCCTTGGGCACGGCGGCGATCGGTCGCCACATTCCAGGCAATGCGATACAGCCAAGTCGAAAACTGGGCCGATTGCCGAAACTTAGGTAATCCCTTCCAGGCGCGGAAAAAGACCTCTTGCACCAGATCATCCAACTCCGCTGCCCCACAGAGCTGAAACAGCGTCCCCCGCACCTGCCGCTGATATCGACGATAAAGGATTGGAAATGCCGATCGCTGTCCACGCAAACATTGCTGAATGAGGTCAGCATCGGGCATTGGTAGCGCCGACATTGCTGACTCCGGTGAGGTCACAGTCACAGATGATGCCCCAGCTCATGATGTGGACGTCCCTTTAGACTGGGGGGCGATCAAAAAGGTTCAATCAAGTCTCCGTTGCAGACTGAAAAAGTTGGTAGCGGCTGGCTGGCCAATGGCCCGAGGCGATCGCTATTAACGCTTCAGGCCGGGCGATCGCATGATCATGTGGCCGACCAGACCGTCTGGATTATTCGGTGGCACTGCCTGTTAGCGCATTTTTCAAGCTCAGCCAAGCATTTCGCAGTTGCCAAGCCCGGTTGGCCTCCATCACCCTAATCGTTTCATGGGCATTGTCGAGGCAGACCTGTATCTGCTGAACCTCGGCATCGCACCTTTCTCGCTGCTGCTGCATCTCTACTTTGAGCTGTTGAATCTCCGCCTTGAGCTGGCGCTTTTCCGTTTGGCAGTAGTTATAGGCCCGCCAATCCTCTAATACCCAGGCCCGATAGACGGCTTCATCAACATCCGTGGCGAGGGTCGCTTCCCAGTTTTGGGGCGTCGGCAAGTCTGCGGCTTGCTGCAGCGCCGCGTACACCTCCAGCGTTTCCGGAAAATGACGCGCTAACAGCGTGGGACGATGGGTGTCATTAATCTGTTTGTGCATCACCGCTGGGTCAAATAGCGGCTGGTCGGGCACGCTCAACGGGACTTGCAACTTATGTCGCAACTGTTCGATAAAGCCAGCTTCATGGGTCTTCAACACATCGCAGTGAAAGAGGAAGCAATCGTCGGGATATTGCTGGTAAAACTCTAAAACCGCTCGATTGTAAGTCAGCCAGACTTCGACGGCGAAATTCGGATTGTTGATAAACGCTGGATCACTGCGAGTAAACAAAGAGTCCAGCACTTCCCAAGGGGCTCGGTAGGGCAACACCACTTTGGCTTCAGGCAGTAGCTGCTTCCAAAAATTGAGCAATAGGGTCGTGCGCGGCTCTTTCCAGCCCCACAGGTCATGAGCTTGTTGGCGGCGATCGCACAGGGCTTGGGCACGCGGCCACAACTGCTCTGGCACCGCCAACTGACCCACGGTTAACCAACCCTCAGAACTCAGTCCCAGAGCCGTCAAAATATCAATATGCAGCGTGAGGAAATCTCGATCCTCAAAATGTCCTTTAGGATTACTGGCTGCTGCGCCGAGTAATTGGTCGCCGATGAAGACCCCAGCTTGCTGAAGAATTGAGGCCGTCAGTGACGTGCCTGACCGATGCATCCCAGCGATCATCACCGCCTGCGAATTGGGTTGAGCCGGGTTAGCCATCGTTAAAGCTCCTCAATCTAACGCCGCGATCGCGCATGAAACTGCCAAACTCAGTCGATTGCAAGCACTCGTCAGACCACCGTTGCCGTTGCCGCCAGCTGGGCGACTGGCCAGCAAATTAAGCGAGTAGTCAGACTCATGCTTGCATAACTGTCAGCTCAGCTTAGGGTAGATGGGGCCATCTGCAAAAGCTCAGCACGACAGCCGACCTAATCGCCACCTTCCAGCTCAGCAGTGGTGACGGCCAACTGCTCAGTTTGGTTGCCCCGTTTGACCTTGAGGCGTAGCGTCTGGCCGACCCGGCTGTCTTCCACCCGCCGTTGCAGCACATCCGCCGAGGCGATCGCTTCACCGTCGATTTCCAACACCACGTCGCCCCGGCGTAGTCCGGCCTCCGCAGCGGGCGTATTGGGCACCACGCGGATCACCAAGACCCCAGCTACTTCTGGCAAGAGGACGCCCGCATTGGGATCTTCGTTGTTGCGACGGGCAATATCTGGCGTGAGGGTCGCGATTTGCACGCCGAGATAAGGGTGGGCGATGCTTTCACCCGCCACCAACTGATCCTTGATTTCCTTCGCCTTGTTGATGGGAATCGCAAAGCCAATGCCCATGGCATCGGCGCGAATGGCGGTATTGATGCCAATCACTTCCCCGTTTTGGTTCAACAATGGGCCACCCGAGTTGCCCGGGTTAATCGCCGCATCGGTTTGAATAAAGTCCAAGCGCTTGTCGGGAATGCCCACCGACGCACTGGAACGCTTGAGGGTGCTGACGATCCCCAAGGTAACGGTGTTGTCTAAGCCGAGGGGATTGCCCACCGCGATCGCCCAGTCGCCTACTTTAATCGCATCAGAGTTGCCTAATGCCGCCACCGGCAGCAATTCGTCGTCCGCCTCAATTTTAACGACGGCTAGATCGGTCACGCTATCCTGGCCTTCCACCACGCCCTCGTAACTGCGGCCATCCTTTAAGGTTACCGTGACGCGATCGGCCCCATCCACCACGTGAGAATTGGTGAGGATATCGCCTGCCGCCGAAATGATGAAGCCAGAACCTTGACCCCGTAGCAGTTCTTCCTGGGGATAGCGGGGCAAGCCATTAGGTCCCGCAAAGCCTCGAAAGAAGGGATCGTCGAAAAATAAATCCGGCGTCTCGCGCACCACTGTGGTTTCGGTATCGATGCGCACTACGGCGTCGCCGACCTGCTCGACTGCCAGCGCCACAAAGCTGCGGGGCGGCGTCGGCACGGCGACCTCCTCAGTCACCGATTGCGCCATTGCGGCGGACTGACCCGTTACCAGCGTCACACAGGCCACTAACGCGATCGCAACTAACCGCACTATCAGCTTTTGCCAGGAATGCCACCAAGCCATCACTGCCATTACTCTCTCCGAAGGTGTTGAATTAAGCCTAAAGCTTTGCCGCAGAACCCGCTGCGAAAGCTAGTATGTTGACTGTCTTGTCTCATAGTAACTAGCTACGATAATGAACCCGTTAGTCGCCTGCCAAGCCGGGATTGCCGAATCTTGGGACGGCATTGGTCAGCGTACAGCAAGACTTGGTCAAGGTCATTACAGACTCGATTTGTCTAGCCACAGGTTCGCCCTCACCCTAAATTCCTCTCCCAAAGCTCAGAAAAGGACTTGTTCGGCCCCCTCCTCCCAAAACTGGGAGAAGGGGCTGAGGAATGTAGACACAGAGCGGTTTTCCGTAGGGGGGCTGGGGGCGCGAAGAAGAAGTAGGATGAATGCTTTGATCAAGGTCGTTACAGACTGCATAGTCCTCAGGTCACTTTGACCTCATATCCCTGATTTGATGTTGTTCACTGGTTACTCTTTGTTGTTATGACCCATATCCACCGTCCTGCCGGAAAATATCGTGCGGCTTTATTATCTTTGACGGGCTGCTTGGCCGTATTAGGGCTAGCTCTCAGCAGTTGTTCTCCGACGACTGCTGAGAGCAGCGGCGGCAGTACAGAGTTGGCGGCTGATGCGCCCTATGAAGCCCGCCTGGCCAGTCATCTGACGGCCCAAGAGGCCACCATGTACGGAGCCTTTTGGTGTCCTCACTGTCAAGATCAGAAGGCATTATTCGGTGATGCCGTTGACGAAGTGCCCTATGTGGAATGCGACCCCGAGGGCGAAAATGCGCAGCCGGAACTGTGCCAAACCAAAGAAATCCAGGGGTATCCCACTTGGGAGATCGAGGGCGAACTGTATCCCGGTACCCGCTCGCTGGAAGAACTGGCGCAGCTGTCTGGATTTGAAGCCCCGTCAGGTAACTGACCCGCTCGTATTGCTGAAGGAATGTATATGGCGATCGCCAAACCGAACCGCTCATCAGAAGACATTGCGCCGACCTCGGCAATCTCGCCGTCCTCGCCAGCGGCTGCCCCGCATACCCATGATGCCCCCCATGCCCATGTTCATGATCCAGAGTCGTTGCAGCGCATCCTGAATCGCTTTGCCCGAATTGAAGGACACATTCGCGGCATTAAGACCATGATTCAAGAAAGCCGTCCGTGTCCGGATGTGCTGGTGCAAATTGCCGCGGTGCGGGGTGCCCTGGATCGCGTAGCCCGCATCATTTTGGATGAACACTTGAGCGAATGCGTTACCCGCGCTTCCCAAGAAGGCAACATTGAAGCCGAAATTGAAGAACTCAAAGCCGCGCTGGATCGGTTTTTACCGTGAGCGGGCAAGGGCACTTCCTCGACAGGGAGAGGGGCGATCGCGCCGGGGAGATAACCGAACCTTTCAGACTAAGCTGCTTTGATAGCCTATAGTCAAGACAAAAGATGACTGAGCGCTCAATGATTCTCCAGTTTCTTGAATGTTTGGCTGGGAGCAATCAAAGGTCTGAGAGATGTATTTGCTGAATGCTGGTGAGTCTCGTTAGGCTCTCGGCGATGGCAGTAATTTTTAGCAGCTTAGGTAATTGTCAGCCGGTTAGGAGGGGATGTTTGGATGGCTGCCACTGATTTTAAAGACTATTATTCGACCCTGGGCGTGAGCAAGTCCGCCAGTGCTGACGACATCAAGCGCACTTTTCGCAAATTGGCCCGGAAGTATCACCCCGACGTGAATCCTGGTGACGAAGCCGCCGAGGCCAAGTTCAAAGAAATCAGTGAAGCTTACGAAGTCTTGTCAGACAGTGATAAACGCCAAAAATACGATCAGTTTGGTCGTTACTGGCAACAGGCGGAGAGCGCGGGCAGCTATGGCGGTAATGCCGCAGATTTTGGCGGTTTCGACTTTAGCAATTACGGCAGTTTTGACGAATTTATCAATGAATTACTAGGTCGCTTTGGGGGCGGTCCTGGGGCTTATGGTGCGCCGACCGGGCGATCGCCGGGGGGCTATACGTCCTATCGCACTTCGCCGCGCGGCGGTTTTGGCAACAGCTTTGATGGCTTCCCCACGGCAGGAGCGCCGAGCCAGCAATCCTTTGACCAAGAGGCTAAGATCTCTCTCACCCTGAGTGAAGCCTTTCACGGCACCCAAAAGCGCCTCAAAATTGGCGAGGATGAAGTGGAAGTGCGCATTCCGGCAGGGGCCAAGCAGGGGACGAAAGTGCGGCTGCGGGGCAAGGGACAACTGAATCCCTATTCGAAGCAGCGGGGCGACATTTACCTGATTGTCAATTTGCTGCCGCACCATATCTTTCAATTTGAGGGCGAAAATTTGGTGTGTGAAGTGCCGATCGCCCCTGATGAGTCGGTATTGGGCGGCAAAATTCAGGTGCCGACCCCCGATGGCTCTGTCACCATGAATCTACCCCCCGGCGTGAAATCGGGTCAGTCGCTGCGGCTGCGGGGCAAGGGGTGGCCCAGTCCCAAAGGGGCACGGGGGGATCAGCTGGTGCGCGTTGTCATCACGCCGCCCAAAACCCTCACCGAGCAAGAACGTGAGCTGTATGAAAAGATTCAGCGCGATCGCACCACTGACCCGCGCCGTCACCTGAGTCAGGTAAGGTTGTAGAGCAATCATCCTTTAAAGCGTTGCTCCCGCTGGCTCGGCGACTCCTGACGGAGCCCCCAATTAGTGGACTCAGAAGCCAGGAGTGAGCGATCGCCTGCGTGGAACTTTTGCCCTCGTTGATATTGTCCGATTTACCTGCCATTGCCCATGACTCGCAGCCCAGTTATGCCGTCTAATTACGAGCTTGAACAAGAAGCGTGGTGGGTGCAGCGTTGGGTCGATCTGCTCAACAACTACCGCTTCAAAAAACGGCTGGAGCGGGGGCGTAAGTATGCCCGTGAAGGCAATATTCTCAACATCGAATACAAAGGCTCTAAGGTGATCGCGCTGGTGCAAGGCACTGCTGATGATCCCTACAAATTGTCTATTTGGCTCGATGCCTTTACCGACGAAGACTGGAACTATGTCATCGATAGTCTGGCGGTACATGCGTTGTTTTCGGCGCAACTGCTAGCGGGGGAAATGCCCGATGATATTGAGGGCGTCTTTACGGCTAATGGTTTGAGCCTGTTTCCGTTTCAGCTATCGGAAGTGCATTCCAAATGCGACTGCCCTGATCCCCAGAATCCCTGCAAGCACATCGCCGCAGTCTATTATCAGCTCGGCGACTTTTTTCGCGAAGATCCCTTCATTTTGTTTCAGCTGCGGGGGCGCGATCGCGGCCAAATTTTGGCGACCTTGCGGCAACAGCGTCAGCAGGCCGCAGCGGTAGAGGGCGGTGACAGGGCAGATGTAGATGCCGAGGCGAAAACGAGGCCCACGGAGGCCGCTGCCGAATCGGCGATCGCGCCAGCCCGCGCTGCTTATCCACCGGTCAATGTCGCCCAATTCTGGCAATATAACGAGCCGCTAGATCCATCTTTGGTGGTCATCACTCCGGCTGGCGAGACCGTGCTAGATGTGCTCGACTCGATTCCACTGCCCGTGAATGATGCCCGGATTGTGATGGCTCACCTGCGAGATTTGTACCAAACCGTGAGCCAACAAGCGGCGATGAAAGCCCTGTCGTTGCAGTCGGATGAGCCGTCGTAGGGGTTGCCGTTGTTGAGATTGATGTTTTCGGGTAGTCGGTGTCAATCAGGTCAGCCGATTGGGCAAACTGTCTTTGATGGCGGCAGTCAGTAATTTTGCGGAGTCCGCACCCGAGTGATCGGCCTGACTATGTCATCACACTTGAAATGGCTGGTAGGCAGGAAATCCTATGGGTTCGCATTTGACCGCTATGCAGCGATCGCAAATTGCCGAGGCGCTGACGCTGTCGCGGTTTCTGATTTCGCAGTCAGAGGGGGCAGAGCCCAGCCTGATTGAGCGGCGGCGCGATCGCATTCGCGAGATTCAAACGGCCCTGCAAGCCTGTGCCCACCCCATTAACCAGACGCCCGAACCGGGCCAAGCGATCCCCTTGCCAGTCCGGCAAGCGGTGGTTGAGTCAGCGTTATTAATCAGTCGTTATTTTGCCGTCGGGGGCAGCGGTTGGCGGGGGACGCTGCCTTCTAACACCCTCAGTCGGTACCATCCCGACCCGGTGCCCCCGAGTTGGTCAACGCCGGAGGGCATCGCCGCCATGGGGCGACAGTTCGCGCTGCCCGACGCCGTGATGGATGCGATCGTCGCCCAACTGGATCAGGTCGATGCGGACATTGCCCGCCAGCATTTGCTCATCGAGTCCGTTTTGCAAACCGTTGGCCTGTCTCTGGATAACGTTTTACCCCTGACGACTGAACCCTTTGTCTCCCTCTTTCAAGAACTGTTTGGGGGCATTTTGGTCAATCCCGACAAGCTGGATGTGGTGTTCACGCCGACTCAGCTGTACTTTTGTGTGGATTTCCCGGCGGTAGAAGATTTTGCTGGGTGGCGCGACCTGTGCCCCAAAGAGCATGAAAACGCGCTGCGGCAGCTCCATCAACGCCTGTCAGAATTTACGTTTCAGAAGTTTCAGCGGTTTCCCACCTTTGGTCCCTGTCAGCCGGCGGGCATTCGCGAGACCTGGGCGCAGGCGGTGAGCGATCGCTACAACGTCCAGTCGTCATCGCCGGTGCCCATCACGCCCGAACAGGTCATGCAGCGCTTATCCAAAAGCGTTGGGGTGCTGCCGCAAAAAGATGCCGAGATGTTTCTCGTCCACGATATTTGGGGGCACTACTGGCAACTGTTGTTCAGCCAATTCAACAGTGATTACACTGCCCTGGCCGACTGCGGCGAAGCCTTGCGAGCCCACGAAACGGCCTACACCCCGGCTGGCCCTTTGACTTGTGGCGAACTGTTTGAGTTTGCCGGGCCGTTGGTGTCGCTCAATGAAGAGAAAGCCGTGCAGTTTTTCCATGGGGAAGTGCGCCAGCGCCTGGGACTGCTGTTTACCCACCTGCTGGGAGAGTTGGTCGCCGACATTGCCGAATTCAAGTTCACCTTCACCAATCCCCAGGCGGCCCATCAACTGCCCAGTTCCTCCGCGTTTACCGACTATCCGGCCAATTTAGACCTGAGTCTGGCTGACTTAGATTTCTTGTTTTTGCGGGTGTTGCAACCGCTATTAGAGATTCATCTGTCGCCGATGGAAGCGTCGCCCCTCGAAATTGCACTGCTGGCCGACTCCCCGCTGATGGATGTGGGGGCCGACCAGATTCCGCGCTTAGAGGTGAATCTGAAGCAGGCGATCGCCCAAATGTACTCTTGCTTTTTGCAGGAATACGGTCGCCATTACTTGCCGACGGTCGAGAGCGAAGACAGTCTGTTTGCCGAAATTGCTGTCAATTTGCTGCACCTGCAAAACGTCATCAATACGCTCTACACCGACCCGCAGTTCACCCAACAGTCGCCGCTGCCGTTTCAAGATTTGCTGATTGTGTTTATCAGTCGCTTCTGTTCGGGCGATAGCTACGCCGAATTCTGGCAGGTCGACAACGTCTTGGCCGACTACTTCATTCCCTGTTGGCATTTGCTCAAGCAAGTGGCGGCAGAGACGTGATCACGTGGGCGGCGCGGTCGGGGCGACCCGGTGATCAACTACCCGGTAGACGCCCAAGGGGGCGTGACGGCCTTTGAGCACTAAGTCGCCCCACGCTTCGACGACAAAAGCATCGGCCAGGTAGTCAAGGGTGTCTTGACCGATCAAAATGCGGCAGGGTTCAGGCTGACGGCTTTTATCCACGCTTTCTAACCGCGAGGCAATGTTGACGCTGTCGCCGATGATGCCGTATTCCATGCGGTGGTGGCCGCCGAGACTGCCGACGACCACTGGCCCCGTGAAAATGCCCACCCGCATTTCTAAACGCGGGTGGGCGTATGCTTGGCGTTCTTGGTTGATCGTTTCCAGGCGAGTGGCCATGCCGAGGGCACAGGCGACGGCGGCTTGGGCGTCGGCCGCGATCGCGGCCGGGGTGGTGCTGGCGATCGGCACCCCAAACACCGCTAATAGCCCATCCCCGGTAAATTTGTTGACAATGCCGTGGTGGATACGGATTTCGTCCGTCATGGCTTCGAGGTAGTGGTTCAGCCATTCCAACAGTTGCTCGGGCGAGGTCGTTTCGGCCAGGGTGCTAAAGCCGCGCAGGTCGGTAAATAGCATGGTGGCGACCATGCCCCGGCCCGGTAATTTGCCCGATTTGATCAGGCGATCGCGATTTTCCCATAGGGCTTGGGCGATTTCTGGTGAGGCGTTCTGACCGAGGAGCACCTGCATCATTTGCCGTTGGCGAGAGGACTGCTGGGCCTGATAGGCCAAGACGACACCACTGGTGATCAACACCGTCAGGGCGGGGGCAATCACCGGCACCCAGCCTTGGGTGATAAACAGACCGTAGCTGCTCACGGCGATCGCGATAAACACGCCGGTTTCGCTCGCGGTCAACGTGATGGGGTGATGCAGATACCAGGCGAGGGTACCCCCCAGCAGCGCCCAGCCGAGACACCACAGCCATTCTTGCCAGGGGTGGCTCATCCCCATGAGGGGGCGATCGCCCAGGGCCAGGTCTAACCACTGGCTGACCATCTGCGCGTGGAGGATCACCCCCGGCATTTGGTGGCTGGCGTCGCTGGCTCCCCCCGTAAACGGGGTGTAAAACAAGTCTTTGAAGCTGGGAGCCGTAATGCCGATAAGCACGACTTTGCCGCGCACCCAATCGGGATCAACCTGATCATTCAAGACCGCTTGCAAGGTCACGGTGCGGGCTGGCGTCAGGCGATCGCGATAGTCCAGCATGACCTGATAGCCGTCATCGTCGATCCGAGCGTAGCCCCCCGACCCCGCCTGGAGGGGCCACAGCGTGGTGTCGCCGAGCTGCATGTAGTCAGAATTGGCGGAACTGGCCGTGGGGGCGATGTCTTGGGTCGCTAGATACCGCATCGCTAACTGCAGCGAAAAGGAAAACAGATACGGATGCTCGGGCAGGCCCACGGGTTCAGCCACTAGGAGCGCCCGTCGCACCTTGCCATCGGCATCGACCACCACATCGTTGAAGCTGACTTGACCGGGGGCGACCTCAGCGGGGGGCGGAATGCCGGGGCCACCGGTACTGTTGGACAGCTGCGCGATCACGATGACATTGTCCGCTTGCAGCGCTGCTCCCAACGCCTCGCGGCCCGGTGGCTTGGGAATGGCTCGAAACATATCGACCCCGATCGCGACGGGTTCGTGCTGCTGGATCTGGTTAATCGCGCGGGCGACGGTGCCGTCGGTGAGGGGAAACTCCGCTAAAGTCTCTAAATCTTCTTCGGTGACAGTCACAATCAGCAGCCGATCATCGGGCGGCAGCGATCGCGTCAGCTGCCGCAGGCGCATCATCTGGTCGTAAGTTTTGTGCTCCAACCCTTCGAGTAGCCCCACCTGCACCACCGCCGCCACGCCGGACGACAGCGCCAAACTCGCCACCCCAATCATCATCAGATTGGCCGATTGCGATCGCCACCAGCCACGACTACGCTGCATTGGCCCGGTCGCCCAAGATTTAAGGGATTTGAAAATCACCACGGATGCTGCCCTGGTTGAGAGGTTATCGTGCGCTCGCCCCCTCGCATGAGCTAGTGCGAGTTGGAGACATGCAACCGCCGCTTTAGTTGCGGATAATTGGCAATCATCACCGCCCTTGATGTATGACCGGGCAGCGGTGATGGTTGCATGGCTAACTCTACAGCCGAGCGTCTAAAAACTCCGGACGATGCGGATCTCGCCCCATGGCACCCCAGTTCATTGTATGAAATCTCACGGTCCGGCCTCGGGATGATTGCCAGTTGCCACCAGGTATGGGGACAGCGATCGCGCTGCGAGGGGACGGTTCCCTGTCGGATCCACCAATACGGTGGGGCTTAGTCCGAGGGAACCGTCCCCTGACTGGGCTCAGCAGGGCTAATTTATCGACTCACGATGCCTTAATTTTTGGTCAGCGCTTTTCTCAGGTAATCCTCAGCGTGGTCTGGCAAGGTAAGCTCAATCACCTGTGCAGCCTCACGGCGAGGTTGCATGAACCCTTGTCGATAGCATTACCAGTGAAGGATTTGAGAACTATCGAGCTTGAAATTCCGGCGGCGTGTGATCGCCTCGCCCTCGGTGGTGGCCCTTACCGCGATCGCCGCCATGGCCCACGCCGGACTGCTGGTGGAATTTCAACAATCGCGGCTCCCCAGTCGGCAACTGTCGTCAAACCGGGCTAGTTAAGGTAGCCTGATGCCTCGCCTCGCCAACCTTTCGGTGAGGTTGGGGCGACTCCAAAACCGTTTTCTGAGTGTTCGTCTGATTTCACGATTTTCTGCTTATGTTCATCACAGCTATGACTTGGATGCTCCTAGCGGGCTACGGCGGCGTCATTTTCTACCTGGTGCGCCAGACCACCCCCCAGCGAGTCACCGCCCCCGAATTCTTTGAAGGCCAGTCCAGCAGCGGCAAAGCGCCCGGGATGTGGCTCCTGGTGGCCAGCGCTGCCATCTCCTGGATTTTTGCCAAATCTATCGACAATGCGGCCACCCTGGGCAATGCCTTCGGCGTGTTGGGCGGCATCGGCTACAGCATTTACTACCTGAGCTTTGTCACCGCCGCGATCGCCCTCTATTTCATTCGCACGCGGGGCGGCTATCGCTCCATTCCCGAGTTTTTGGCAACTAAATATGGCCTCGTCTGCTCGCGCCTCTTTTTGATTGCGATCGCCATTCGTCTGATCAACGAAGTGTGGTCAAACACCAAAGTTTTTTCCCTGTATTTTGGAGCCGAGGGCAGCGCGGGTTACTGGCTGGCCGCCCTAGTCGTCACGGCCTTCACCGTGTTTTACAGTCTCCTCGGCGGCTTGCGGAGTAGCCTGCTGACGGATGGGGCGCAAATGCTGCTAGCTGCCGTGCTGTTAGTGGTGATTCTCGCCACGCTCGGGCCGGGCCTGGTCAGCCAAGGACTGCCAACGGTAGATGCCGACACGCGCCTGGCGGGGTTGACCTTTTGCGGGCTAGCCTTTGTCCAAATTTTCAGCTACCCCTTTCACGACCCCGTGATGACCGATCGCGCCTTCATTACCGGGCCGCGCACCATGGTCAAAGCCTTCATCTGGGCGGGCCTGATCAGCGGCGGCTTCATTCTGTTGTTCAGCTCTGTGGGCCTCTATGCCCGGGCCTTTGGGGTGGAAGGCGCGCCCAGCTATACCGTGCCCGCCCTGTTCGGCCTACCGATGCTGCTAGTGTTCAATGCCATCATGCTCACCAGTGCGGGCTCAACGCTGGATTCCACCTTTTCGAGCGTGGCGAAACTGGGCGCGCGCGACTGGGATAACCGCAAAGGTCAACCCACCGAGAGCCAAGCCTTTATCGGTCGCTGGTGGATTGTGGCGATCGCCCTCCTCGGCAACCTGCCCTTACTGGGCATTTATATGGGCGATCAGCTCGGCCCGGCCATCATCATGGCGACCACCATTAGCGGCACCATGGTCATGGGCTTGGCCCCCATCTTTCTCCTGGCCTTTTTGCGCGGTGCCGGGGCCTTGAGCTTTCATCTCGCCTTTTGGCCGGGCCTGATCTTTGGGGTTTTGCGCGTGTTGGAAAGTGCCTTGAGCACCAGTATTTTTCCCACCTGGTTGAGTTTGGGGGGCGGCAAATATGCGCTGGATTTAGGGGTGAATGTGTACGGGCTGTTGCTCTGTACGGCGGGCTATCTGGTCGGGGCCTGGTGGGGCCGCCGCGATCGTCGAAGCAATGATGCCGCCAGCAGGGAGGGCGATCGCGCTCCCCACGTCACCTAACCGCAGGTGGCAGTCGCGTGTTGTGCTGCTCTGATCGTGCTCGCCGGGGGCACATTCTTTAACTCACGACTTTTCGATAATTTCAGTGAGGCCGTTCATCGACTGCCTATAATGAGGGTTTGTTTGTGTCGCCCATTTCTCAATTCCATGGCCCAAAACGAGTCACCCAAACCCGATCAGAGCGCGTCTACCCTCGATGAAATCCGGGCGGCCCGACTGCAAAAGGTGCAGCAGCTCACGGAAGCAGGACTTACCCCCTTTGCCTATCGTTGGGACAAGACCCACAGCGCGGCTGAGTTGCAGGAAAAGTATCAGGACTTGGCGGCGGGTGCAGAAGTTGAGGATGAAGTGGCGATCGCGGGTCGCATCCTGGCCCGGCGGGTCTTTGGCAAACTCGCGTTTTTCAATATTCAAGACGAGAGCGGCCCCATCCAGCTTTATCTGGACAAGAAGGTGATTCGCGACAGCATGGCCGATAATCCTGATGCCTTTAACCAGGTGAAACAGCTCACCGACGTGGGTGACTTTATCGGCGTGCGCGGCACCCTCAAGCGCACTGACAAAGGCGAACTCTCCGTCAAAGTGCAAAACTACGCCCTGCTCACCAAGTCTTTGCTGCCCCTGCCGGATAAATGGCACGGCCTGACCGACGTTGCCAAACGCTACCGCCAACGCTACGTCGATCTGATTGTGAATCCTGACGTGCGCGACACCTTTCGCAAGCGGGCGCTGATCACCTCCGGCATTCGCCGCTTTTTTGAAGATCGGGGCTTTCTCGAAATTGAAACTCCCGTGCTACAAAGCGAAGCGGGGGGGGCGGAAGCACGGCCTTTCACCACCCACCACAACGCGCTGGATCTGCCGCTGTATCTGCGCATCGCCACCGAACTGCACCTCAAGCGCATGGTCGTGGGCGGCTTTGAAAAGGTGTTTGAAATTGGCCGTATCTTCCGCAACGAAGGCGTCTCCACCCGCCACAACCCTGAGTTCACCAGTATTGAGGTGTACGAAGCCTATGCCGACTATCACGACTTCATGACCATGACGGAAACCCTGATCGCCCAGGTTACGGAGTCCGTGTTGGGTACCACCAAAATCACTTACCAAGACCAGACCATCGACCTCACGCCCCCCTGGCGACGGGCCACCATGCACGAACTGGTGCAAGAAAAAACGGGTCTGGACTTTGAGCAGTTAGACAATCTCGCCACTGCTAAAGAGAAAGTCATGGCCCTCGGCATTACCGATTTGGACGGCTGCGATTCGATCGGGCGGTTACTCAACACCGTGTTCGAAGAAACTGTCGAAGCGGATCTCATCCAGCCTACCTACGTCATCGATCATCCCGTTGAAATTTCGCCGTTGTCGAAACCCCACCGCAGCAAACCCGGTGTGGTCGAACGGTTTGAACTGTTCATTGCGGGGCGCGAGACGGCTAATGGCTTCTCGGAGTTGACCGACCCCATCGATCAGCGATCGCGGTTTGAGGCCCAGGCTGCCCGCAAGGCCGCTGGCGATCTTGAAGCGACGGGAGTGGACGAGGACTTTCTCACGGCACTGGAGTACGGGATGCCCCCCACCTGCGGTCTCGGTATCGGCATCGATCGCTTCGTTATGCTCCTCACCGACAGCCCCAGCATCCGCGATGTCATCGCCTTTCCGTTGTTGAAGCCTGATCGCGCCGCCGATAGCGATAGCCAACCGACTGACGACGCTTAAGCGTGGTGGGCATCGACAGGCGAGAGATGGCCGAGCTTGTGAGCAGATGCGTCGAGAAGGCCCGACCGTGGGTACAATTTGTCTGTTATCGCTGCCCCACGGGAGCGCTGTAGGAGAACACGGGGAATACCATGCCAAGAACACCCAGCGAATATATTGTCCACTTGCTGTTTGATGGCGGCCATCATCAAGAGGTCAAGTTTGCGACGATTCAAGAATTCCAGAAATGGTATAGCTCCGACTTGATGCCCAAACAGTCGGACGACGCCTTTATTAATGTGCCGATTCCCAAAATCAATCCTGGCGAATACATGGTGATTCGACCCTCGAAGCTCTTGGCGATCCGGGTGGAACCCGTCTTTAGTTCTAGTGTCGAACGGTTCTAATGCAGCATTTGTGGAGAAATGGGTTAGTCGGGGCGATCGCGCTCTCGGGTTTAGTCGGCCTCGCCTGGCTGAGTTCAGCGTCGCAGTCAGTCACGGCGACCCCAGTGACTGCCGCCCAAGCCACTGAAGCGATTGAAGACGGCGAGATCGCGCCATCCCTGCCCCTGACGTCGCTAGATCACTGGCCCGATACGGCGCTAGCGGATGATTTGCTGTGGCAGGGAGATGCATCGGCGGCGCAATTGCGATTGTTAACCGCGATCGCCCATAGCCTCAGCTATCTCGACACCCCAGCCGCGAGGGAAGCCTATGCCAACTATCCCATTGAAGGGCTGACCCGCGATCGGGTGCGCCGCAGTCTGCAACGCTTTCGGACACTGGTATTGACCAGCGCCTCACCGGCGGAGTTGCACGCCGCTGTGCAGCGAGAGTTTGAGCTGTATCAATCAATTGGCAACGACGGTGCGGGCACGGTTCATTTCACCGGATATTTTGAACCCACCTATGCGGCCAGTCGCGTCCCCACGGCAGAATATCGTTATCCCTTGTATCAACGGCCGGCGGATTTGGAAGAGTGGACGTTGCCCCATCCTACCCGCACCGAGCTAGAGGGCAAAGACGGTCTGCAAAGTGCCAACGGCCCACTCAAAGGTTTGGAACTAGTGTGGATGCGCGATCGCCTCGAAGCCTTTCTCGTACAGGTGCAAGGCTCGGCCCGGTTGCGCCTGGCCGACGGCAGCTTCATGTCGGTGGGCTATGCCGGACGGACGGAGTATGACTACGTCAGCCTTGGCCGCGAACTGATCAACGATGGTCAAGTGCCCGCCGAGGGCATGACCCTGGAGCGGCTGCTCGCCTTTTTCGCTGCCCATCCCGCCACGCTCAGCGAATACATCCCTCGCAACGATCGCTTCGTGTTCTTTCGAGCAACCGCTGGTGGCCCCCCCACCGGAACCTTTTCCGTACCCGTTACAGCGGGCCGCTCCATCGCGACGGATAAAGCGATTATGCCGCCCGGTGCCCTCGCCCTCATCACCCTCGACTGGCCCATCCCCGGTGCTGACGGTGATTGGCAGGCCACTCCCATCAGTCGTTATGTCCTCAATCAAGACACCGGGGGGGCGATTCAAGGACCAGGGCGCGTTGATATTTATGTGGGCAGCGGCGACGCGGCGGGTGCCCAAGCCGGACAAGTCAACACCGATGGTCAACTCTTCTTTCTGCTGCTAAAGGAGTAGTCCTAGTTACGCCACTCACTGCAACCGATACCAGTGCTTTACAGTATCTCCATCTGGGGGACGAGGACGGTGGGGGTTCCTAGAGCTATGCCCCCATGGAAAGCTGTTGTCAGAGACAAACACCTTCTCCCATTAAGCCGCGTCGATCTCTTTGGAATCGTTTGGGTGGCTGGCAGAGCTCACTGGTGCAGAAAAGTTTTGGGAGCAAAGTATCGGTAGTCTCATCGTGAGAAAGTCGTCACTTTC
>NZ_JACSWC010000260.1 GCF_016888165.1 Halomicronema sp. CCY15110 | reverse complement strand
TGCCGATCGCGCTTTGCCGACGACTCATCCGCCTATGTAGTTGTCGCGACACGCCTATGTACTTGACATTTAATACCTGCTCCCTTATGAATCTTGTTGCCAAGTGTGCGAAAACCAGGATCGAGGACATTCGGGATCCGTGATGGATGCGCTGTCTATTCCAGAGAAAAGTTCAAAAGCCCCTGGCTGCCTAGTCAGGGGCTTTTGAAGTGCATCGAGTTTTGGAAGTTTCACCAGCCATTACGCATCAAGGTTTCAATGCTGCGGCGTGAAAGAACCCTTGCACAGTTTCGCCATTCATCTTCTTCAGCATCAAGGTTGGCGTTGTAGCGAATATCGAAGCCATTGACCCGCTTCTGAGCGTTGATGTACTCGTCGAGTTTCTCGTCCAGGGTTTCAATATTTTTAATCCAGGTATCTTCGATTGTGTCAGGTAAGGATCCAAAAAGGTCAAAGCGGTCCCTCATGCGTTCTGAAAGGCGTTCGTAGATGGTTTCATCGACGGTATCCTGATAGACCAGGTTGAGCATGTCAACGGTGGGGCGAGTTTGGCCGAAGCGTTTGATACGCCCTATCCGTTGTTCCAGGCGAGTTGGGTTCCAGGGTAAATCAACATTGATGAGGGTGCCGAGGCGCTGGAGGTTGAGTCCTTCACAGGCGGCATCGGTGGCCACCATGATGCGAATGGCTTGCTCTTCGACCATCTTTTTAAGCGTTTCTCGCTTGGCTCGGTTTGAATTCTCCGGTCCCCGGAAGAGCGCGCTTTTATCAGCACCGGCATAGAGGCCAATGAGCTGATTGGGAAAGAGAGCGGCTAGATTTTCAGCGACCCAGGCGGCGGTGTCGTAGTACTGGCTGAAGATAATGCAGCCGTGCTGAACCCAGTTTTCCTGAGTGAGGTAATGTTTAACGGCCTTGAGTTTCGGATCTTCCTCCTGCATCTCTTTGAGGGCATTGATCAGGTCGTGCAGGGCCTCTTGCTCCGCGATCGCTAGCTCAATATCTTGCACTGACTCTTGCTCGTTCTCGTCTTCAGCCGCCTGCTTGTTTAATAGCTGCTGAGCTGTATTGAGTCCGGCCACACAGCTAGAGCAGAGCCGCTGCTCGACGAGATTTTTCATGAACCCGGCTCCAGCTCGTCTACCGTAGATTCGGCCAAACGTCTGTGCGGCCTCGTAAGCATTGAGAAAAGCCTGGTCGGTTCTTAATGCCCGTCGTTGGAACAAAATGGCAAAGGTATTGGGATCGCGGCACTTTTCCTGATTGGGATGGAGGTCTACGCCGACTTTTTCCAGCAGTCCGGCGTCTTCGAGTACCTTGCGTTTGCGCAGCACCACATGGCGCACGATCGGGTTGTGGCGTTGGAAAAACCGCATATTGGCCCGTTCGGTATCCAGCAAATCCTCCAAATCATCCCGAACGGCATAGGGCAGATTGACTATGGGGGCAGCGGTATCAAAGTCTTTAGGCGGCATTCCCAGCTCGCCTCGAATTTCATGGATAACGCGGCGAAAGTCACTTTCTGCGGAAGAATCGAGAGGCGGGAGAGGCGATCGCAAATATCGCCAAGCTTCTTCGAGATCGCCAATGTGTGACTCGCCCGTTACCACCGGAACCACCTGTTCGGGGTAATGCCAGGGACTCAGCTCATTGCCCATAACAAAACGTCCATCACCCTGGTGCAAAATCTTCAGCTGGTCCCACAGGTCTTCGACTTGTGTTTGCATAGGGGTGGCCGTACCCAGCAAGACATGGCGCGATCTCCCGGCGGCGGCCAGCATGAATTTCAACAGGGCATTGGGTTCACCAGCGTCTTTACCCATGCCTTGCTTACTGCGGGATTTGTGGGATTCGTCCTGAATCAGAATTTCAAAATTGAGTTGACTGAGGAGATCGCGCTCTCTCGTGGGTTGGACGATCAGCCCCGTGGAGATAATGCCAATGCGGAGCGGGCAGCGTGTCACATTTTCGGCACCCGTGGGGGAAATCGCCCGGTCTTCTGGATCGAGCCACACCTTTTTCTGGGAAGACCAACGAGCACAAGGGAGGCCCAGCTTATCCAGTAGTTCGGTCTGCCACTGTTCTGTCAGGGGAGCGGGCGCAAAGATGACGATAGGACGGCGGCGGCCTCGTGCGCCCCGTTGGGCGATCTCCTGTTCGTGGACCAGGGTTAAGGTGAGGGCTGCTGTAGCGAGAGCCAGGGTTTTACCTAACCCCACTTCATCGGCTAGCAAGAGCCTGACAACACCATGCCAGCGCAGATGCTTCATACATTCAGCGACGAAGGCCCGCTGCCAGGGCGAGAGCGACAGTCCCTCCCGGTACATGGGCGACTCCACCAGGGCGGCAGGAGCCAGACTCTCTTCATCGGGTTGATCGCCCAGTTCAATCTCCACCCGATGGGCGCGACGCCCCACTTCCTGGACGACGGCTCTAGGTAATGGGACAGCCTTGGCCCATAGCGCATCAAATTCAGCTTGTATCCAGGCCACGCCTTCAGGGCTTTCGTCTGACCACACGATTTCATAGTGAGATTGCCAGCCCGCACGGGTTTCGTTCATGGAGCCCATGAAGCCAATCTGGCGCCCATCGTGCAGTTCGATGACGCCTGCCTTACCGTGAACGAACCCGCAGAAGTCGTCTGGGGCAACGCGGATAGCGTTGGGGTGTTTATCCAGAAATTCGTAAAGCCATTTATACCGAGGGCGGTTGAGCAGTGATTCCGCTTCGACTGGCAAGCTATTGAGGCGGCCTAGCAGCTTGGATTCCTGAATTTTGGCGACTTTGATGTCTTCAGAGCGCACGTCGGAGTTGCAGACGATGCGGACATCTTCGATACCGTCGAGGTGTTCTCCCGCAATCTCAAATAGGGACGAGGTGAAGTATCCGGCGATGCGGTGGTAGCGTTTTGCCTGCTTCAGGTACTTAGTGAGTACCGTTTGGTCTAGGCGATGGGTGCGAGAAGAAAAACGCTGGATTGGGGGCGAATTCATATTGGAGGCCACGTTACAAGCCGCATGACTCAGAGGATATTGATTTCAGCGTTCCCAGACTCTTCAAGAAGAAGACGTTTTCGTGACGTAGATAACTGATCAGAAAGCCCTTGATAAAAGAAACATGACATTTATCTGACTCTGTACACAAGTTCTGATGCCTTGGAACAGGTGTGACAATGCATCCAAATCCGCATAAGAAGTTTATCTCAGCCAAACTGAGTCTTCTTCCAGTACGACAAGAACCGACTTTTCAAAAATCAATATTTTTGTACCATCCAGAATGTCACTTTCGCCAGCTAATCATCATAGAAAAGTAGAGGTGAGAAAAATAGGGTTTAACAACGCTAGAAGTCTCTAGCGGACCAACAATCCTTCTAAAGATATAATGACGGAGATCCTGAAATGACTCAAAATCTATTTGATTCCCGCGATTCAAGGGATATTTTGCATAACTGCCCCAAATGTGACAAACAAACTCTAAACCAGACAGAAGCGGGCATCTTTGAGTGTATCTGGTGCGGATTTAGGAAAGATATATCTCAAAGAAATGGCGGACCGGTAGCTGTAATTGCCATGGCAGGAGGAATCATTCTCCTCATAGCTCTTCTGTAAAAATAAAGATTTTAGCCTTGAAATCATCAGGCTATAGAGATTTCCACTTCTCTACTACTTTAGGAGACCAACATGCCTCCAAAACTAACTTTTGATTTTGAACACAGACAGAAGCTCGATCCCATTACTCAACTGAAAGTAGACATTGCACAAGAAGGACTACGTCAAGCCCAAGAAAGCTTTAACCTATCAAAACAGAGCTTTAAGCTGGTTTTCATGATGACAGCGGCCAGCGGACTTATCAGTTTAGGCGGCGTCGGTCTATTACTCACGGAGCGAGTATCCGAAGGCACTGCAACCACGGCAGGGGGTATCGCGTCTGGCCTGTGTTTCTCTCAGATGGCCAAAGACGCTAAAGACAGACTGGATGCAGCCAACCTAAGACTAGACACCATCAGAACGGAAGTTGCGTTTATTCAAACCACTCAGCAGATAGAGCAGCACAACATTGAAGCAGCCGATATCCAAAACATCGGAACAACAGAATACAAACTAGCTGAAGCTAACTCCTTCAGCGACTTGCACTAATCTGTAAGCTTCCGACGCGCCATGGACTACGGACAGCATGAGGCAGGATTTACATTTCGCAACAAGAAACCTGTCACAGACTGCGGCTCACTCTCATAAGGAATTACAGGAGCTACAAAGGACGTTATACCGAAGCCACATCCTTGCGAGTCTATAAATCCAATATCCCCGAGGCTCGGGGGCTTTGAGCCATCAGGAGATGATGTGGTTTTGACTTACTAATAGCAGCAGCAACAAATTGAGTGGTCACAAATTTGGGTGTTTATATGTCTTCCCCTGATGCTAGTTCTGGAGAACACATGAACAAGTTTCATCAAGGAGGATCAGACTCAAGGTCTGACAAAAAAATTGGTGTCGCACCAGAAAATAATCTGCCAGGCAGATCTCATGGCATCCATCTAGAAACACTTCAGTGTACCTCGGAGGCTGAATTACATGAGATGACAAAACTACTCGCCCAAGAAAATCCGAACGATTTTTTTGCATATGTTAATAAGTCACTGTGGCAATTTAACCTTTACCCCAAGTATCAAGCCCTTGAGATTGTCGGCGAATCATATAGTCGAGCAGTTAAAAAAATCAGAAAGGGAGAAGAGATTCCAAATCTACGTGGATGGTATAAAATAACCTCTCTCAATATAGTGAGAGAATATAGCAGAATAGAGCTTAAACAAAGAAAGATAAAGGCATCTATGTCAGCTTGCCTTGATGAAGAATACACATCTGGCGATGAGGAATTGCCAAGATATAGCATTGAATCCATAAAAAGAATAATCAATAATGAGTTGAATTACAAGATCCTTTGCCTTAGAGTATTGCACGAGAAGACTTGGGATGAAGTCTGTCAAACGCTGATCAATGACGGCGACTTCAATAGCGAATTATCAAAGCAATTCATCGACATGATCAAACGACGATTTTATCGAGCTCTAAAAAAGATTCCTAAACCTAGAGAGTGAACAGATGCCTTGTAGTCAATGAACACATTGAAGCGTTACAGTATCTGATAGTGAGGGAGAAATGGAAGAACATCTGGTTGAAAGTGGTGTGGTTGAGAACTTTGTGAGTGCGGAAATGGGCCAACTCAGACAGACTGATCAGAACACCTTGAATCAGCTTTTTGCTGATGCAATAAAGATACTGACCTCTTACGAGATAAACGATCAGCATCCTGAACTAGTCAAAAGATATATTGAACTTTCTATTCGCAATGACCTGTCTGAAAGAGAAAGCGGGCAGCTCTACCAAATCGTAGAGAGCATACATATTAAAGGTTCATCTATTGAGAAAGATTCAAACCTGACAGCCTGCCAAGATCAGAAGCTTGACAGACAACAGGCAAAAGACGTGTCTGGTGATCACCCTTCTAGAAAAGTCCGCTCTCGCCAGCCAAGTTCCACCGTTACAGAGCATTCAGAAACAGGCGATGCTGAAACGCAACAACATCTCAAGTTGAGCGCAGCTTTCCATGAGATTGACTCGCAGATATGTCAACGGCTTGGCTTCTTGGATGCAGCGAACAACAAGAACTATCAAGATCAGGCTTCGCAGTTACTCGAATTCATCGAGGAGCGCTCTCCCTTTGATGAGTATGGGGCTTTCTGCAAAGACTTTAGAGGCAAGAATCTAAGTGGAATCAACTTCGATCGCAAAGATCTAGCAGGAGCCAACTTTGAGGATACGAACCTTGAAAATGCATCCTTCGTGGGGGCTAATCTTCAGGGAGCCAAGTTTCGGAATGCAAACCTAGATCGCACTTGCTTTAGACAAGCAGATTTAACCGAGGCTGATTTATTCTGCGCCAGCATCTGCAATGCAAATCTGGGTGCGGCGACGCTCCAAAAGGCTGACTTGAGGAAGTGCTTGATTATCGACTCTAGGTTAAGAGGCGCTAATCTGCTGGAAGCTGACTTATCCGAGGCTGATCTATCAGGAAGTACGTTTAGAGGGGCCAAATTACAAAAGGCGAAGTTAGTCTCAGCAGAATTCACCAACACTCAACTGATTCGAGCCAATCTCACAGAGGCAGACTTGACCGGCGCTATTTTTGATGGTGCAGTTTTGAATAATGCCGTGATGAAAGGGGCGATTCTAGATCATGCTGATTTTTCGCCTCGATCAGATAAACC
Organism: Halomicronema sp. CCY15110; assembly: GCF_016888165.1. GTDB lineage: Bacteria > Cyanobacteriota > Cyanobacteriia > Phormidesmidales > Phormidesmidaceae > Halomicronema. The sequence goes on along the minus strand of NZ_JACSWC010000260.1, from coordinate 54,859 downwards.
CAGAAGGGTCACTAGTCTCGTTTGCGTCAAGCTATCTCGGGCTTCCTTGCGAAATGCCAATCTGTCTAAGGTATTGGCTAGACGGAGCAACTTCAGCGATGCCAAGCTCGAGGGAGCAAATTTATCAGCAGCCATTTTACTGAATACGAGCTTCCTCCTCGCTGATCTCAAGCGAGCTAATTTGCGAGGGGCATTGCTGGGGGGAAGTCTGCTTAACTCGGCCAATTTGGAGGAGGCTGACTTACATGGTGCAGACTTAAGGGGGGCCTCTTTGAAAAAGGCCAATCTCTCTTTAGCCAATCTCAGTTTTTCTTTGTTGCAGGGCACTTATTTAGGTGGTGTCAACCTGGCAAAAGCAAACCTTAGCGAGAGTCGCTGTACGCGGGCCAACTTTGACGATGCCAATCTAGAGGAAGTTTGTTTTGATGATTGCCGACTAGAAAATGCTAGTTTTGAACGGGCTAATCTTCAACGGGCCAGTTTCATTTGCACCTGGCTCAAAGGTGCTATTTTTGTTGATGCTGATTTGAGTGGTGCCAAATTCGAGGACGCTATTTTACAAGGCTCAAATCTCAAAAAGGCCAATTTGTCAGATGTCACCATTCTAAGGTCAGCTTTTCAAGGAGCTTTCTTTAAAGGAGCCACCTTCCGAAGAGCCTCTATCAGTGAATCTCAATTCACAAGAGCAGGACTAAAGCGTGCTCGCTTTTTCAATACTGAAATCAACCAGTCAATATTCGGCGGGGCTGACCTCAAGTATGCCAGGTTTGAAGATACCGCCATCAAGAAGTCATGCTTTGAGCAGGCCAATCTATGCGGTACACGGCTGAAAAATGTCTTCTTGATGAAAACTAATTTCAGTCGTTCCAATCTCTCGGCCACTTTGATGGAAAACGTTAGGATTCGAGAGTCTGGTTTTTCAAATTGTGATTTGAGCGATATTGACCTCAGTGAAACCAACCTGATAGGTGCTCAACTATTTAGAGTCAATCTCTCTGCGGCTAACCTCAGAAATGCCGATCTGTCGGGAGCGAACTTGCGTAACTCCCAGTTAACGGATGCTTGCTTAAACCAGGCTGTCTTAGTGGGAGCCGACTTGAGAAACTCTCGCTTAGATGGAGCAGACACCAGATCAGCCAACTTTACGAATGCAAAATTAGATTACTCGACGTTCGTCAGTAATCAATTGCAGGATGTGAATCTACGAGGGGCTTCTTTGTATCAGATCAAAATGCTCTATTGTGATCTGTCCAATGATGCGTTAGAGGGAGCCTTAAAGGCAGATTCCATCTATTTCAATGGATCTTACCGTGATGGAAAATACTTGTCCTCGGATCAAGAAGAATCTATTAAAGACTATCTGAAGGACGATAGGCTATCGGATATCGAAGCCGCCCTTTCGCGCTTCAGGGAAGCGATCGCTGTTTTACAAGGCGTACAGAGGGGCTTTACTGAGCGTACAGGACAAGACCTGGACATCGTTCACTATTTGGCCAAGCAAGTCGAAACGGCGAAAGCTTTAGAAGCTGAAGCCATCAATCGATTTTCAGCAGTTTCCAACATGCTGGAAAGTGCCTTGGTAAGTAAAGCTGACGCCCATTTCTCAGATACGCTCACAAAGATAACCTTGCTCATTCGGGCAATTGGGAATTGCAAGAATCAGGTGCTGAGAGTTTGTACGAGCCCTGATGAACCGCTGGAGATTGCTTCCTGCTTTGATGATATGTGTGGCATGGATGGTATACAAGATTTGCTCGTAAGTTCTTGAACTCAGTAGTTGGGGGCCTAAATCGGGAGTTTGCCAACGGCTTCTTACTAGATCCCTTCGTTGCGGATGCGATCGCCGATAATCTCGGCTTTCTGGGCTTCTTCGGGGCGTGCCCCATCCCACATATCGCTGAGGTAGTGGGCCATCGCCATCAGGTGCAGACGCTTTTGGAAGTAGGTGTCGTCGAGGCTGGTGCGAATTTGGCCCAGAACGACTTTGGGATCCTTGTCGTTGAGGAGTTCCTGAATGGCCATGAGCAGTTCGCTGAGGAGGGTACCGGCCAGGTCGCCGCTGGTGAGTTCGCGGGGCTTAAACTGCTTGGCACCTTTGAGGCGCGCCTGGTTGGGCTTGAGGGAAGCCATGAGCGGCTGGTACTCGACGTGGAAGGCTTTGGAGAAGTTCTGATAGTTGTCGAGTTTGGCGGCTCCGGTTTTTTCAATGGCGGCCATGCGCAGGTAGAACCGCTCGACGCCAGAAATCTCACGCCAGGTGTCGGGGTTGAGGGCTTTGAGGCGATCGGGAATCAGCAGGTTGTTGGCGACCTCGGAGGCATACTCCACGATCGCATCAACGACGGTGGTCTCGCCTTTTTGGCGGGGTTGGAGCGCCAGGGTGGTGACATCGCGGCCATCGACTTCGGTGTAGCGGGTCAGCACTTTGAGGGCAGCGGCATAACCGGCCATTTGCAGGTCGGAGTCGTTGAAGACGGTTTCGCCGTGGGTCTGGGCGGCATCGTTGAGGTTGAGCATGGCTTCGATTTGGGCCTGCACCTCTTGGCGGATTTTGGGCAGGAGGCGTTGCTTGAAGGTGGAGGCGGTATCGAGGCGCTTGCGGAGCAATAGGGTGACGGTGCCCTGTACGTAGCCGCCCTGCTTGAGTTCGGAGGTGGTTTCGGTGGCGATGTACCAGGCGCTGACGACTTGCAGCCCCGCTGCCCAAAAGATCGACACCATATCCGCCCAAACCCCGGTGTCTTGATGGGTGAACATGACGCATTGCAGGCCGTTGTCGGGCATGTGGTGGGTCATGGCGCGATAAGCATCAACCATGCCCTGCTTGAAATCTTTACCATCACCTTTAATTGCTAGAGCACGGCGAGAATCCCAAGTCCACTGGTCAAAAGGGGCAGGTGGATTTTTACGGAGCCAAGATATAAAGTACTCCGTTATTTCGTGATAATTGATGGCATCAGCATATGGCGGATCTGTGACGAAAATATCTGATTCTTTCTCTAATTTATTCGCTGGTATGCAATCAATCTTTGTATCGACCTCAGCTATCCTGAATTGCTTTGTATCTTCAACGAATTGAGGGTGTGCCATGAACCAAGGACGCACACCATAGGTATAAAGGGTGTTTAATGCTTGATTGTAAAAAACCCCCTGAATTGTAATTTCACGTTTTGCAGCCTCGTTTCTTGGATCAACGGTGCATAACTTGGACGTCCTATTTAATGTCTTAGCCAGGGAGATATACAGGGAGGGATCTGATATTTTTGATTTTGTAAGAGCTAGATAATGTAGCTGCCTAGCACTAAAAAGATGGTTCCAATAATGCCATCCTCTTTCTCGATGTAGTCGCGTTGTTTCAGCCCCACCTTCAATGGGCATATCCGGTACGAGTCCATCCTCTTGCCAAGCCTGGATATTGCTTGCAACGATCTCTTCAACTTTATGCTCTTTATCTAGATCAGCCTCAGTAACAGAGGCGAAATATGTATCTTGACGAGCCTCTTCTACTGTTTCTCGTGTAACCCAATAGATGCAATATAGGCGTTCTCGAAAAATGTCATCTTTATCAGGAAGAAAATCACTCTTCCTCCAAGATCTTAGATTGTTCTCTGTGTTCTCCCCAGAAGACTTTCTATCACCGCGAATTGTTCTAATTGGAGTCTTATAAGATTTTCCGTCTAATTCATAATTCAAGTAGATGTCATCTATTGTCCCTGCTTTAGCTTCTTCTAGTTCTTCTTTCGACACACCAGAAACTATCTCGATTTCAAATCGCTTTTCCTCATGGTTGGGGACTAATTTTGCAATGGTTCTTTGCAAGGTACCAACCACTCGCGACGGTAGCATGGGGACCAGCCATCCTGTTTCTGGACAGCGAGTTTCGAGGCAATACAGAAATGCCTTAACTCGATCTCCTCGCTCGTTATGCTCAATACTTAATTTGGTGATTTCTTGATCTACAGCCTCTGCTACTTCATTCTGGGCTTTCTCAATTTTTGCTCGTTGTTCTGAATTCGCGCCGATGATATTAAATGCTCCCCAGGTCAACATGCAGGCCACCGGGTTCAGATCCGACGCATACACATCACACCCCAACCGCGCCGCCTCAAACGGAATCGACCCGCCCCCACAAAACGTATCCCCCACCCTGGGCCGATGCCCATAGCGCAATATCCCCAACTGCTCCACCAGTTCTTCGTGGGAATACGCCTCAACGCCCAACGCCCCCAGGTGCGCGTTCACCTCATCCCAAATCGGGCCATAGAGCACCGCCGGATCAATCTCCTCCGGTCGCCGACACAGCCCCACCTTCTCCTCATAGGACAAGCCCTCTAGCGCTTGCGCCAGCAGCGGATACTTTTTCTCGTCCGCTAAGCCCCGCTGCCAGCGCACCTTCAGCTTGGGATACTGCCCCGCATCTAGCGGAAATTGCAGCGCTTCGATGTCATCCGGGTCGTAGACCTTGTTGGTGTAGTCAAAATAATCCCAGGGATTCGCCAGGGTGATGCGCTCGGCAATCTCCGAGACCTTCAGCTTCGGCTCCCGCCGCCCAAACGCCTCGTCATCCATGCCCATCAATTTCTCAAAGATGTGCAGATCCGCTTCCAGGTCATCGGTCACCGGCAACAGACAGCCCAGCACGATCGCCCGCACCATAATCAGCGGCTTGCGCCCCTTCCAATAAGACCCCAACGCCGTCAGGGTTTGTCCTGCTCCGGCTTTCCGCTCCTTCTGCGCCTCCGCCGAAATCTTCTGCGCCGGAAACACCCGCTCAATCAGCGAGGGTGCGTCTTTCAGGGAAAGGGGCGTGAGGGTCGGCATGGTGGTCACGTTGGCTTTGGTGTGGTCGAAAAACCTCACCCTAGCCCTCTCCCTGGGGAGAGGGGACTAGAGGGGGCGTTACTCAATGGGAATTTCTTGGTAGGTGCCGGGTTGAATGGCATCGATAATCGCTTGAATGCGATCAGTGTGCGGCTTGATGCGCGGCCAAGAGGTGGTCATCAAGACCGCGATCGCAATTTGGCGATCCGTTAAATTTTGCTCATAGCGCAGGTTGCGATCGGTGGTGATTAACAGCTCGTAACCCTCTTGTTCTGCTTTGCTGAGCAAATTACCGTTTGATATCTCTGACCATCCCCGTTCATAAGCGGTATCAACGGTGTGTCCTGACAGAAAGCGGCGCAGCGGCACCGGCGTTCCTTGATCGAACAGAATTTTCATTAACTCGCCATTTGCTCCAGCATGGTCAGTTCATAGTCCAGCAGGGCCTCGACCTGGGCGCGGGAGACGCCGGGAAACCATTCTAGAAATTGGTCGATGGAAGCCCCGTCTTTGAGGTTTTCAAACAGCGCGGCCACCGGCACCCGCGTGCCCTTAAACACCCAAGCACCGCTGACCTTGTCTGGATGTCGTTCAAGCATATCTAAGGAATGAGTCTGATCCATTGGCCTCACCGTGGTATGAATTGCGATCGTGGGTGCCCTTTCATCCTTAGACTAAAAGCTAGTTTTGAAAGAGCGGCAGAGTTTCATAGATATTTTCATCGGTGTCAGCATCGGCAACAACAGGAGTGGGGCTAGAGCGGTAGATATTGAACTTGGTTCAGCGCGTCTTCTAAGGTGGTGAACTTGGCAATCAGCTCTAAATCCTTCACGCAATCACCGATGCTGATCCGTTGGGGATGGGCGTACACCACGCCAGAAAAAGCGATGTCCTCCCGTTGGCGCTGATGGGCCAGGGCTAAGAGATCGTCATCTCTCGAAAACAAGACTCTTTGCAGTTCGGTGGCTCGCGCGATGACTTCTGGGTCAGCCATACCCGCCCGGTCATCTGCTTGCACGGTCAGGACATCAATATCGCGGAGTCGCAAGCCCACCGTAATTTGTCGTGGCACGTTTTCATCCATGTAGAAAGCGATGCTCAAGAGATGACCCCTCGCTCCCTCAGTTGTTGGGCAATACGCGACGGGGGAGCCTGCTGCTGTAGGGTCTGCACTTTGGCAAGGCGCTGTTTCATGTCGTTTTCCAGCGTGGCTTGGTGATCCCAGTAGTAGGCCAGGGCTGAGTAAATTTTGCCCAGGCCGATGTGAGGATATTGAAAGTGGAGTTCTTCTGGACTCCAGCCATAGGTGAGATGCGAAGTAATCAGCTCCACCACCTTCATAGTGCTGCCTTCAATCACTGGCACTTGGTGCTCATCCAGCTGAATATGCTTATAGTCTGTCGCCAGGTAATTCATCAGGGGACTCCCATAGACTTGCTCTAAATCTTAGAATCCAACATTAATTTTGAAAGAGGGGCAAGGTTTCATAGATATTTTCATCAGCATCAGGCTTTCCCGCTTTCCGAGGTTCCCGAATCGTGGGCTGCGGGGTATCGCCCAGGGCATATTTCAGCGCCATGCGCCACCCTCGCCCCGCATCGCCAGGGCCACCCACCGTGGTTGCCGTCATACCAAACAGCCACCAGCGCTCCTCCGGGCGTAAGGCTAACCAGTTCCGTAGGGCCGTGCCGACCTTTTCCTCTTCCAGGTCTTCGATCGCCCAGGCCAACACACAAAGTTCTTTACCCAGCAAGCGATCGACGCGGTTTTCCCCCACCTTCCACTGCCCTGGTTTCAGCTCATGGGCTTTCAGGCGCTCATTAAACATCCGCTTCACCGGATTGGCAATTTCTGTCCAGGCTGAGCGAGGTAAAACGACGCGATCGAGCAGTTCACTGTCATCACCCACGGTGTGCATGCCCAAGTCTTCCACAATCTGCACCGGCTGCTTGTTGCCCCGAGGAATGATCACCACGAAATGGTGAGGCGCAGCGGTGAGGGGTACCCCAAAACCTTGAGTGGCGTGGGCGGGTTGGTTGGCCTGTCTGCGTGTTTTTTTTGGTTCGTTGACCATAGGAGCTGAGTACCTTTGTACTAAAACCATGTTACTGCTCCACCGTGTTGGGGGTTAACTCAATGCCTGCAAGTTCTGCGAAGGTTTTTAGATCAAACCCAGTATTAAAAGCAGCCCCATCCCGAATAGTTAACTGTACCAAAGCATCTGGCTCACCCAGATTGTCTCGCAGGGCCTCAATAACCTTTTCCAAAATGGCCGGGGTGACAGGTCGGTCATTGAACCTGACCTGGACGGCTTGTTCTCCCTCACCCACATTGAGGGTGACTCCGTGGAAAATGACGCCCTGGCGATCTTTGAAGTGGGCGATGACACCATAGACCGCGCCAGTGGTGTCAAAGCGAGGTTTAACCCGGACAATTTTGGCCGGTTGAGTTTCATCGAGTTCCACCCGCTTGGTGCCCTTCTCGGCGATGGTGAAGGTTTCCGTTGCCGAGGCTTCACCCGCACTGGCATAAACCTGAAGCAAGATTTGACTATCAGAAATCGGTACGGGATCTTCATAGATCCGACCCTCCCGAGGATTGGTGGCATCAACGGTGTAGCGCAGCACGGCATTAGGCGTTACAGCGAGTTCTACCTCTCGATGATCGGGGCGATCGTGCACTTGATAGCGGATTTTAAGCTTGGCCACCCACCGCTTCGGCTCACCCGTTGCATGGTTACTCGTCGTGTCGATTGCCAGAAAATAGAGTGTCGGCTCTTTCGTCCGAAAGGCATCCAAGTCCTCCACCACCGGATCGTTTTGGTTGACCTGAGCAACCGTGCTGTAGTGAACCTTCGGGCTGGGTCCGGCATGTAAAGGCGTGAGCGTGAAATCCGTCTCCCCAGTCTGCGTGTCTTGGTTCTGGCTGACGATATTGACCGATGTTTTCTCTTTTGGAAATGGGCCTTTCTCAATCCAACCGTCATTTCCCTCGCGCCAGCGTCCCTGAGACAGCGCCTTGACCTTGAGCTGATCCAGCCCCTTTATGCCCGGTAGCCACGGCCAAGCGGGGTTACTCTTGGCACGCATCAGCACATCACGCCAGGGGGTGCGGCGATCGTTCTGAGGCCATAGTTCTTCTTCGGCCATCGCGAAGTAGGGCAGTGGGTCTTGCTCAGCATCCGTCGCCAGCTTGTTGTCGCAGCGCATACTTTCCAGCATCTTTTCAAGCTGGGTTTCGACACTGTCCTCGCTGGTGTGTCCAAACTTCAGGCCATTCTCAATGGTGGCTTGCTGAAGGCCATCTTCGGCAGGGTAAAACACACGGTTATAGGTGCCCTGAAGGGACTGCAGAAATGCCCCCTCAGCCTCTTCCTGCGCATCTTGAGCCTGGGCATAGAGGGTATCGCTGGAATTGATGCTTTTAGCGATGTTCTCAATTGCGTACAGCTCTCGCAGGGACTCTTCAACCCGACTAGCCATGTGGGTGTCGTTACCCGACAACACCAGCAGGTTGTTCTTTTCTGACACCGACCGGTAAAACCGATGGATGTCTTCTGGCGGCACACTGTTGTCCGGCGGCACCACCACCAAAATGCGATGGGTGCTCAACCGAATCTCGTCGATCTCTGGCATCACCAGCACTTCTTGATAAGCCCGCTTGGACACCGCCTCCAGTTCCCCCTCTAAACGGGTGCGCAGCACTTTATCAACCTTGGCCTTGGGCAATCCCTGGGCCTCTCGCTGAATGCGCTTGGTCAGGTTCTCCGTATCTTTGAAATAGAACAGCTCGCCGTCTGCATGGAGATACCAGGCCGTTTTCCGCAGCCGTTCAAATGCCTGGGCAAACTCCTCGGGTTTGCGGTTGGGTGCAGCCAGGTACTCAATCACTTCCTCTCGGCGCAGCCCCATGTGCCCTTTCACCGCTAGGGATAACGAGGCGGAAAGAATCATGGCCGCGACCTGAGAGGCGGCATCACTGTTGAGATTGGCATCAATTTCTTCGGCATGGGCGTTGCCATTGTCGGCAATGTCCATCGTGATGGCCGGACGCAGCGCCCGGTTAATGTCCGTCACCTCGTTCATGACCTGGCTGTCGTTCAGGTTGAGGTGTTGAGTGCCAATCAGAAAGACATCATTCTGATCACGATTCCAGGCCGAGCGAATGACCCGCGCCGCAAACTGCAACAGGCCACGGGTTTCACGAAAATCCGGGTTGTCCTTAAACAGCGCGACCAGATGCTTAAATGCCGGATGAAAGGGATAGGTGGCCCGAATTTCGTCGGCAATTTGCTCTAAGCTGCGAGCGGTCAAATAGCCGCTGTCTTCGGCCAGCTTCACCTGGGCGGCGTAGGCTTCTGCCACCTCATCAATTTCTTCGTCAGTCGGCAGCTCTGAGAATAATCGCTTCCGCAAAATCGAGTAGATTTCGCTCCCCTCTAGAGAAACCGGGGTAATTTTATTGGCCTGTCGCGAGGCTTCTCGCTGCACATCCGCAACGAGTTTCTTGACCTCCTTCACTTGTTCGCGGTAGCTGTCCGATAAGTTGGCTAGCACAACGCAGCAGCGGGGCAGCTCCAGCGCGGCCACAAACAAGTTCGATAACGCTCGGGTCAGGACGTCTACCATCGAGCCCCGACCGACCGGCACCGTTCGCGCTTCCAGAAAGTAGGGGGGCAGCTCGTCGAACAGGATTAAGGTGGGGCGATCGCCAATAATTTCTTTCCAGTGCTCTTTACCCGGAGCCTTCGGCCCATCTTTCCAGAATTGGCGCATCTGCTCTTCTGCGCCAAGCTGCTTAGCAATTTCGCCCCACAAATAATGATCGGGACTATCGCGACCATCGAACACCGCGACACGGGCAGGCTGATTGTCCAGACGAGCAATGACATCGCTGGGTAAGACGTGCGATCGCTGCGACGGATATTTAGCCAGCAGCCCAAGGGCGCACATCAGGTGAGTTTTACCACCCCCCATCGCCTGAGCCAGTTCAAACAGGGCCTGATCGGTTTGCCCTGATAATCGCAGCAATCCCTCTCGGAGCAGTTCTTCCATGCCACGGGTGAGATAGCTTTTCGCAAAGAAGGCTTGTCCCTCATCGCTCGCATCAATCATCTGAGCTAGGCTCTCAACCCCTCCAGCAACTTGGTAGTCCAGTGTTGAGGGATGAACCTTGCAGGCATCTTTGACTGTTTTCAGCATGGCGATCGCTTTATGCTTTCCTCTAAGGTTGGCCCCAAAGGGTATAACTGATGACTCTACTGAGCTAGCCAGATAGAGGTTACGTAAAATTCCCAGGGTATGAGATTTATCAATATTTTTCCTGCTCTGTAGGGAAAACTGTCTATTCCTTTATTAAGTTTCCCCACCTTGAAGTCTGAATCAGGGATTTTATGACCCGCCGCCCCGTTTTGCTCCAAAAGCCGCCTAACGAAACTGTCACCGCCACCTTCTGTCCCCTCACGCTGGCGCATGTGGAGCAAATTGATACTTTCTGGCGAGCCATCCTTCAAGCCGCTCAGGAACCTGATATCAGTTGGGACTGGGCCTACAAACTGCGCTTAGCCGTGAACGATAGCCGCTACGAAGCCTACGCCATTGAGTGGGAGGAGTTGGTGCAGGGCGTCATGCTGCTAGAAACCCAGTGGCACCGATCCTGGTTGCCAGCGCGATCGCTCCTGGTCTACGTGGAGTACCTGGCTTCGGCCCCGTGGAATCGTCGGCCCATTGAAGATCCCCCCTACCTGGCAGGCGTGGGGCGATCGCTCCTTTTGCTGGCTCGTCAGCGCAGCGTAGAACTTGGCTATGGGGGGCGCGTCGGCCTGCACTCACTCCCCAGAACTGAAACCTTTTATCACCTCAACAATATGGCCGACTATGGCCCCGACCCGGATAAAGACGGATTGGTATACTTCGAGTACCCGGCATTACAACGTTAGGCAGCTTCCATGAATGACGAGATTTTGGCTCAGCAGCTCAAAAAAACGGGCAACTTACTGGATTTGCTCAACGATGACGCCTGGGTGCGCGAAACGGAGGCCATTGAAGCCGAGTGCGGCGGGCAGGTTGAAGCCGGTCTGGGCTTAAAAGGCTATGTTGAGCAATTAGCCACCGTGACCCCAGCTGCCTTTCGCCAGCGGCGCCGCCAGGTGCAGCTGCTCTCGATTTTGTTGCCAGAGCTGAAAGCGTGGCTGCAGTCCTGGGAATTGGGGCTGAGCTTCGAGGCTGTCTACATCGAAGCGCAACGGCGACTGTTTGAGCATCTTCAGCAGCCCACACCCGAACAAGCTACCTGGCTGGAGGCTCTACTGGCAGAAGATGCCCAGAAGATTGTCCCTGAGCAGAAGACGGTGCGATCGCAGGCGATCGCGATGCTGGCACAAATGCTCACTGAGGATGACTGGCAAGCGCTAGCCCAGACAGCGGCTGAAGAGACCGCGAAGGGCATTTTGCAGGTTCGGCAACGAGAAGCTATTCAGCCTGCCGTAGCGTAAAGGAGTCGGAGGATTTCGCCTGCTGGAATTTTCGCTCGTAACCATCATTGCTGACTTAGTTTTAGCAACGGAAATATTCTGGTCGTTAAGGCTTGAATGTTTGCGGTGCAGGGCAACCAATCGAGTATGTGTTCTCGCTGAGGAGGGTGATACCATTCCACATAATTATCTACTGTAAGATGGGTTTGAAAGCCATAGAAAGCCTTATGGCTGAGGTGTTCTAATGACTTTGAGAGTCCATCATTTTAGGTGGAAAGTTTCCCTCTAATAAGAGTTAAGTAGCTTGGGGTAAATAAACCGAGGTGGAAACGACTGGAACCCTTGAGCTGCCGTTATCTCTACCTCGAATTAATTATCCGTACCTACTTATGCAGCACAATTCCAACCAGGAAATAGTGGTATTCATTGATTGGTGATAACTTAAGTACGCTCAAATCTTTATTAGGATAATCATAAGTTTGTGAACTGACTCTAATGTTGATCCCATTAACAATTAACGTGCTTCATGATCTTCGGGCTGGTGGTTGTGGCTTACAAACGCCAGTTCAGGTATTTCCGCAACCAGGTGAAAGGGTTCTACGGGTAGTGTGTTTAGGTTGTGGTTCTGAGATGATTGTTCCTTTACACTTCCAGCAGGTAAATGAGCAGCTATTTCATGCTTTTGGAGATGAAAGTTCGTTTAAGGAAGTTGTGGTTTATGGGCTGCTTGTTCTTCATAAGCATGATTGGAGAGCAGCAGAAAATTTACTCACAGAGTTAAAGAAAGAGCATGGATTATCACCTTCCGATATATTGCACTGCCGAGTTCTTTTTAACGACCATGCCAGAGCCAAATCAGCTTGGCGGGAGTGGTCAAACGAAGAGGTTTTCATTTTCTTGAAAATCCTGCTGAGAGAACTGCGTACTTGCCGTCCTATGTATTGTGTTTGTGCCGTCAACAGAAATGAGTACCCTACTGAATTTTCGGATAGTGCTGATTTTTCTGGATGTGTAATGGAGACGAAGCAACTCGCAGGAATTCTCTTCCAGGGGGTTGCAATGCCACTATTTGAAAGATTAGGTGTGGATAATGTACGAGTTTGGGTTGACCCAGACCGCACTAAGATTCCTTGGTTTGGCAAGCGAGTTCAAGCTCATCGTAACTACCAGAGTAAAGATCCAAAAACTCAAAAAACATTAATTCCAGAATCTTTTCCAGATAATGCAAAGCCTGCTCTGCTTGAAGTAGCAGATCTAATTGCTTATACTGCCGCTCACGTGCTGTCATCTTCTCCACACAGTAATAAACGAAGATTTGAGGAATTGTATCGAGTTTGTAAACCTGAGTTACGTGTGCTTACTTGGGATCCAGAAGACAGAGGATTACTTTCGACTATAGATGAGCATCATAGGAGGATTTTCTCAATCATTGTTCCTGAAGAGGGATAAACAAGCCGCATAACAATTCTGTTGGAGCGGATTAAGCAAAAGTGTCATCAGCTACAGGAGTTATGTTTGACCGCTCAACAGGAACGTTGGGTGGCTTCAGCTTGATAGTGAGGGCAGCGGTTTAGAGGTTATCTGTAAGAATCTAGGTCAAGTTATCGTGAAAATTATTGCAGTGACCCGAAATTAGAGCTATTGATCGAGATAGTACTTCAAGTAGGTTCTTCAGTATGTTTTGGGCAAACTAAGACTGAGTTATTCCAAATGGTGGCTATATGGGATTCAGATTTAGAAAATCGGTAAAAATAGCTCCAGGTGTCAAGATCAATCTGAGTAAGAGCGGAGGCAGTCTATCTCTTGGAGGTCGGGGAGCAACAGTTAACGTAAGCAGTAGAGGGGTTCGTTCCACATACAGTATCCCCGGCACAGGAATCAGTTATGTTACACAAACCTCTTCGGGTAGAAACACAAGGTCTAGCTCTTCTCATTCAAGCAACAGGTCGGCTTATAAAGAATTGCTGAGGCAACAGAAGGAGGAGGAGAAGCAGAGACTATTACAAGAAGCAGAGGAAGGCTATAAACTTTTTCAAGCAAAAATTGATTCATTAGCAAATATATTAAAAAATAGAGAGAAGCAGCTTTTTGATTGGGAGAGCTTAACTGCTCCAAGAGGAGAATACCAACCTGAAATTTATGAGCCTTCGAGTTTTGCAGAGCCAGAAAAAACTTTCTCGAAAGAAACACTGAAGCAGGAAATAAGAAGCAAAAGCTCCAGATTTTATATCACATATTTCTTGATAGGACTAGGTTTTATCCTTCTGTTCCAAAGCTTTTGGGCTTCGCTTTCGGTGTTAGTTTTAGCAGCAGCAAGTTATGCTTTTGAACGAAACCGATTAGATAAATTATGTGATCAACGATTGCAAGCTAGGCTGAAGGAAGAAAATGACAAGTTTAATCGTAGCAAGCAACGAGCTTATAAAGATTACTTGGCTAAAATTGAGCTAGAGAAGGTAGAACATCAAAATTCCCAGGAGGAAAGGAAGCGAATTTGGAATAGCGAAGAACAATATCGAGGACGGTTAAGAAACGCTGTAAATTCAAAAGATCCAGAGCCACTTGCAGAACTGCTCGAAGTCGAGCTTTCTAACGAAGATTTACCGATTCCTCTTGTCTTTGATATTGAGTTCGTAGACGTTAACTCGGTTTGTATTTTCATGGAGCTGCCAGAGCTAGACGTAGTTCCTGAAGAGAAAATGAGTTTAACTAAAACTGGTAAGTTGTCTTCCAGAAAAATGGCTCAGAAAGACAGGTTCAAATTATATTCTGACATTTGTACTGGTTTAACTCTGCGCCTGATTCATGAGACATTCAGGGTTATTTACTCTGTAGATACAGCAGAACTTCATGGCTTAACTGAACAAGTAAATCCAGCTAACGGACACCCTGAAAATATTACTTCCCTCCACATCAAGATTTCAAAGCAAGATTTTGAACAGTTGAATTTAGATTCCTTAGATCCAACATCAGCATTTACAAGTTTAAATGGTAAATTCGCCTGTAGTAAAAAGGGTGAGTTATTACCTCTTAAGTCTTGATAGGTCAAGTAAAGTTTTAGGTTGTTGTCAGTCGCCCAAACACTGCGTGGCAGCGGACGGGCGAGAGTTACTGGTGTGGACTTCAAGGTTGCCTACTGCCGCTGCATTCCATCGTTAAAAATGACAGAATAGTTGCCCCCCATTAGCAGCAACCACTCTCCAAGCACAGCAAGGATTCATCAGAATTGGGCGAACGACGAATTGGCGCTTCAAACAATAATTTTTGAACGATGTAGTCCAAAACTAAGCCTTGCCTAGCGACTTTGATAGAAAGTCTTGCTACCCATCTGGGAAGTGTGGTCCTGACTGCGGCAGGCGAACTGCTTCATGCCAGTGTACTTGCCCCGCCCCTTTCCGTTGGGCTTAAGCGTATCCCCGCAAATCGGGCAAATTGGTGCTCCTTCAGTTTTAGGCAAAACCTTTGGATCGACGGCGACAGCCACATTCCCGTTACTTTGGTGAGTTTGGATCGTGCCTCTGGCCAAACCATTGTTGACGGCAGTTTGGGCGGTGTTTGGCGATCGCGTTGGCAGCAGACTGGTGCGCTCCACCTGCTCTTTGGAGGCCATCAGCAGCGCCTGATCAAGGCTTCTGGCCCCGGCATACTCATAAGCGTTGAATTCCTCAAAGTCATAGGGCTGACCGGGCTCCAACTTGTCAAAGCCAAATTCACCCAGTGGTGGCAGCTCAATCACCTCCCGCTTGCCCTTGTTCACGAATAGGGCCGGACGATACTTGCGGGCCTCGTCCGTAATGCTTTCGTTCTCCTTATCGCACCAGTCGTAAACGGCTCGGTAGTCGCTGGCCAGACGGGCACTCTTGGTCTGATCGGTAGAGGCGGCCAGGTAGTCAAACACGTTGGCTTCCACGACGATCTGCGCCAGGTTGTTGAAGAAGGCTTTGTCGATCACCTCGGATTTGCGCAGCTGCATGACGTTGGGCGTCTGGGTGCAGATGATGATGCCGATTTGCAGGTGCTCCCCCTCCTTGACGGCTTTCGCGATCGCATTGATGACCACCTTCGCCGCCGAGATCTCCTCTTCTCCTTCGACTACCTTCTCCCCGGCCAGAGTAGACATGGTGTTGTCCAACTCATCGATGACGTAGAACACCCAGTCAAACTCCGCGCCGTTGCGAGCACTCTTCTCCCGCTGTCGCCGCAGGATCAGGCTCTCGATTTCCGCCGCCATCTTCAGGGCATCGTGGTAAGAGCGCCAGGTGGGCGCAATGCGCCAGTAGTCCTTGCGGCTTCCGGCACTGGGGTCGTATCGCCGCAGCTTGAACTTCTCGCCTTCCAGCAGCTTCGCCCCCAGAATATTGCGCACGGTGGGGGATTTGGAGCCGCCTTTATTGGCCGATACGCGGAAGGCACAGGCATCTTTGACCAGGGCTTTGAACTTGGATGCCTTGAGCCACTTGCGGTCAATCTCATCCCGCGTCAGACGCTTCTGGAAGATCTGAATGGCACAGCGATAGGTGAGCGATTCCGAATCGTACTCAAACTGCACGGTCTTCTTGGAATCTAGCTCGTGCTGGAGCTTCAGGGCCTGCCCGTTGAGCTTGGCTAAGACCTCGCGGGGTGGTTCTGGACGGCGAGCGGCAAAGTAATAGGTTTCTTGCCCTGCTTCGGTATGGCGGCTGCGGTGCAGGGCATCCAGGATGATGCCCTGGCCGTGGGCATGACGAATCAGCAGGTTGCCCCGGTGGTGCTCATACCCGCCCGGAAACAACCGGGGCGCTTCCAGATCGGCGATCGCCGCCTGGTAGTCCTCAAGGGTGCGGTTCTTCTGCTCCAGGGCTCCCTGAAGGGATTCCACCTGGGCCTGCAGGGCCTGATGCAGGTCGGTGTCATTGAGCTGTTCCACATCGGCGGCAAGGCCGACAAATTCGCGCTCGTAGTGTTCCAACCGCTGGCAGGCGCGATCGCGCTCGGCGGTAACGGCCTCCAGTTCCGCTCGCAGCTCCGCCAGCCACTTTTCCCGGTACTTGTCACAGCGCTTGCGCACGGCTTGGGGAATGGCTTGGCTGACCTGTTTGAGACGGGCCTCATAGTCTTGCCTGACCTCGGCCACCACTCGCGCCAGGATCGCCTGCTCTTGTTCATCGGCAAGGCGTTGGATCTGGGTTTCAAACTCGCTTTCCCACTCCTGAATCTCTTCCCGTGCTGCTGCCAATTCCGTCTCCAGCGCGGCCACCGTTTGGGCCATGTGCTGTTCCAAAGCCGCGATCGCCCGCGACTTCTCCCGCTGGGCTTTGCCTATCTGCTGCTCAGCGGCACGACGCTCATAGGTGCGACCCCGCTTAAAGTCTTCTTCGCGGTTAACCGTGGCTACGCTTTGGAGGGACTGCACCCGCGCTTCGGCTTTACGGAGTTTATCGATCAAGGATTTCTCCGAGGCATTCAAAGCGGCCACCGCCGCTTCGGCCACGACGACCCGCTGCTGCATCGGTTCCAGGGCTGCTGTCGCGCTCTGGGCCTGCTGCGTCGTCTCTGTCAGTTGGCTCTGGAGCGCCTGCTGTCGGGTCTCCAGCCCGTCTTTCAGGCGCTGGGTATGGGTCAGCTCATAGCTGAGGGCATTGAGCCGCGATCGCAGGTCTTTTGCTTCGTTGCAGTGATCTTTGTGGGCCTGATAGCCCTGCAGCGTCGCGATCGTCCCGACCAGCCCGGAGCCGGTGAGCAAGCCGGTGGTGAAGCCTGCTCGCGCGTTGTTTCCCTGAATGCGAGCCACCAAGTGGGCACCGGCCATAAAGCCGCTAACGGCGACGAGAGCCCAGAGCCAGAGTCGCGGCGTTGGTGAAACCGCTCCGGAGGAGCATCGCCGACGGTATTGCATGTTCTTGCCTGCTTCTGTGTACAGCGTTGTCTACGGTTTGATGTTGCTAGTAATCCGCCCCAATCGGGAGGGGCTCAGTGCTGTCGGTATTGATGTCCTCATCCAGCAGCTTGGCCGTCTTGCGTTCCAACCGAGCAATCTGGGCCGAGCGGAACGCATGTTCCTGCTGGGACTTTTGCGTCACCAGCTCCCGCAGGCCCTCCAGCCCCTCCGCTTCCAGCGCTTTGTGGAGGGTTTTCTCGCGCTCTAGGCGGGTGGTCTCGATTTGAGCTTCATGGCGGGCCACTTCGGAGCTGACGCCCTCCAGCCCCGTAGCGGCTTTAACGCGGGAGGTCAGCATCTTGGCGAGATCACCGCGCAGGCCCTCGACCTCATTGCCGAGGATGGCGTTCTCGCGCATGATTTTGACCCCGTTAATCTTGCGGCGAATGGCAGCCAGCATCCGATTGAATTCAGGATCCGCAATCTCTGGCGCGTTGCCGGAGACCTGGGTATAGTCCGTGGGTGAGAGGCTAGAGACGTTTTCCAGGTTTTGGATGGGCGGCTTGGAATGCTCATCCCGCACCAGGGCTGCGCTTTGCACCAGGGTTTGGGCCACACTTTCCTGGGCGGTGGGTTTGGCTCCGGTTTGGACGGCTTTGGCGATACCGGGCGATCGCTTGGCGGCTCGGTCAGTGGCACCTTTGATGTCACGAATACTGCGAGGCATGGGATCTCCTTGGGTCAAGCAAAGATTGGTTGGGTTGGTGGTTTGGGATGTCAGAGGCGGTGGAGTGGGCGATACTCCTCAGAGTGGCGCTGCGCCATCGCGGTCTTGCTGGTAGAGCCGGATGCAGTTAATTGCGACCCCCAGTGCAGCCAGGGTGCTGTTGAGCAAGACCGTCTTGGTCGAAGCTAAACACTGATGGGTGATTTGGCGCTCCAGGCTATCGCTCATCGCGGCGAGCTGTTCAGTGATTTCGCCCAGCACGTCTTGATACCAGGGTTGGGGTATCTCTATCGGCTTGAGTGGTGGACTCTGCGGTGGATGCTGGATGGAAATGCAGGAAATCGTATCCGGTCGCTGGCCCAGGGTGGCGGCGATGACGCGAGTTTTGCCGTATTGATGGGCCAACGATGCGCCCACTGCGCCGATGCCGTGGGTCTCGACGAGAGCTTGAAGGTGTACATCCAGGTCAGAAGGATTCGGGGTGAGCTGGAACGGGTTGGTCTGGGTAGATGCTGGGGTCATGATGTTTCTGAGTGAAGCGGAGGATCAGGACAAGTGAGGTCAGCGCCGCGATCGCCACGACTGCGACCGCGAAGGCTATGCCCCGTTGTTGGGCTGCGGGTCGGCCTGTCCCTTTCCCAGGGCTTGGACCTTGGCTAAAAGTTCTTGAACCGATTCAGATTCGTTGGCCTGGAACTTAGCCAGAATGCCGCTTTCAATGCGATAGGCCATGGCTTGCCGATCCAGTTCCTGAGTGGCTTTTGCCAGGTCTTTGGCGGCTTTCTGGGTGGCCTGGAGCTGTTGCCAGCGCTGGGCGATGTCGGCTTCCATGGCGGTGCCGAGCTGTTGGGTGAGTGCGATCGCGGCCTGGGCCGTTGAAAGATCAATCTCGACAGAGCCCTCGCGGCGAAATTGCTCCAAATCGACAGCTTCTGGTAGTTCAGGAAGGTCGAGAGCATTTGAGCCGTTGCCTTCGTAAATTTCGACCGGAACTTTAACAGCAGGAGGCTCTGGCGTTGTCATCCCAGTTGGGAAGTCGTGGCGGATGGGCCGAGAGGGCGCAAATTCTAGGATTTTGGCAACAGCGTCGGGAGTGTACTGCTTGCGCTTGCCCACCTGCTCATAAGGCAGTTTTCCATATTTGGTGAGGGCGGCATCGCGCCATTTGCCGACAGCTTGGGGCGTGACGCCATGATTGCGGGCGATATCTGCGAGGGTCGTCATGTGTCGAAACCTTTATCAACTGGCTGTCAATTAGTTGCTAATTGGTTGTCATTTGATTGACATCTGAGAGCATATCCACTAGCTTCAAGGTTGTCAACTGATTGGTTAGCAATTGGTCATAGGAGGGGATATCATTGCTGGGTAAAGATCACGATTCGCAAATGAGCAAGTCTTATCACTGCCGAGTTGCAGATGGCCTCGCTGAAGTGCTAGACCTGTGGGCTGCTAAAGAAGGCAGCAAGCCCACCACGATCGCCACCAATCTGCTGGAACAAGGCATAAGACAGGCGATCGCAGATGGGATCGCGCCCTCATTTGAAGACGTTAAGCAGGCTAAGCAGGAGAAGGGAGAAAATGACGAACGCCGATGACGTCCTGCTTGCCGTATCGCCACGACTAGAGAGTATCGATAATTGCTTCAGTCTGTAGTCTCCTTACTGGAGTCCATCAATGGCCGCATGGAGGCGATCGCGACCGACACTCACACCAACGCCGAGCAACTGGCGACTATTGCCGAACTCAGAGCGATGAGCTGACAATAATAAGAAAACACCTAGTAGTCGGCAGTACTCAGGATGATCAGCTTATGCCACCAGAGCTAAAACAAAAGCTTACTTTTGAGCAATATCTACTTACTCCCTATGACGGGCGACGGACAGAATTCGTAAATGGGGAGATTATTGAAGTGGCTCCACCCACGGGACGACATCTAGATATCGTTTCAGACCTGGGGGACTTGCTCAAAGCCTACCTTCGCGCCCATCAACCAGACTGGCTAGTCAGGTCTGGTGCTGAGATCAAAATTCCAAACCAAAATAACAGCCGTAACCCTGATCTGCTGATCTGTACAAAAGCGCAATGGCAAATTGTGAGAGCCCAGACCAAGGCCGAATTCCTCAGCGATAACCCCCCTCTACTGACTATTGAAATTGTCAGCCCGAACAGCGTCGAAAAAGATACACAGGAATTGATAGCAGAATATGCCGAGGCCAAAGTGCTTGAGTATTGGATCGTCAATCCCATGACCGAGACGGTCTCTGTCTATGCACTAGACGGAGAGGTCTACAGCCTCATGGGAGAGTTCGCAGGCGAGCAAACGGTTCACTCGCAGCTACTTGAGCACTGGAGCGCGACAGCCGCTGAAATGCTGGGATGATATGACCATGTCAAATCACGACTGTCCAAGAGTTCTCCAATGCTGGTCTAGCAACTCCCTACTATGACCACGTTCGAGTTTGCTGGTGTGCCCCGATCCGGGTAGGCAAGCCTGAGATGGCAGCAGCTTCAGCATAAGTGAGCGATCGCCCTCCTCTCTCACGGCTCCCAGATGGGGGTATCGAGCATGGCTTGAATAGCCAGCGATCGCCGCTCAATCTCCAGCAGTGCATCCCGTCGCTTGATGCGGTTCTGCCAATCTCGGTGCTCAGCCGACCCGACCCGTTTCAGGCCCTTCATGCGAGACTTGCCCCACATGGCCTTTTCGGCCTTGAGTCGGGCATAGTCTACATCGCGGCCACCGGGACGATACACCTCAATCCAAACGCCTGCTGGTGAGATCGGGCCGCTGGCTTCAATGCGCTGGCGATGGGCACGCAGCTCTTTGAGGGCTTGGTGTAAGGCGTTCATGTCGTTTGGTTGAACTATTTCAACACGACAATTTTATCTTTTTGTCGTTTGATTAACTAAAAACCAAACGACAAAGAAAAATTCCACGCTCACGGGGAGGGCGATCGCTCAGCTTATAGATCGGTGGGGTCAAAGCCGAGTTCGCGAAGCTTGGAAAAGGCGCGGTCTCGTTCATCAATGAACTCACCAGGGTCTTTGAAGCGTTCACCGTTGGGGTGGAAGACCGCGAGACCGTCCTCAAACATTTCAAACCGAATACCGAGCGTGGGCGATGTCCACGGAAAATCCATCTGCATGATGGGGGTCAGGTCTTCGTCGGGGGCGGATCTGATTAAGCCCCAAAAGTCGTAGGAGTCTGGGTCATAGAAAAACATTTCCAAGACGCCATACTTGCCGTAGAACGCTTGCTTCGCCAGCATTTCCCGAGCGCTGTTGCTGGGGGAGAGAATTTCAAAGACTACTTGAGGCGCGACGTTGTCCTCTTCCCATTGTTTGTAGCTGCCACGGTCGCGATCGGGTCGTCCCAAGACCACCATCGTATCGGGTGCCTGGGCTGGGACGGGAGGCTCCTCGACCTGTACGGGATACCACAGCAGATCTCCGGCAACAAAAGCGATTTGCTCTTGTAGAAGCTGCTTCAGATTTGTGACCAGGCGAACAATCCACCGATACTGGAGGGTGTTGTCGGCCATCGGCTTACCGTCTGAATCGGGGTAGAGCGTTGTGCTTTCTACAGGCGTTTGGACCATGCGAGTTACCGCGTTGGGGCTGCTGCGAGATACATGTATTGTAGCTATGGAGGCAAGCCTCAAGGATGCGGGCGTTCTGCTTTTAGCGGACTGATGTTTTTGTCGTTTGATTGATCGCAAGTCAAACGACAAAGGTTGTAATGCCTGTTATGAAAGGTTCAGGTCTGCGATCATCGCTGAGTGATCATGCTTTTGTTGTGTAATGAAGGAGTTATGCCCAAGTGAATCGTTTAATGGCAAGCGATTTGAACTCGTCGTGTAATTTTTAGTGTAATTAAAAGCGACTAAGCTATTCCTTAGGGAGAGTTACACAAAAACTTACTCTACGTGGGACAAGTCAAGTAGTTCAACATTTTTCTTGTCTTGCTAACGTTTCGGGTCAGCGGTTGCCGACATCTTTGCACCCCACGCAAGCGGCATCGGTCGATCCGCTGCACCCGAATTGTTAGGTGCTGCTCTTCAGAGATGCTCAGGAAAAGGCAAGCACATACACTGAGAGCAAGTAACATAGCAAGCCAATAACCATGATTGTCAAAGCAATGTGATATGCCCGTGTCTTGTTCGAGCGAATTTTCAACGCCACATCCATAACTTTGCTATGGTCTGATGGGCAATTCTCCATTTGTGTAACCCATCGAACGCGGAAAACAAATAGGGCATTGCAAAGGATTGAGGCAAGAACAAAAGATGACCCAATCACGATGAAGAAACGTGCGCCACTGGCAAGAGACTTCAAAGTAGGGAGTAGGGAAGCAGTAATGGCTAGCAAAATGCCACCTAAAGACATCAGCCCTTGCCCCATATTGTCAACAACGTTAATTTGATGCCCCACATAACGGATAGCTTCCGTTGAATTCTCTGGAAACATCAGCTTAAGGATATCGCGTTCAACCGCTGTAGACATTTTCCTCATCAGGCTATGTCAATGAATGGTAGCAAGTCTCTCAATCACATAACATTTTACATTTTTCTCACTTAGGAGTAGAACAAAGTTGACAAATAACAAGGGGGGATGGCAAGGCACCTAAGATTGAGTTAAGTCGTGGCGGAGATCGCTCTTTTAGGGTGCCCAAGCACTAACAGATAACTGATATATTTGCCTCACAAATAACGTTTAAATCCGCCGCCGATTTAACTCTTTTGTAGAGGGAAAGTTTCCACCTAAGATCCCCGTACGGGTAAATAGGCGGAAATATTTCCACCTAAGATCCTGTTTAGGGCAGATAGGTGGAATTACGTCTACCTAAGATCCCTATACGGGTAAATAGGTGGAATGATTCAGTATAATCAGCCCTCCGATTCCAGGTTGAACCTGTTTAGAGTTTATTTATCATCTCTTTCCAGGCCGTCTACCCATGCAAGCAGAACCTCGTCCGAAGAAACTACTCGATCAGGTTCGGGACGCGGTTCGCTTAAAGCATTATTCCTACCGCACAGAGCAAACCTACGTGCAATGGATTCGCCGCTTCATCCTCTTTCATAACAAGCGCCATCCTCAAGAGATGGGGGTTCCTGAGATAGAAGCCTTCCTCACCCACCTGGCAGTGCAAGAGCATGTGGCAGCCTCTACTCAGAATCAGGCATTGAGTGCCCTGCTCTTCTTGTATCGACACGTTTTGCAGTTACCGCTGGATGAGCGGATTGATGCCATTCGAGCAAAGTCTTCCCGTAAGCTGCCCACGGTTTTGACTTCGGAAGAAGTCCGGGCCGTGATCCAGCACATGTCAGGAGTACATCGATTGATTGTGCAATTGCTTTATGGCAGTGGCTTGCGGCTGCGGGAGGCGATGCAACTCCGCATTAAAGATTTGGATTTTCCCCAGTCTCAGATTGTGGTGCGTGATGCCAAGGGCCAAGAAAGCCGACTCACAATGTTGCCTAACAGTGTGCAGATGCCGCTTAAGGAACACTTGCAGCAGGTCAAGCACACTCATCAGCAAGATTTAAACCTGGGCTATGGAGCGGTTACATTACCTTTTGCGTTGGCTCGCAAATACCCGAATGCCAACCGCCAGTGGGTTTGGCAGTTTGTCTTCCCGGCTTCGACGCGATGTAAAGATCCTCGTAGTGGCGCGATTGTGCGTTTCCACTTGCATGAAAGTGGACTACAAAAGGCAGTAAAGCGAGCTGTACGACAGGCGGGTATCCAGAAAAGAGTCGGTTGCCACACGTTTCGCCATAGTTTTGCCACCCACCTGTTGGAAAATGGCTATGACATTCGCACCATTCAGGAATTGCTTGGCCATAAAGATGTGAAGACAACCATGATCTATACCCATGTGCTTAATCGAGGTGGGCGTGGTGTAAGAAGTCCCTTAGACCGCTAGTTAAGGATAGATTGCCGTGAACTGAGTTTTAGAGTCACCGCTTTAGGAAGCACTCTCAATCTCTTCAACTAGCTCCTGTACCCGCTGAATCGCTTTCGTCAGTTCTTTCTTTTTAGTGGCAGGAATCGAGTCAAAGTTGATTTTCTTGGCTTTAGTGCTGACAGCCCGGAAAATCTTGAGCGGTTCCCATTCCTTTTTCTGAGCCGAACGAGTCTGCGTCTCAGCCTTAGCCACTTCGCGAACGGCCTGCTTGATGTCCGCTACCGACATTTCCATAGCCTGCTCAATCAAGTCTGCTCGGGTAGCGGCATCCTCAATTTTGTTCAGCTCAAGCGCGCTGGCCGGAGATACCCCTTGCTGGATAGCACTCTTCAAATCCTCCGGCAGTTGCAGCAACGGTAAGCGACTGGCCGCAAAACTTTTAATCGAGATGGCAAACTGGTTGCGCTCCCAGGTGTCCTTGATGCAATCCACCTTCGCCGTATCCACCTTCGCCGTATCTCGCGCAATTTGCCTGATCAACGTCGGAATTTCATCCGGCTCAACCTTGCCAACCTGCAATGTAAGGGCCTCTGCCAGAATGTCGAGGATAGCGAACGTGTCATCTAGGGCATTGAGCGGACGATTAGCCCCATTGAGCTGATAGGAGAATTCAGCCAGCGCCAGCGGATTTTCAACTTCCTCGACAGAGAGCAGCGCTTTGGTATATCCCAGACGCTTGAGCGCTTCTCCCGTAGTGTGCCCCCCCAGATACTCATAGTCGTAGTTGGCATCTTCAATGGCAATCACCGGCAAGCTACCCGTAAACCCATGCTCCCGGATGCTCGCCATGAGTTGTAGAATATGCTCTTCTTCGGTGGTAGTGCGGTACTGCTTCCTGCCTCGGCGAATCCGCTCCAGATTCTCCTCCACCAACTTTTTGCCACCATGCGGCGACTGCCCGTTTTGAGCAACGGTTGCCTCCTCCGGCTTGGCGGTCTTGGTTGCACTATTCCAAGACCCGATATTCTTAAACTTGCTCACGACATGCCCTCCAAAATCTCCTTGGCGATCGCAATACAGTCATTCCAGGCGATCCCCGCATTGTTATCCTTTCTGCCGCTGTCCGTACGAGCATCCCTGACTACAACTCCTTGAGCCGATGCTTTGGTGTAAGCAGAAAAGGCCCGCATGCAGCCGTCCAGGACAGGTTGCTCATGGGCTTTCAAAAAGTCACGGGCATCCTGCTCGTCTTTGGTGCGGGTATCCACGATCGTTAAGCAGAAAGTATAGGGGACATTTCCCCCTAGCGCCGATAGTCGCTGCATAAATTGAGGCAGGGTATCGAGGCTGAGAGCCTGCGCGGTCGTTGGCACTAATAATAGGTCCGTATCCTCCATCAGATCTTTGAGATCTTCGTCGCTGGGTCTTGCTTGGGTATCTACGATAATGTGATCTGCTTGATTCCCTTTCTGAAACCATTTGGAGGCGTGCTTTTCGCCCACAACGGTGAAGGGAAGCTGGCTGGGGTCTACTCGTTCTGACCAGCTCAGTACAGAGCGGTTGGCATCACCATCAATGAGCAGAACCTTGGCATGGTCTATCTCTGCGATTGCGGCAGCCAGATGAAAAGATAACGTAGACTTCCCAACGCCTCCCTTGTCTGATGCTGTAGTAATGATCATAGAAGCGCCGATCAAAGTACACGTTTACTGTACCAGCGCTTCCAAGATGTTTTACCCAAAACCGATAAAACGTTTTACCGATTTTGGGTGCTGGGGAATGAGATCCGCGATCGATAAAACGTTTTATCGGTTTTTAAAGAGGCCAGTTGACGCTAAAACTCTTGCCCATCCGGTAGGTTGATGACGCCCGTGGTCTGCTTTCCATGTGGACCAGCATTACTGCCGTCAGCCTCCTCTTCCTCTGAAGGTAGAGGCAGCAACCGATCCGCCTCTTTGAGCCGTATCCGGATCTGCTCTTCCATGTCGAGGTCGGGCCTACGGTTGTGTTCCCGCCGAATCATGCGATCGCGAATGGTCTCCCACATGCCCTCACACTCTTGCTTGAGCTTGATATCCCGCTTAGGAATCGGGATGCGGTCAAAGTGAATGGGCCACTGGTTGTAGGCCGGATTGATGTACAGGCATTCCCCGACCCCAAAGCGCATCACCTCATCGGGCGTCATCAACTTCTTGGTGCGTACCTGCTCCGAAGTGGAGCGATTGCGGCCCCAGTCATCGCCCCGGCTGCGGCTGTAGGAGTGGGTGCGGAAGGTGACTTCGGTTTCCCCCAACTCATCACTGTAGCGCTGGGCCGTCTGCACATCGCCCGGATTAAACCAGAAGCGGGTGCTACAGGCCGATAGCAATGCCTTCGCCTGCTCCTGCCCGTAGGTCTCCACGATTTGCGGAAACGACTGGAAGCCAAAGATGCCCGTAAACCCCTTAGAGCGATGCTGGTTGGGCCAACTAGGAGCTTGGGGCATGTAGATCGTCGGAAACTCATCAGCACTGAAGATCAGCGGCGCTTCCCGCTGCACCGAACAGTTCAGATTCACCACCACGTTGATAATCGCCGCTAGCAGCGGATTAATCACATCCTGCCGGAAGATGTCGGATTGAAACACCAATAGCTCCCGCCGCTCCAAAATGGCCGCAACATTGGTGCTACCCAACAGCGATCGCAAGAGATCGGGAGCCATAAACCGCGTCAGCACATCACTGGCGGTCGCCAGAATCCCCGAAGCCGTTTTCTCACTGGCTCCGGTACTCATGAACTGGGCAAAGTTGACCTGAACAAAATAGGGCAATCGTTCCTCTTTGGCCGCATGGGAGAGTCGCTTCACCAGATTAGGCAACTGCACCACACAGAACGCCATTGCCAGATCCGGGTATTGGGTGGACTTGGCGAATTGCAATAAGGCTTGAATCAACCGCTGTCCGGCAGGCCCAAAGAAGGCATCGGCCTTGCCGCCGCCACGGGTGAGATTGCGGTGAAATACCTCCGCCAATACCCCGGCAGTGGTGCTGTCGTTGGCATCGGCCAGAAAATCCAGCGGATTGATAATGCAGCTATAGGGCCGACCCGGCGCAAACACCTGGACGTTGTACTTATGTCGCGCGGCCAGCGTTGCCAGGTAGCTGAGCTGCCCCCCTTTGCCGTAGGCATCGGCTTTGTAGTCGTACAGCAAAATCGGATGCCCCTGCTCCACGGCAGAAGCCACCAGCGGATCAATTACCGAAAAGGTTTTACCCGATCCCGCCTTGCCAATCACCACCGAGCTACGATTGGCCTCCGGCACATAGACCGTAGGTGGCTCCCCGATGCAGGCCGTGGTGAGTCCAGCCATCACCCCATTGTGCTGCCACTTGGGCGGTGAACCACACCAGAGCACCACATCATCAGCCTCGCCGCTCTGAAGCTGCTGGTAAGCTTTATTGCTCGCCTTCAACTTATCGCCCCGTCCGGCAAAGCGTCCTGACGTGAGATTGGCTTTTTTGGGCGCGATCGCGCTAAGCAGATAGACCCCCACCACCAGACCAATCATCAGCAATCCCCGTGGCGTCCAGAGAATGTCTTTAATGACCTGCCACGCTTCAATAAACGGCTCGGTAAAAGCGTTCGCCAACAGCATTAGATCAGCTCCTCAATTTCCGTCTGCCGCTCCAGGGGCGGCGATTCCGGCAGCTCCTCCACCGCCTCTTCAATGCCCGCCTCAATGCCCAGCTCGCCTAACGAGGTCAGCACCGCTAAATCGAGCTGCAGCTGACGTGCCGCATTCCGTAGGGGCGTGCCATTGCGGGCCAGGGCGATCGCCTCGCGCACCGCCAACACCACCGGATCATCAGGGGGCGTATAGTCGGCCTCAATGGCGATCGCCAGCCCCCGCTCAATGTCACTCAGGGTGGCCTCCCCAGCCTCGGTGCTGAGCACATTGGGCCGCAGCGAGCCGGTATTCTCTAGCCGCGTAGCTCTCACCTCACTGGCCGGGGCGATGGTAATGCCGCTGGATTCACTTTGTTCGGGAAAGCCCTCGGCACTGCGGTAAAGGTCAAACAGATAGGTGTAGGTGTTCCCGTCCCTATCGACAGTCGTCACCACCAGGTTGGGCACCGCAGCGGTGTAGGTGCCCTCAATGTGTAGCGCCTGAATGGGCCGCAAGATAATGGTGCGAGCGGCCCCGCTGTCGATGGGCGCATTGGTGTTGTAGACAATGCGCGAAAGGTCGCTGAGCTGCACGTAGGTAATGACTTCGCCCGTACTGGAGAAGTCAATCACGCTGCTGCGACCGGGAAAGAGCCGCACGGGCGACGCATACTGTCTGGCCCGCTCTTGGGAGACGATGCTGGTCGCCGGAATCGCCTGACTGGCAGCGGGAATCGGCACCTCCGGCAGCGCGGCTGACGACTGCGCCTGGGCCTTGCTGCCCGTGGCGACCAGCACTACGCTGCTGAGCATTAATCCAGAAAACCATGAGCGGATCGGTCTCATTGCGCCACCTCCAACACACCATTGACGAACACGGAAACCGCCTGTCCTTCCGGAACAAACAGATAGGGATCGGACGTGTTTTGGCTCTGCTGCTCAAAGCGCTCGGCCACGCGCTCACTAACCGGCGTGAAGAAGCCTTCTAAGGCGGCGGCCACCACATCATCATCCTGACCGCTGGTGACGGTCGTCGTCGTGCTAGTGGAAGAAGTGCCGCCTGCGGCTTCCGAGGTAGCCGTGGTCACCGCATCCGGGGCATTTAACACCGCTCCGATATTGCCCAGAGCGGAGAGGGCACCGACCAGCACATCGTCACCGAAGTCACTACCGCTATCGTCATTTCGGACCTGGGCTACCAGAGGCCGATTATCTTCCCCGCGCACCATCAGTACGCCTGGTTCCAGGGCTTCCTGCCTGACCTGGCCCTGGTCATCCCGGTAGACGATCGCCACCACCTGCTGCCGGAGAATATTGGCATCGAGAATTTCGGTGAGCTGGGTAATCAGCACCGTGCCTGCCGCTAGTGCTACCTCACCGTTAATGTCCCGCAGCGGTTCAGTCAGCTCGATCGCGAAGCGTCCCCGCGCTGAGACCTCCCCTCCGGCATAAACCACCGGCACGATGACGGTGCCCGGAGCGGATTCACCAATGGCGACTTGCTGAAGCTGAGCCGTCTCTGCGGCCTCGCTGGCAGTGACCGGGCGCTGCTGGATGATGCCTGCCGCTCCCGGTGAGGAAGAGGCTAGCTGCACCTCAGCATTGGAATTCCGCTGAGCGACGGGCGCGGCTTCCTTATTGCTGATGCCGCCCTCATCGGGTAACGGCACCGGATCATCGCCCACGGTGGCGGATGGAAACGGCAAAGCCTCTGAGTCGCTGCCACTCTCTAGACGATCAGAAATCGGGGTTGCCCTTGCAGTTTGCGCCTCTGCTTCAATCGGCGCATCAATCTCCGGTTCAGGCACCAGCGCCACCTCTGCGCCTGCCGCCCCTGCTTCTGACAACCGCGACCACTGCTCTAGCGGATCAACCGCTTCTGCTTCTGCTTCTGCCGCTACCGATGACGGTCTAACCGTACGTGAGGCGGCAGGTTCTGGAGGTGGTGTCGCTGCTGGCCTCGCCGGTGTCGGTGCTGGCGTCGGACGTGAAACCCGCGTCGGAGTGGTGGTGGGCGGTGCTGTGTCTGCCGGGGTTTCCTCCTCGGTCTCAGATGTCGGTCGCTGCGGCGTTTCCGCTAACCGCTGTTCCGGTTGCGATCGCGCCTGCTCAATCAGGGCCAGCTCCGCCCGCATCCGATCATCTTCGCCAAAGGTACTCGCTGACTCCGCTGGAAGGGGGCTCTCCGCTTCGGACTCTTGCGCCTGTTGATTGCCCCCGGTAAAGAAGCCAGAGAATATCCAGATAATTAAGGCGATCGCCCCCAAGGCACTCCCCACAAAAGCGAGTCGCGTCAGGGGCGAATTTTCCACCCCGCGATCGGCGGCACTGCTGGGAGCCTCAATCAGCTCATCGGTGGTGACGAGTTGATCATCGTCATCGGCTTCCACGCCCGCAAACTGTGCCCGTTCTTCGTAAGGGATCTCATCATCCCCCTGGCCGTTGGTGGCGTGACCATTGGCCTCGGTGTCGGCCTCAACGGGAGCCGTCTCAATGCGACTGCCCTTAAAGTTGGCCTCATCCCCTGGAAAGGGCCGGGGTTGATGGTCTGGCTGCATTCCGTTCATTAATCCACCTCCAGGGGTTCAACTTTGACAATGACCAGGCCATTGGCCAATAGGTCATACATTTGCTGCCGCCACGCGAGCGGCTCTAGCTCTTCAAACACAGGTTCAACGGGCGGAATCGCCTTGAGGGTGATGGTGCGATTCATCGGTACTTCGGCGACTTCCCGATTGCGATCGCGCTCAATGCGCGTGGCGACAATATCCACTTCCCACAGGCCCTCACCGACCTGGCGGGGATCGGAAATGGCAAAGAAGCGCACGGAAGATTTGATGCGGCCCTGCAAGACGCCCGGAGAGATTTTCTCGGTACCCATCAGGCGCAGAAATTCCTGCCGAAAGCCGGTGTCCATCAGATAAGAAGCCAGATACACCTCAGTCGGCACTTTTTGGGTGGTGCCCTCGACGGTGTAGCCCTGGTCTTCGGCATTGGAGCCGGGGATCTGGTTATCCCATTCAAAGGTGAGCTGCATCCAGCGCACGGCAGTGTTCTTGATGACCTCCGCTTCGCGGTGGGTCACGTCGAACGCAGCGGCCTTGGCAGTGGTGCCATCGGGCTGCTGCACGTAGATGCTCTCCCGTTGGGCCAGGGCGCGGTTGTTGAAGAGCAAAAAGACATTGGCAAACAGGCTTACCAGCAGCCCTACCCCCAGAATCCCCATGAGGATAATCAGCGAGTTCTCGCTCTTGATGGGCAGGTAAACAGTTTGATCTGTCTCTGCGCCCTCTATCTCCGCATCATTCCGGGCCGTCTCCGCCGCCCCGGCCTGGGCGGTGGTGAATTGATCATCGTCCGGTTGCGAGTGAAAGAATCCTTTGAGCTGCTGCATCATCTTGATTTGAGAACGGCAAATTTGGCGGCGGTAGATAGCCCGCCCGTCACGGTGCTGGCAATGCTGTTGGCCCGCCGACTAATGGCGGAGAACAAAGACGTGGCGCTCCAGGTAGCCAGCGCGGTCACTAGACCCGGCGCAAACACCGAAATAAAGAGCAAGAAGCCGAGATTCTGGGAAACTTCTAAAGCCCCACCCTGGGTGTTGGCCAGCACCGCCGCCACGATACCCACGAGCAGGTTGTAGCCAATCTGGAGACCAATCAGCCCGACAAAGCCCGATAACCAGGCCCAGATGGGTCGCCCTGCCACGGGCAAAATGGAAAGCGCCAGGGCGATCGGGGCCACTACTGCCGCAATTAACAGAGCGGCTTCGACAATGTTGACGAAGGCCCACTGGAGTCCGTAGAGAATGGTTTGGATGATTGGCAGCAGTCGGTCTTGCAGCACGCTGGCAAAAGCACCGCTGAAGTCCCCTTGCAGTGCCCCGGAGCCCACCTCCACCAGATCGCCAATGGCCGCGATGCCGGTGCGATTAATCGCGGATTCGGCGAAAGCTTCCAGCGGCCCAAAGCTGATATTGCCGTTCTGGGCTTCCAGATTCTGATAGATGGCCCGCACCTCGTCGGCCTTACTGTCCCAGCACTCCAGAAACGGATCGCCGGTTAGCCCCTCACATTCGCTGTAGACCTGCTTGATGCGCTGCACGCCCAGGTTATTCAGGCCGAATTGAGTGACAGCATCTTGCAGGGTGTAGCCCACAATCTGCTGAGAGAGCAGCCCCGACGTGAGCCGATACCCCACGGCCCGCAGCGCCAGGATGGATTCCGATAGCAGCCTGCCGTTACTGCCCAGAAACAGCAGCACCACCAGGGGAAAGGTAAACAGTTCCACCACCGTGCCCAGATAGCGCGACTTCATAATCTCGTTGCCGAAGCGCACGAACATATATAGAAAGCAAAGGGCCAGAATGCCTCTAGAGAACTGCACAATGGTCTGCCAGAAAGGAGAATCTGCCCGGATCAGATCAACCCAGGTTTCATTCCAGGAGGCAATAGTGTCCTCGCTGAGCTGCAGGGCTCCCTGAATGACATCCGCTGCGGCTTCGGATCCCTGTTGGGCCAGGATGAGGGTTTGGGTCAAATCAACCATCGGTTACACCCCTCCCGGATTAATGCCGACTCCCGGCATGATGATCTGCCCGCCCTGCACGATGCTGTCGGAGTAAGCCGCTGCCGTTTCTCGCCGATCTTGAATGCGATCGCCTTGTAGCTCCCTCACTGCATCGACGAGCATCTTATTGCGCAGGGCATCGTCACGGGCTCGCAGTTGTTGCCCCACGGTGTCCAGGGTGCTGGTTTGCTGCTGGGCGGCGATTTGGGCGCTCAAATTCCGCAGGATGTTTTGAGAAACGTCCTGCCCTTCGGAATCGGCTGCCAGTTCCTGGGAAGTTTCCAGCGCCGTCTTGGCGGCTTCGGCATTCTCCCGCAGCTTTTGCTGCCCTTCCTCAGTCAGGGCGGTTTGGTCGGCCACTTCATCGGTCATCTCGCGCTCAAACTGGGTAACCAGATCCCGCTTAATGACGGGCGAGCCACTACCCCCTGTTTTCGTGGCGGCAACCTCCTCAAACGCGGACGGTTGGGCATTCTCAATTTCCTGCTCAATCTGTTTCGGATCGGGGAGGCCCAATGCGCCGGTTGAAATCTCGACGGTATTGCCTCCGGCACCGCCTTCACCCGACGTAGACAGCCCGCCCAGGGGATCTTCAAAGATGTCGAACAGGTCTAAATTGAACAGGTCAAAGAGCCGATTGATATCGAAGATGGAACTGAAAGTCTCTTGCAGCGAGGCAAAGGCATCCTGCACCGACTCCACGGCATCGAAGGCATCCTGCACTTGCCCGATGGTGTCATTGCCATCTAAGATGTCGCCGGTCGCGTCTTCGATGGTGCCGCCGATATCGCTGAGCTGATCCTGGATGGCGGCATCCACGTCATCGGTGATTGTTTCGATATCTTCGGCGGCACCTTCAATGTCCTCCAGCCCGCCATCGCCCAGATCAACATCGCTGAGATCCAGGTCATCGACGGGACTATCGGCATTGGGATTAATCGGCGGTGTAGCCTGGGCATAGACGGCCCTGCCGGTGCTGACACTGAACAGGGAAACTGCCGTCAGCATCAGCGTCAGTGTCCGTTTTCGGGTTCGGTGTCGCATTAAGTGCTCCTCGTCTCTACCAGATGATTGGCCTTGCCCGCTTCGCCTGGCGTGAGTTGACGGCGACGGGCCTGGGGCGATGCGGTGATGGCTTCAAACGGGATAGCGCCGCGCATCGCCTGCACATATTGGGCAGTGAAGTCTTTCAGCCCTTCCAGATAGCCGCGAGTGGTGGCGGGATAGACCGCCATCACCCGACGACGGGCGAGCTGTTCGGCTTCGCCGTTGGCCAAGGCTGCGAGCATCAGCGGGTTGGCGTAGTAGCGCGTGCGCCAGAAGCGGCCCTGTTCTTCTACCAGCCAGCGGGTAAACAAATCGGCTTTGCTGCCCTTAAATCGCTCAGTGGCGTTGTACTTAATCACCTCAGCGGGATAGTCCAGGGCCTGCATGTAGGCCGTGCAGCCCGCATGGGTGGTGCGCCCGGTAATCGTGGTGCTGATGTTGGTCAGAATCTTGGCGCTGGCGGAACACTCGACGATCGCGTCCAGGTCTTGGGCCAGAATCACCGCTGAAATCCCTTCTTTCCGCCCGGTGGCAAAGGTCTCCCCCACCAGGTCGGCAAATCCCCGCTTGCCCAGCAGCACCGATAGCTCATCGCCGACAAACAGCGAGCGGTCATGGGCCAGGGCATTACGCAGCGCCGCCATTTGCGCTGAAAGCGCCATGATGTAGGAATTGCTTTCATTGGTCAGCCCGGAGAGGGCATAGAAGGTGATCATCGGTTCAGGGTTGACCGAACTGGGCCGACCAATGGCATCGCCGATATTTGGATCAACCAGCTTGGCCCCCACCTGCGCCACAATCTGGTTAATGGCGCGAGCGTCCATGTCCTCATAGCTTTTCAGGTCCAGCTGCTCCCGTGAGCAAAACTTGAGAAAGTCATGGAGAGTGGGCATCTTCTGCCAAGCCTCGGACTGCCACCCGTGGGCGATTGCCTCGTTATAGCGCTCGGTGATTTCGGCATCACCAAAGAAGACATCCAGCGTCCGCAGCACAATGCTGTTCACCCGCTCTAGCAACTGCTGGTCGTTAATCTGCCCCATCGCGATCGCGACGATGGCCTGCCGGACAAAATCCTTCCAGCGCTTGAAGCGTTGCAGTTGATCCTCCGGCTCCAGGTTCAATAAGTTAGGCGGTTCCAGCAGATTCAGCCGTTCATGCAGAATATCGACGTAGGCCCCATACTTCCCCAGGGACTGCACAGCGGTTTGAAAGGTGGAATCGCCGCCGCTACTGAGGTCGATGCCCACTACCGGAATATTTTGCGCCAGGGCATCTTCAATAAAGCGCCAGCCCAGCACCGATTTCCCAGATCCCGTGGTGCCGGTGATCAGTACCCGCCCCGTACCGCTGAAGAGATCCACATAGAGCGGCTTGCCCCCTTCCTCAGTCAAAAACTCTACCCCCCGCTGATGAATGTCACGGGGACAGGTCAGCGGCAGAAAGCCTGCGACGGTTTCGGTATCTAGCACAATGCGCCGTTCGGAAAAGGCGTTATAGCGGGTCAATAGTGGGAAAGTATTGAGCGGCAATGACTCCAGCCAGACCCGCCAGCAGACATCGTTTTCCACGACCGCTTCAGCCGCGCCAAAAGAGTTACAGAGCTGAGCGATCGCCTCGTCACAGGCGCGTTCGCTTTCGCGCCAGACGGTGAACGTGCAGGCCACCAGCAGCGGCCTTTGCCCCTCATAGATTTTCATCAGGGCCTGTTCGGCTTGCTGCCGCTGCAGGCTGGCGGAGACATCTTGCCCGGTGCCATAAAGGGCCGCTCGCTGCGCCTCAAAGTGGCTCTGACGGTTCATTTTCTCCAGTTCATCCTGAGTAGACCAGGCTTCCTTGTGGGTCACTTCCACTACACATTCGGTGTCCCTGATCCAGGCTTGGGCGAGCCGATCCCAGATCCACTTGAGCTGCTGCCGGGTATTGCGCCACAGCTCGGGGGGCGCTTCAATCACCGCCACTTTGCCTACCAGGCCATTGACGTACACGTAGCCGTGCTGTCGCTTGTGCTTGGGGCAAGAAGACCGACCGCGATCGCCCTGCAAGAGCAGCGTCACCAGGTCTTTTTGACCCGAAGGGGGAATCCGCTGGCGGATGCCATCGTCGGTAGACTGCACCCGAATGTACTGAGTCAGTTGAGGAGCCTGCCGCCGATTAAAGCGATACCAGAGCGATTCCCAAAGTTCCTGGGCGGTCATGGGCTCGACATTCAGTCGTGCCTTGGTTTCGAGAATGTTGCGCCAGTTGACATAGCCGCTGTCGTGGATTTGGCGAATCAGCTTCAGGTAGAACCGTTGAAAGTGCATGTCTTCTGTCCCGGCCACTTTCCGAATCCGCTGATCGATCAGTTTCTTGACCTGTAGCACCCCTTTGCCGATGGCATCGGTGCCCTGCTCGTGGGCATGGGCGGTAGACCAGGTGGCCCAAACCGTTTGTGACCAGACCTGTCGGGCTCCTTTTTCGGTCAGCTCACGGGTCCGCACTTCTTCATCCAGCAGCATCACCGCCACGGAGGGCATTTTGGTGATCCGCGAGAGGGTGCGTAGCTCTGACTTACGCGCCTGAATGGATGATCGGCATTCGGTGTGAAACCGCAGCCGTTCCCCTTCCAAGATTTCTGACATACCCTGCTGAATCGAGGCGATCGCCGCTTCCACTTCCGAGCGATAGAGCTGCGGGTGCAGCCCTTGCAGCTTGAAGGGAATTTCGGCTGACCACTGATCCTTAGCGGCGTTGTAGAGCAGTAAGCAGGCAAAGCGATGCCCGCCCAATTCCACCTCAACAATGGAGTGCAGGTGAGTCAGATCCTGGAAGGGCGCGAACTGTTTCTCGCCCGCCTGGGTTTCTCGCTTAATAGATTTGTTCCGTTTGAGGAAGTTACGAAATTTTTGCCACATGGCTGCATCTTCGTGAGCACGAAAAAAGAGGGTTTCGCCGTTGGTCCAATCCCAGCCCGGAGGCTGCACCCAGCTTTTGATGAACTGATAGGTCTTCTGCCCGGTGAGAAGCCACCAGGTGCCATTCAGCCAGAACCAGATCAGTAACCAGGCCATAAAGGAGACGGCCAGGAGCATCTTGAACACAAAGAAGCTCACCCCACCGATGGCGACCCAGGGCAACAGTTGCTCAGCGGGAATCGGGCCAATGCTGGCCCGTTCCCCCAGCAGCTTGTTGACGCGGATCGGGTCTCTGTCTACGTCAAGGGTCATAGGTTCAACTGCAAATCAACAGGGCGTCATTAACCACCGGCACCGGCTCCACCACCGCCGCCAATAATCAGCGTGGAGATCACCTCAACGCCGATGACGAAAGCTACGCCAATGGCGAGCAGGTTGGCAATCGGCTGCCAGTCGCCGCCCCGCGTCGCCTGGGTGAAGACAATCACTACCCCAATCAGGAAGGCCAGGACGATCAGGATGCGGAAGATATTGAAAATCGTGGTGATGGTCTCCGGCGCGATCGTGGTGCCGCCCGTGTTGTTGATGGCATCATTCACGGCGGTTTCCAGGTTGTTAAACATCTGGGCAGAAACCGGATCAATGGCTCCCATCCCCGCCACTGCTGAAACGGCAATCACCACACTGGCCAGGTGCCAGCCCTGGATGGGCAACCCAAATCCGGCAACGGATTGAGCACTGCGGTTGAGCAGGCCAAAGGCGATCGCGATCAAGCCCATGACGGTGGCGGTCATCAGGACTGCTGGGCTGACCCTTGAGCCTGGGCAAGTGTCCATTAAAAAAGGCCCGTCAGCGATGCTCACGAGCCTTGAGAATTCAATTGTCCAAACGGTTTACATGGCTTCTGCTGTTTTGGGCATCCGACGAGGACGCCTATATTCGGACTTTTTCTTGTAGCCGATCGCTTGGGCTTCGTTGCTATCGGGGCCAAACTGGGCGCGAACGGCTTCTTTCATGCCCAACACGCCATTATGGAAGTCCCATTCGGCTTGACGGGCGGCATCGGCAGCGGCTTTTAGCATTGCTTGTAGTTCAGTTTCTTTTTGCTGCATGGCTTGCATGGTAGTAAAGCTAGTTCTGAGCGCTTCGGGAGCGGCATCGCTGCGGACGGGGAGATAATTGTTGACGGTGCCGAGGCCGTTCAGGGAATCGATGTCGGCACTGATGGTTTTAACGGGCAAACGGCGCGTGATATTGACAACAGGCATGGTGATACACCTCTGCGAGTAATTGAATAAATGAACAGGATCGAAAAGCCTGCCTGAATGAAGTTCAGGAGCGATAGCAAAGTTTGGGGGAGTGACGAAAGGATTCAGATCAGGCTGGATGAGACGACGATTAGGGGTGAAGCGTCTGTTTGTCTCGGCTATTGCCAGATTGCCCAGGGTTGCAGGGCGATCGCTGCTTTAATTGCAAAGAGTGTGACCAGAAACCCACGGTTTGAATGAAGTTGAGATGAATGTTAGGTGGGTTGGCTGTGAGGGTGGACTCGCAGGTTTGAAGCCAGGGTTACATCATTAAGTGATGGCAATGGTAGTAACGGTGTGTATTGAGCGGATCAAAGTGTGGCGGGTGTAGAGTCGAGATTGCTCTATGGCAGGAAAGGGTTGCATAGATGCAGGAAGCAATTGAGCAGTTGCAGCAAAGGTGTAACGTCGCGATCGCTTGGGTTGAGCAGTTGCAGGAAAGGATGGCGTGATCGCACTCAAGCATTGAGCCATGACCGCAAAGGGTTGTGCGATCGCAGCAAAGGACCACGGGCTGACACGAAAGGTGTGGCGACTGACAGGAAGGGTGGGCGGCGACACAGCAAAGGTGTGGTGGTTGAATGCAGCCTTGTGCCGGGTGACAACTCAGGAGTGAGGGCTGTTTGCTTTGCTGACTGGCTGGCAGTGTTAAGGTTCACGACGGCGATCAACTCTGTAGCGATTTTGACTTGCTTGAGCGATCAGGATGGGTTAGATTTCAAACTTAGAGCTGTCTGCGGGCAGCTTGATTTCCCAAAAATTTGGTCATGCGCCACTGGAAGGAGATTAGGCCCTCCAACCAGCGGCTAACCCCTAAGACAGGGATAAGCTGTCTCGGAGGCTAGAGGTATTCTAGGCCGTCCCGAACTGCGATACGTCTGGGGCGGCCAGATTTTTGGGTTTCCTTGCCCATTCGTTTCTTCGGAGGAAACCCGATTATGTTGTGTTTGCCATTTTTGGCGTCGTCGGCCCGTCAACGGGCGGCGGCGAGTCCGCTGTTGCTTGCGAATACGCAGTCTCAGCCGGAGCGGGAGCGGTTGTTGCATCTGGTGATTGGTTCACCGGAGGGGGTGCGGTCTGTCATCCATACGTTGCACAAGCTCCAGTATGCGGAGCAGGCGACGTGGAGCCAGATGATTACGGTTCCGGAGTCGGGGATTTTGATTACGCCAGAGCAGGGTGAGGTGTTTAGCTTGTTGAGGCGCGATCGGCAGTTGGGTTAAGAAAATGAAACCAGATTCCTGGAAAGGTAGCACTCCAGGAATCCGGTTTCTCCAAAAATGCTGGCTTGAAAAGGCTAGATAAACCGTAGTTGGAGATTGCCTCTCATTTTCATCATTCAGGGCATCCTGGATATAGCGACCTGTATAGGGTCAAAGGCAGTACCTCAGCTCCATATTGATTACAATTGCGAGCAAGAAAATATCCAGCTATGGCGCTATCTGAAGCACAAACCCGTAAGCAATATATTGACAGCCAGCTTGCAGCCGCTGGTTGGGGAAACAATGATCGCAAAGCTCTTTCAGAGTTTCGAGTTGGAGTATCAGGCAGTACCAAGGAAAAACCGGCAGATTACGCCAACCAGATAGGTTTTGCCGACTACGTTTTACTGGGCAAAGACGGAAACCCTATAGCCGTTGTAGAAGCCAAGCGGGTTGACCGAGACCCCCTGGTAGGGAAGCGACAGGCAGAGGACTACGCTAACCAAATTAAGCAGGACTTAAATATTGATCCCCCCTTCATTTTCCTGACGAATGGGCAAGAGATTCTATTTTGGGACCGAGACCGCTACCCTTTGCGTACCATCAGCGGATTCTTTACCCGTGAGGACTTAGAGCGTCTTCTACATCAAAAACGCTACGGCATCCCTCTTGCCCAAGTAAAGCTAAATCCTGAAATTGCAGGAGGTGGAGGTCGCCTTTACCAAACTGAAGGCATCCGGCGAGTTACAGAGGCTATAGAGGATGCACGCCGTAAGTTCCTTTTAGTCATGGCGACGGGTACGGGTAAGACTCGTACCGTAATTTCGGTTATGGATATCTTGCTACGTGCTAAGCGGGCGCAGCGCATTCTGTTTTTGGCTGACCGTCGGGAACTGGTTCGCCAGGCAATGAGTGCCATTAAGGAACACTTACCCCATGAAAGTCAAGCTCGAATCGAGGGGGGAGAGATACCCATCGGCACCCGTATTCATGTCGCGACCTACCCCAGCATGGTTCGGAGTTATCGCGCCTTGTCTCCAGGGTTCTACGACCTGATCATTGCCGATGAGAGTCACCGGTCTATTTATAACCGGTACAAGGAAATTTTTGAGTACTTCGATGCACTGCATCTAGGGTTGACAGCAACACCAACCGATTTTATTGACCACAACACTTTTGAGCTGTTTGGTTGTGAGGATGGTATTCCAACCTTCTATTACTCCTACGAGCAAGCTGTTGAAGAAAGGCATCTAGTACCCTATCGAGTGCTTCATTCCCAAACCAGCTTTCAAGTTGGTGGTATTCATGGTGAACAACTGCCTCCTGCGCTTCAGCAGAAGCTAGTTGAGCAGGGTATCGACCTGGAAGAGCTTGATTTTGAAGGAACAGATATTGAGAAGAAGGTCACGAACGTCGGTACAACCGATGCCTTGGTCCGCGAGTTTATGGATAAGTGCCGCAAAGATGTGTTGGGCCTACCGGTCAAAAGCATTATCTTCGCCATCAGCCATGACCACGCTAAGCGTCTCTATCAGAGCTTTAACAAGCTGTTTCCTAATTATCAACGCCGGGGATTAGCTGAAATTATCGATAGCCACATGGAGCGGGCGGAAGAAACCCTAGAAGACTTCAAGTTTAAGGATATGCCCCGCATCGCGATTTCTGTAGATATGTTGGACACCGGTATTGATGTCCCTGCAATTCAAAATTTGATGTTTGCTAAGCCTGTCTACAGCCGGGTGAAGTTCTGGCAAATGATTGGTCGGGGAACTCGTCTCTACACTGATCCTAAAACTGATGAACCGAAGAGAAACTTTCTGATCATCGACTGTTGGAACAACTTTGAGTATTTCCAGCTCAACCCAGAAGGGGAAACTGTTCACGCTACTGAGCCTTTACCTGTGCGGTTGTTTCGCTTACGGCTAGAGAAGCAGGCTTTATTGCGGGCTAGAGATCCCAAGGATAAACGGGTCACTCGGCACTTGCAGGGCATGTTAAGCCAATTGCCTTTAGACAATGTCAACGTTCGTCCCCATCGAGAAGAGATCAGCCATCTGGTTCAAGAGTGGCCGGAACCGGCTCCTGAGGTGGAACAGGGGTTACACCAAACCATTGCCCCACTGATGCGCTACGCCTGGACGGCATCACTCTCTGAACTTCAGTTCCGCGTTGCCGTAGAGCGTATCGCTGTCGCCTGGTTAGCGGGTAATGATTCAGAAATTGACGATCTAGCTGAAAAGGCATGTGAAGCCGTTGCCAGCTTGGCCAACAACATTGAAGAGGTCAAAGCTGTCGCTGCGCAACGGGCCTGGGTTCTTAGCGATGGATTTTGGACGCACCTCGACCTCGACCGTCTCGATATGCTGCAAGAAACCTTTGCTCCGCTGATGCGCTTCCGCCAGCGAGAACGTAGCCAGGTTATTGAAATAAACTTGCCAGACCAAATTGCTAGCCGTCGCTGGATCATCTACGGCCCCAAAGGGGAAGGGGCTTTTGCTGACAGTTACCGAGAACAGGTAGAAACCTGGGTACGCGGTCTAGCAGGCAACCTCCCGGCTTTGATTAAGCTAAAGCGGGGTGAGCCCTTAGACGATAGAGATAGTGAGGAAATCGCCAAAGCCCTTAACCAGGCCGATCTATTTGTTACCGAAGACATTTTACGCAACCTGTATCGGCAGCCCTCCGCGACTTTGCCGGACTTCCTGCAGCACATTCTAGATATCGTCAAGTTGCCGAGCCCAGAGGAAAAGATTCAAGAAGCGTTTGATCGATTTGTGGCTGAACATGGTTATATGAGCGCTAGTCAAATTAACTTCCTCCGAGCAATTCGTACTGCCGTGCTCCAACGTCATAAGCTCACCCGCAATCAGCTTACCCGTCCCCCGCTTTCGAGGCTGGGTAAGGTCGAAAACCTATTTACCTCTGAAGACATTGATGAGATCATCAACTTTGCCAATGGCTTAGTGGATGAAGCTGCTTAACCGTTTAGAAGTGACCTATGCTCGCACCGCACATCAAGAGAAATGTTGACAAGCTTTGGAATCTGTTCTGGAGCGCTGGTATTACCAACCCTCTAGTGGCTGTCGAGCAGATCACCTACTTGCTGTTTCTGAAACGGCTAGAAGCCATTGATCATGAACGGGTCAGCAAGGGTAGTCCTTCCATCTACAAAGGTACGGAGGTACAGGATGGGAAGGAAGTCGAGGTTGACTACAGCCAGTGTCGCTGGAGCTACATTGAGCAAGACAAGACGCCCCAGCATCTTATT
Source organism: Halomicronema sp. CCY15110 (assembly GCF_016888165.1). Taxonomy (GTDB): domain Bacteria; phylum Cyanobacteriota; class Cyanobacteriia; order Phormidesmidales; family Phormidesmidaceae; genus Halomicronema. The sequence continues at coordinate 13,142 of NZ_JACSWC010000260.1, read as the reverse complement.
GATGTGGTGTTTCCGTGGTTGCGGAATCTGGAGAAGCATCTGGCTGCTGGGCAAACCTCTGAGAAAGAAGCTGAGTTATCCCAGGATGTTGGCGAAGCGCCTGAGGACGGGATAAATGTAATCGGCAACCGCATGAGCGACGCCTACTTTCAGCTTGATCCTAATAAGGGAGCAATTCTCCAGCAGGCAATTGACCTGATCAACCAGTTGTTTGCCCATGTGGATGACCAGAGTTCATCTACCGATGTTATGGGCGATACCTTTGAGTACTTGCTATCGGAGATTGCTACAGCAGGCAAAAACGGTCAGTTTCGCACTCCTCGTCATATTATCCGCTGCATGGTGCAAATGCTTGATCCAGAACCGGGCGAGCGTATTATTGACCCGGCAGCAGGGACAGCAGGTTTTCTATTTTCTAGTCTGACTCATATTCTTGCCAGACACACAACCTCGGAGTTGCTAAGGGTTGAGTGGGATGGTACCGTTCACCGAGCCGATGGTGATCAGTTGGTTGCTACACCTGAAACTTATGAAGCGGTTTTTGATGGCCAGTACTACGTCGGTCTTGATAATGATCGCACTATGGTGCGAATCGGCTGGATGAATATGATTCTACATGGCGTCGAAAGTCCTTATATTTACCAGCGAGATAGCCTGGGAAAACCTTTAAACAGCAATGATAGTGAAGCTCACAATGATACTTATGAGCTTCAAAATGAAAGAACCAATCAAAATGAAAGAACCAATCAAAATGAGAATGCTGGTGAAAAGAATGCAAAACAGAAGCAAGATCCACTCAAAAAACTCTTGAAATCTGAAAGTTATAATGTGGTCCTAGCCAATCCACCTTTTACTGGCAGAGTTGATACTAATAGCCTGGATATCACCCTTTTTCCAAGAGCTGGGAATAAGGGGATAAAAGCTAAACAAGCGATTACGAATAAAAGTGAACTCTTGTTTGTCTGGCGGATGTTGGACTTATTAACTGTTGGTGGCCGCTGTGCAGTCATTGTTCCCGAAGGAGTACTATTTGGTAATACTGATGCACATGTACGGCTGCGTCGGGAGTTGTTAACTGAACATCGGGTCGAAGCAGTAATCTCTCTACCGGCAGGTGTCTTCCAGCCCTACACAGGAGTTAAAACCTCTATTCTGGTATTCCAAAAGGAGACGCCAAAGGATGAGCGCCGTCAATGGAAACCTCTAGATCAGCCCCGCACCGATAAGGTTTGGTTCTATGAAGTAGAGGAGGAGGCTTATTCGCTAGATGCTAAGCGAAATGAACGAAGGGGTCAGGATAATGATCTATGGGACATGCTTGAGAAATATCAGCAGCGGCATAATCCGGAATACGAAGAACTAGATTATTTTCAACCTGATTACTGGACCGAGCGCTGGCGCATGGTAGATGACGAAACCTTAAAGATCTTTTCAGATAATCAGGAGGTAGTGAACTGGAAAGATCGAGTGGCGGCTATTCATGAGCTATTTGCTGAATTGCCGCGTGATCCTGAAGAGGCATACGAGCAAATTCACGATGAACAGCAGCCGAAGCTTGAGGCTTTTGCCCAGGCTATAGTCAGTAAAGTTGTTAGTGAAGAACTTAATAAGAGTAAGTCTTCTAAATCGTCTAACTTTGAGACTGTTATTGATAAAGCTCTAAAGAAAGCTGCCGCTAGTTTTCGCCGGATGTGTGAAAGTCATAAGGAGCTTTTTGATACGGAAGAGAAAGTTGCCTATCAACTCTTTCAAAAAGCTTATAGAAATGCTTCTGATAGCATTACCAGGATCCTAAAGGAACAGCTTCTCTCCAATGAATCGGTTGAGGCTGAGGATTTTGATGAAACTAAAGTTGTAGAAGAAATCGGTGAGATTGCACGGCAATATGCGCGGTTGGATGGCTATGACGCGATGTTGCAAAGTCTGCAATACATTAAGTACCAGGCAAAGTTAAAAGAAGCAAAGCATTGGGTTGCTCTGGTACGAGTATATGCTGAAGATCCAGATTGGGAAAGTGAAGATGGCAAGATCAAGGGAAGTCACGACGATCAAGGAAGTCCTCGCCTTGAATATCTTGCCGATATCAATCTTTATGATAAGAAAGGAAACCTTAACGATGATTTACTAGACCCTGATTGTATCGAATCTCGTGCATGGAATCTTTCTTCAGGTCAATATAAGCCTTTCAATTTTGAGTCTATTATTAGTGACAAAAGTGTGTCTGAAATACTTCGTAATCTTAAAAGTCGAGAAGCCCAATTAATGGAAGGATTGGATCGCCTCTTGGGAATGGTGGATTGAGTTACATGGCTTTTTTTTCTAATTATCAGTATGTTCGTCTTGGCGAAGTATGTGACATTAATCCACGACTACCAAGCTCCACAATTCTCGAAGACGAAACTCGTGTTTCATTTGTTCCGATGTCTTCTGTTGATGAAATTCATGGAGAGATTTTAGAGAAACAAGAAAGAGCTTATGGCGAAATCAAAAAAGGATTTACTCCTTTCCAAGTAAATGATGTTCTATTTGCCAAAATAACACCATCTATGGAAAATGGAAAGGCCGCAATAGCACGAGATTTAGCGGATGGAGTCGGATTTGGTTCAACTGAATTTCATGTGATCCGTTGTTCAGATCAAGTGATTCCCGAGTTCGTTTTTTATTTTATTCGTCAAGCATCTTTTAGAGCACGAGCAAAATCATCTTTTGTAGGGTCAGCGGGACAACAGCGAGTGCCAGCAGATTTCTTGGCTCGATCACCTTTTCCCTTGCCTACAATTCCCGAGCAAAGATATATAGTTGAAATACTTGAGAAAGCTCATGATTTGCGTCTGCAAAGATTGAAAATAATTGAAGAACTTAAAGAAATTCCCTCTTTATTATTTTGGGAGATGTTTGGTAATCCCCGAGATTATGCAGAAAGATGGGGGACTAAGAAGTTTGGTGATTTCGTTTCTTATAGTAAGTATGGACCACGGTTTCCTGACAGAGAATATTCAGAGATTGGGGCTAGAATCTTAAGGACAACGGATATGGAAGGAGATGGCTCACTACGTTGGTGGGAGTCGCCTTCCATGGAGTTGAGTATAGATGAATTAGAACAGCATTGCTTACAACCAGGTACTTTATTGATAAGTCGCAGCGGGACAATTGGACCAGTTGCACTTTTCTCTGGCTCAGAGGAACCCTGTGTAGCTGGAGCCTATTTAATTGAATTTGGTTTGTCTGAGGCCATAAATCATCAATTTCTCACAAGCTTTCTTTTATCGGCTTATGGACAAGCTCTGTTGACTGGTGGTAGTCAAAGCATGACGCAAGCCAATTTAAATGCACCAACTATTAAGAAAATACCAGTTCCTACGCCACCATGCGAGTTGCAGGATAAGTTTGCAGGAATTGTTGATGAAATTAAAAAACTTACTGTATTTCAAGAACAAGAAAGTCAAAAACTTGAAGATCTAATCAATGTTTTAACAGCATCGGCTTTTACTGGTCAATTGACTCAAGGTTGGCGAGAGGAGCATCAAGAGGAAATAGAGGCATGGCTTAAAGAAAACGGTGGATATCTTCCTAAGAAGTCAACACGGATTTTATCCAAGAAAACTGAGCGGATGAAGGAAACTAAACTTGGCCACTCAAGTCGGTCTTGGATAATTGCTCAACTCAGCAAATCACAAGCTGCGGTATACCGTGCATTAGATAATTGGGAAGGAGTTTTGATTGCCTCTGAAAACCTAGATCGCTTTGTAGAAGAATGGATGGTTGATGATCAAGTAGAAGATGCACAGGAACAAGTACGGCGGGCGCTTAACCAACTAGCAGGGTTAGGACTAATCAAACAAGTCAGCCTTCCTAATCAAAATGGTGAATATGTTGCTGGTTACCGCACTATTCGGCAAGGTGAACTAACCAAAGCCGACGACCTCAAAAGGTTGGGGGCAAACGCTTAATATGAGGCTGCGCTACCTACACCTGCGTAACTACTCCCCCATAGAAGACATCGCCCTTTGCTTTCGCGCCCCTGTTCTCAAAGATAGAGAGTGCTCCATTCGCTTTGTCGTTGGTATAAATGGCAGCGGTAAAACCCATCTGCTCCAAGCTATAGCTGAGACCTTTCTAGCTTTAGCTCGTCAGCAACGGCCTCACTTCCCCGTTACATTAGCCTGGGAACTTGGCGAAGGTGAACGTCGCCGTACCCTAATCTTTGACAGTCCAGGTCAAGGTCAAGAAGCAGCATGGTGGCAAAGCGACCTGTTAATTGACGACATATCAAACGAAGAAGACTGGGATGAACTCATCACCGAACTACGATCTGGTAATGAAGCATGGCGACCGTTGATTGACGAAGGTAATTGGCCTGGTAAGGGTACTGGTCTACCGATGACCGTACTTACCTACACTACTGGCAATCTGGAATCTTGGCAGCGTCTGTTTGATGAACCTCCTTCTGCTGATGTTGATTCTCAGCTAGAAGACTATGACATGAGCCTTGAACGTCCTATTGGTTGGAGCTTGCGGCAGGAGCTAGACTATCAAGCCTCTCAAGGAACAGAAGAAAGTCTTAAGGTAGTACAAAACCTCCAAGAATTAGCTGAAGAAGCCAGTGTAAGTGAGCATGATCAGAATGTGTGTTTGTTACTGACTCCAACACTTCTCAAATTTGCCTTGCTAGCGGTGTCTCTTCCGCAAGCTATGCAGGAGTATCGGCAATATACTACTGATGAAGATGTTGAAACCTTCAAACAAAACATCCAGGATATTGCCGATACTGAGCAAACCGGATTACGACGTTTGCTTTCACAAGTTGGTTGGTTGTGGCCAGTAAGTGTTGTCTTCCATATTGATTTTAATTTAGAGGCATGGAGCGAAAGTGCGCGCCAACAAAAGGGAAGCATACTAAAGGCGCTTTACATTCTGGCTAACGAAGTGGTTCGCGAACCTGAACCCAGCACTCAACGACGGTTATTCTTCGACCTCAAGTCTACTTGTCAACTAGATGAATACTCCAGGCAAGCTGACTATGCCGACATAATCGACCAGTTTTTTGGGGGTGATGAGTTCGACTATGTGGGCGATGCGCTTCAGGAGTTCATCAGTAGAGCCGAGACATCTCCTTTTGAAGGCTTCAATCGCCTGGTAAACCTCCATCAGGAAGGACTCTTGACGGATATTCAAATTGCCGTCCGCAAGGCCGACATAGATGATCTCTTACTTTTTGACGAACTATCCGATGGTGAGCAAGTCTACTTAGGGCGCATGGCCTTATTCCACTTGCTGGCAGGTGAAAGCGATGCTCTCCTGATCCTCGATGAGCCAGAGGTCCACTTCAACGACAAATGGAAGCGCGAAATCGTAGACATCATAGACGATGTGCTCAAGGAGAAGGCTAACGATGTTCTGATCGCTACCCATTCCAGCATTGCCCTAACTGACGTTTTTAGCGATGAGATTATTCTCTTCGACAAGCAAGATGGGCAATCTGTATATGTAGACATCAACACTAATACCTTTGGCTCAGATCCAAGTGAGGTGATGATTCGACTGTTTGGTGTTCCGGATGGTGTAGGTCAAAGAGCGATGGAATATCTTGAGGAACGTATCCAGGAAGACTACTGGACACCAGACCGACGTTCTGAGTTAGAAGACCTCATCAACAATATTGGGCCAGGTTTCTACCGTACCGAACTCCGTTTGATTCTGAAGAGATTAGAGAATGCTGCATCCAGTACGACCTAGTTGTGAAGGCGCTCTTTCATGGGCTGTTGAGTTACAGAAAGATATCTTGGAAGGACTGTGTGACTCATCCATGAGTTCGACGGATGTGACAATTTCTTGGGCACGGAGCCTCAGACCTGACGTTGCCGACTGGGTTGAAAGATTTGTTAATCTCAAACATCGTACTTACAAAATTATTAACCATATGAAAGTTATCGCTGGTCTGTCCGCTAGCGATAAACAAACTATCCTTACTTACTTTCACGAGACCCTCAACTTCTCAACGGCTTTTTTGGACGGAGCAAATCATCCAACAATCAGACAAATCAATGATTTCCCCGCTTCAGCCTCAGTTTTAGGTTTGTTAGAAGCTTTTTATGAAAAAGCTTTACGGGAAATAAGTTTGCCTGTTGATCAAGATGGAAATTACGGGAGTGAGTTTGATCGCGATGACTATGTTCGCATACACGGTGAAGCTAATTTTCCTCGTGTGTGTCCTCTTTGCGATAGCCCAATGAAAAGAGCTGAGGTCGAACATTGGCTAGGAAAAGCTAAATATCCAGCTCTTTCTTGTCATCCTCGGAATCTAATTCCTTCTTGCCATGATTGCAATGCACTTGAGAAAAGTACCACTCCGCCTCTCGACATAAATTCTGCTGAGCCATTTACAAACTGGTTTCATCCCTATGAGCGACAAGCTGTAGGGAAAGTGCGAATCTTGGTAGTTGCGTCCTCTGCTAGACTCGAATCAATAGACACTTTGGATGCTGTTCGAGCACAAAATCTGGATACCTTATTAGGTTTATCTACGTTGTGGTCAAAAGAGTGCACACCCCAAAAACAAAGGTTTCAGCGTGAGTTGCGTAAACGCTTTAGACGTCAGACATTATCAATGCCTGCTTTACAAGAAGAAATTCAACTATTGAAGGAAATTGCTTCTGAGGAACATAAAACTGTAGAGCCGTATGCCCTTTTGCAGACAGCCATACTTGAAAGGGTTTTAGCGTTTCAAGATGAATTATCGTCTTGGTTAGATGAAGTTCAAGCAGCGATAACCTAGGTATCGTAAAAGTCAAAAAGATTTTAAGTGCCAAGCTTAGCATAAGGTCTTTGGCGAAGACCCGGCTGAGGGGTATGCCGATCTGGTCGGTCAATCGGCGGCTGAGGTGCAGCAGGGCTATCAAACAGCCTATGAGAACGCAGGCGTTGAACCCGAGGCGGCTGGGACAGCGGCGCTGGGGCAGCGCCATCAGTTCTTAGGGGAGTCGGTTTCCACCGAAGAGGCCGACGCCATTGAGGCCGCCGAAGGACTGGTGGAGGCTAAGCGAAAAGAATACGGTCGCACCATTAATGATCTGAAGGAGCAGTACCGGGATGATCTGGGCGGGCTGGGTGATCCGAAGCTGACGGATGCCGCCGCTCAGATTCGCGCCAGTGAGCGGGTTTATGAGAACACGCCGAGTGACAAGCAAGCCCGGTTGTTGCAGGCTGCTGACATTCAGCGCCAGCAAGGAGTCTCGCGCCAGCTCCGGCAAGACTACGAAACGTCGGGGGCTCCCGCCCCAGTGGCCAAGGCCGCAGGGGATATCAAGGCTCAAGACTATGTGTTTGAGAAAGATTTGTCCGAGGCGCAGGAGCAGCGGGTAGAGCAGGCGGACCGCTACTTGAGCAGCCCGGAAGGTCAGTTAAAGCGAGCGCAAGCGCAACGGTATCTCGAAGACCGGGTGGGTATGGCCTATCAAGAAGGCCGGATTTCCCAGGGGCTCGAAGATGCCGGGGTGGATGCCGACATGGCGGCAAAAGCGGCGCGGATTGAAGCTCAAACGGGCGGCAATCCTGACTCGCCGGAGGATGCTGAATTTTTGCAAGCCGTCTACGCCAGTGCCGATGGATTGGCCTCGCCGATGGAAACTGACATCGCGGCCAATGCCGAGCAGTTTATGAACGTTGCGAATGAGGCCGGAGTCACCACTAACGTGGGCGGCACCACCGTGGCCCAGGGCAATAAGTACACCATGAGCCGGACGGCGGGAGTCACGGTGGTCGAGAACCAGGAAACGGGTGGTTCCTTAGCTGCCCGCAATGGCGATGTACTGGCCGCAGACGGTCTGACCGAACAAGATCAGGCTCGCTTCCAAACGCTGGCCCAAGTGTCACCGGAGCAATTACAGGCGGCTCAACCCCAGCAGGCGGCTGAACCGCAACAGTCAGCAGGGATGGAGATGGATTAATGGTGCAGCATTCGTTTCTGCAAAAAGCCCAGCAGCGGCAGCCGGATACCGTATCGGCCTATTGGAATGGTCAGCCAATTCTGCGGATTGAGCAGGGGCAAGTGGTGTGGGAAGCCCAGGTTTGCCCAGGATTCGGGCTGTTGACTTTGCATTTTGATGATGATCCCTATCCCGTCTATGTCCAGGTTATTGATGGAGCGTGATGCTGAACGCTGAAGAGCGCACCACTATTCGTGAAGGATTCGAGCAGGCTTTCCTGGAGGGTCAAGCCTTCCAGTCGATCGCCGATGCCCGTAAGTTTGCTCAGCAGTTGGTGGGGCGTTCCTTTGCCAGCGGTAGTCGGGAGGCGAAGGAACTGGAGGAATCCATCGAACAGGGCATTGTTGGGGCGGCAAAGGAGACGATTCGTTCAGACCAGTCGTCCCTGGAAACCTTTGAGCAGCTTGTTGATCTCTATCAGCGTCAGCCGCGACTGGGCACCCGCTCTTCCACCTCCATCCAGCGTCAGCAGTACAGCACCCCTGTCCCTATCGCTTACCTGGCCTCGCAATTAGCGGAAATTGATGCCACCACCACTGTCTATGAACCGACTGCTGGGCATGGAGCTCTGCTTATGGGGGCGAATCCGCAAACGACCACGGTGAATGAACTAGACGATCAGCGAGCCGAAGATTTGAGGCGACAGGGATTTACTGTCACCCAGAACGATGCCACGGAGTTTAGCCCGGATTCCCGCAGCCAGGATGTGGTGATCAGCAATCCGCCCTTTGGTCGCAGACGGCAGGACGGTCGAGCCGAGCAGTTCACGATCGGGGCGCAGCAGACCCCGATTCGTACTTCCCAATTGGATCACGTCATTGCTTGGCGATCGCTCGATGCCATGAAGGACGACGGCACAGCAGTGCTGTTAATTGGCAGTGAGCGGGGTTCACAGGCCAGTCGCTCGGACAAATACAACGAACAGCAGAATCGTGGGTTTTTCAAAAATCTCTATGAGAACTACACCGTTGATCAACACTTCACCATTGATGGCGGGCTGTACAGCCGTCAGGGGGCAGGCTTTCCCATCGATGTCATTCGCATTCGGGGGCGGGGGCAATCTCAACGTCGCTTGCCTGCTGCCGATGTGCCGCCGATGTATCGCAGTTATGACGAACTCAAAGAGGTCTTGAGCAATGCCCTATTTCGAGAATCCCCAGGCATGGATGCCAAACCAGGAAGTCGTCGCCGGGATGACCTTGACCCGGATGGACAGCTTTTTCGCGGTGTTGGCTCCGCAGAACCAGAGCGCGATCGCGAGCTACGGGGACTATCAAGCCCTCCTGGCAGCGCGGATCGCCTGGATGATGCAGCAGTGGAGCGCGGATCAGCAGGTGCCAATGGCAGCGGTCGATTCGATGATTCGCCATCAGCTAACGAAGGATCAGGTGCCCGATTTCGCGATGCCGCCACCACACCAGGCGACCCCCGAGAGCTGGGGTCAAGCGCTCGCTCAGAGTCCCTGGATGTCAACGATCTGGACGCTGGAGGTAGCCCCGGAGCCGGAGGATTATCCGCTGGCAATGGCGCAGGGCGAGAACCGCCAGGACGCGATCGCTACGGTGGAGGAACAGACGCTGGAAGAGTGGCTGCTGTTCTTCGGGAAGCAAGGGTAGAGGAGCAGTTGAGGGAGGATCAAATGGCGACGAAGGCAGCACGGGAGCAAAGGCAGCTCGCGAGCCAGGTGCCGTACATCCCCAGAAGCAATGGGCCTCGGTTGGATACGCTCACACCGCGCAATATGGCCTCAGCCGTGCAGAGTGCTCTCGATGATCTAGAAGGGCGCGTCGGTGATGTGGATGAGTTTGTGGCGCAAAAGCTGAACTATCCTTCCGTGGAGGCGATGCATGAGGTGCTGGCGGCAGAGCAGGTGGATGGGGTCGCGCTCTCCATCGACAATATTGAGCATGGTGATGGGTCGCTCATCGGGGATCAAACCGGGGTGGGTAAAGGACGCCAGATGGCGGCGATGATTCGCTACGCCCAGGAAACCGACCGGACGCCGATCTTTGTTACCCGTGACGCCGGACTCTACTCGGACATGGTGCGTGACCTGGATGATATTGGCACCCAGGGCTTCAAGCCCTTCATCACAAATAGTCAAGAAAAGGTACCGCTGCCCGATGGTCGGACGCTGGAGACCAAGCGGGGCAGTCATGCGGCGGAGCTGGATCGTCTGATTCAGCAGGGGGGCTTTACGGCCACCGATGACTACGATGGCGTCTTCACGACCTACAGTCAGATGCAGACCGTCAAAGGCCAGGAGACCCCTCGGCGTCAGTTCCTCGACATGATGGCTCCCCAGTCGCTCATCCTGTTTGATGAGGCCCACGAGGCGGGCGGCTCCCCGGAGCCCGAAAATTCCTGGAAACAAGCCGGTCCCCCCAATCGGGCTGACTTTGCCCGTCAACTGGTGGATAAAGCCGATGGCGTTACCTTCAGTTCGGCCACGGCGATTAAGCGCCCCGATGTCATGGATCTCTATGGGCGGCGATCCGGGATGCGGCAGGCAGCCGGTTCCATTCAAGAACTGCAGTCAGCCCTGGAAATCGGCGGAACGCCCCTGCAACAGGTGTCTACCAACATGCTGGCCCAGGATGGCTTTTACAACCGCCGTGAACGCAATTACGACGGGGTGGATTTCGGCATCCAGAGTGTCCCTGTGGATCGCGAGTCTACCGATGGCCTCAGCCAGATCATGGGCAAGATTCTAGAGTTTGACCGCACCAAGCAGGATGCCCTCAAAAATCTGGATACCCAGCTCAAGGCCGACGCTAAGAAAGTCGGCACCGATACGTCAGTCGGCAGAGCCGGAGCGGACTCCACCAACTTCACGGCCATTATGCACAACGTGATGGATCAGTCGTTGCTCTCCCGCAAGGCAGGGCAAATGGCGGATGAAGCGATCGCCAGCCTAGAGCGAGGTGAAAAGCCGATCCTGACGGTTTCCAACACGATGGGCAGCTTCATTGAGCACTACAGCGATGAGAACGGCATTGCCCCCGGTGATGACTTCGATGCCAGCTTTGGCGACATCATGCGGCGCTACCTGGAGCGCAGCCGCGACGTGCTGGAGAAAGACTACGACGGCACCCAGACCCGCAGGCGGCTAAGCGATGAAGAACTAGGGCCTGAAGCCGTCCAGCAGTACGAAGAGGCCAAGGAGCTGATTGCCCATACCGATTTAGATTTTCCGGTCTCTCCCATCGATACCATTAAGCAGCGCATTGAGCAGGCAGGCTACCGCTTTGGTGAAATCACAGGCCGCAAAGCCCGCCTGGAATATGACAGCGACGGCCACGCCACCTATCAGCGGCGCAGCTCCCGCGAAACCAGTAAAGCCGGAAAAGTCCGGGCCACTGATCGCTTCAACGACGGCAAAACCGATGTGATGCTCCTCAACCGCTCGGGGGCCACGGGCATCTCCCTCCATGCTTCCGAGAAGTTTGCCGACCAGCGTCGCCGCCACATGATTGTGGGTCAGGCGGAGCGGAATGTGAACGACTTCATGCAAACGCTAGGCCGCGCCCACCGTACCGGGCAGGTGGTGCCACCCCGGATTTCGCTGCTGATGGGCGATACTCCCGATGAAAAACGTCCGGCAGCACTGCTAGAGCGCAAAATGTCGAGCCTGAATGCCAATACTACTGCCGATAAGAATGCCGGGTTTGATACCTCCCAGATCCCCGATTTCTTTAACCAGTACGGCGATGCGGTAGTCGAGCAGGTCTTGAGCGAGTATCCCGAAATCAACGCCAAGCTGGACTATCCCATCACGGTCAACCCGGACGGCATTGCCAGCCTGGATGATGCCACTGAAGGAGCGATCGCGAAGGTCACAGGCCGATTGCCTCTACTGAGTGTGGAAGAGCAGGAAGCCTTTTACAGCATCCTGGAAGACGAATACACCTCCTTCGTCAAACAGCAGAAGGCACTGGGCAACAACATTCTCGAAGCCGAAGCCATTGACCTGGATGCACGGCCCCTGGCACAGGCCGAGGTGATTCCCGCCATGCCAGGGGTGCAGAGCGCCTTTGGCTCCGGTGTTCAGGCCGAGGTGATTGATGCCAAGGCCCAGAGCAAACCCAAGACGCAGCTAGAAGTCATCAACGAGATTCGCACCGGCCTCGACCTTGATCCGGTGGCGTCCCCGGAGGAGAATGATGCGGCGGGCGTGGAGCAGGCGGCTCAAGCCTACACCGAGGATCTGCTCGGGAAAGCGGGTCAAGCCGCAGAACGCTATCTGGCTCAACAAACCGCCAAAATTGAGCAGCGGATTGCCGATCCTGAGAAACAGCAAACGGCCCTCAACCGGGCCTCGCGTCGTTTGGATAAACAACAAACGCAGCTGACGCAGTTGCGACGGTTCCAGCCAGGGCAAACGGTGCGACTCTCAACTGAAAATGGCCGGATCTTCTACGGCGCGATTTCCGGCGTCAGTAAACGGGGCACCTCCTTGGATAAGATTTTGGCGGCGGCGGGCGACTCCGAGACTCAAAATCGGCTGGGGGATTCCAATCCAGTCGCGCCCTCGAAATGGCTGGTGAATGTGTCGCTGGCGGACTCCAGCCGTGAGATTCCCCTGCCTCTCTCCAAAATCAACGCGGATCGCATGGGCGCAGTGGATATGACCCCCGTCCAGAAAACCATGATGGGCAAAGACGTCATGGGCCAGTTTGATGAGCGTCAGACCGGGGAACGAGAGGTGCGACAGGTGCTGCGGGGCAACCTGCTGCGGGCCTCGGAAAAGTACGGCAAAGAGGGCAACGTGGTGAATGCCACCATGTCTACCGGAGGAGTCGAGCCCATGCTGTTGCTACCGCGTGGCTATGACCTGCAACAACAAGTATCCGAGTCGCCAGTCGCTCTCCCCTCGGCTCGCAACGTCCGGCAATTCATGGAGGTGAGTGACCGGCAGGGCATCGTCAAAACCAGCGATGAGCAAATCACCCTGAAAGCGGCCCCCAATGCGGAGGGCTACTTGCTCCAGACGGGCAAAAAGCAAAAGGATGTCTACCTGGATGAAAATCTGATGGGAGCCGTAGGGGATGAGTTCTATTCGGTCAGTGACCGGATGGAAGCTATTAAATGTCAAGTACATAGGCGTGTCGCGACAACTACATAGGCGGATGAGTCGTCGGCAAAGCGCGATCGGCA
>NZ_JACSWC010000026.1 GCF_016888165.1 Halomicronema sp. CCY15110 | reverse complement strand
GACGCACGGCGGTTGATTGGGCGCACCAAATGCAACACTGACTGGATGCAGACGATCGGGATTGCCCCAAAGTGCTCCTGGAGTGTGATCAACTCAATACTCATACCCTCGCCTCCCTTTACAAAGCCTTGCCACCGGCTACCGCTCGTCGTTTGGCCGAACGGTTGGAAATTCATTACACGCCCAAACATGGCAGTTGGCTCAATATTGCCGAAAATGAGTTGTCCGCATTAACCCGTCAGTGCTTAGCGCGACGCATTCCTGACCGTGGCACCTTAGCGTGCGAAACCACCGCTTGGTACAT
>NZ_JACSWC010000259.1 GCF_016888165.1 Halomicronema sp. CCY15110 | reverse complement strand
GCTATTCCAAGTGCTTGACCAATGCTTTCGGGGTGAAATCAACACCCTTGCCTATCCAAGAGCCGCTTTGTTTGGCTTTTGCATGGCGCTCATTTGCTACAACCTACTGGCAGTCCTCAAAGCCGCCATGCGTGCGGTTCATGGCACTGACAAAGTGGAAGCGGGGCTGTCTCTCTACTACTTTGCGGATGAAATCCGTCGCGTTCATGATGGCATGATGATTGCCATCCCAGAGGCCCAATGGCAACCGCTGGCTCAGCTCGACTGGGATAATACGGCGCGGCTGCTCAAGCAGTTAGCGGCCCAGATAGAACTCTCTAAATTGCGTTCCCATCCCAGAGGCCAAAAGCCGAAAAGAGACAAGCCGAAATTCGACAAAAAGAAACCTCATGTCTCAACCGCTCGATTGCTTGCCAAAGCTAAAGCTGAGAAGAAAGCACCTTGAAAGGGCT
>NZ_JACSWC010000258.1 GCF_016888165.1 Halomicronema sp. CCY15110 | reverse complement strand
TTTCTCCATCAAAGTGATTGACAGTTAGGAGTGGAGTCGCTATATTGGTAAAGCGCTGAAGGGGAGCGACGCCAAACGGAGTCGAGACCTGAAGTGAGAACCTCGACAATTAATATTGAAAGCCAGAGACCTTAAATAGGTTCCTGTCAAAGAATTAAATTGACATAAGGTTAGCATACTTTTCACGAGTTGTCTAATCGAGTGTTGATAAAGATTCTGGATACTGAAGAGTATTCAGGGTCAACTTTTCGAGTGATTAACATGGAGAGTTTGATCCTGGCTCAGGATGAACGCTGGCGGCGTGCTTAACACATGCAAGTCGAACGAACACTTTCGGGTGTTAGTGGCGAACGGGTGAGTAACGCGTGAGGATCTGCCCTTAGGTGGGGGACAACCGTTGGAAACGACGGCTAATACCGCATATGGCGAGAGCTAAAAGATTTATTGCCTAAGGATGAACTCGCGTCTGATTAGCTAGTTGGTGAAGTAAAGGTTTACCAAGGCGACGATCAGTAGCTGGTCTGAGAGGATGATCAGCCACACTGGGACTGAGACACGGCCCAGACTCCTACGGGAGGCAGCAGTGGGGAATTTTCCGCAATGGGGGCAACCCTGACGGAGCAACGCCGCGTGGGGGAGGAATGTCTGTGGATTGTAAACCCCTTTTCTCAGGGAAGAAGATCTGACGGTACCTGAGGAATCAGCATCGGCTAACTCCGTGCCAGCAGCCGCGGTAAGACGGAGGATGCAAGCGTTATCCGGAATTATTGGGCGTAAAGCGTCCGTAGGCGGTTTATCAAGTCTGTCGTTAAAGACTGCAGCTTAACTGTGGGCAAGCGGTGGAAACTGATTAACTAGAGTGTGGTAGGGGTAGAGGGAATTCCCAGTGTAGCGGTGAAATGCGTAGATATTGGGAAGAACACCAGTGGCGAAGGCGCTCTACTGGGCCACAACTGACGCTGAGGGACGAAAGCTAGGGGAGCGAAAGGGATTAGATACCCCTGTAGTCTTAGCTGTAAACGATGGATACTAGGTGTTGCGCGTATCGACCCGTGCAGTACCGCAGCTAACGCGATAAGTATCCCGCCTGGGGAGTACGCACGCAAGTGTGAAACTCAAAGGAATTGACGGGGGCCCGCACAAGCGGTGGAGTATGTGGTTTAATTCGATGCAACGCGAAGAACCTTACCAGGGCTTGACATCCCTCGAATCTTGATGAAAGTCGAGAGTGCCTTCGGGAGCGAGGAGACAGGTGGTGCATGGCTGTCGTCAGCTCGTGTCGTGAGATGTTGGGTTAAGTCCCGCAACGAGCGCAACCCACGTCCTTAGTTGCCATCATTCAGTTGGGCACTCTAGGGAGACTGCCGGGGACAACTCGGAGGAAGGTGTGGATGACGTCAAGTCATCATGCCCCTTACGTTCTGGGCTACACACGTACTACAATGCTTCGGACAAAGGGCAGCGAGCGTGCGAGCGCAAGCAAATCCCATAAACCGAGGCACAGTTCAGATTGCAGGCTGCAACTCGCCTGCATGAAGGAGGAATCGCTAGTAATCGCAGGTCAGCATACTGCGGTGAATACGTTCCCGGGCCTTGTACACACCGCCCGTCACACCATGGGAGTTGGCCACGCCCGAAGCCGTTACCCTAACCATTCGTGGAGGGGGGCGTCGAAGGTGGGGCTGATGACTGGGGTGAAGTCGTAACAAGGTAGCCGTACCGGAAGGTGTGGCTGGATCACCTCCTTTCAAGGAGACCTATCTACTTGTTCATGCATTTTTTATGGCTGAACAGAGTAGGTCAACTTAGGTCGTTCAGGACTTATTTAAGCTGGTTTTCAATATTGTCGGGTTTATTTATGGGCTATTAGCTCAGGTGGTTAGAGCGCACCCCTGATAAGGGTGAGGTCCCTGGTTCGAGTCCAGGATGGCCCACTGAGTGGGGGTATAGCTCAGCTGGTAGAGCGCCTGCTTTGCAAGCAGGACGTCAGCGGTTCGAGTCCGCTTACCTCCACCAATTTTAATTTTGATTGTGATGAGAGTTTAGATACCAGCACCGTACTTGCTGAGAAGCGAAGTAAGCTGCTGAGCTCTAAGTTCAGTGACAGACCCTTGACAACTGCATAGAGAAAATTGAGTCAAAAGGTAGTTAAAGACAAAACTATTCGCAAAGGATAGAGAGAAGGTCAAGCTACAAAGGGCTCACGGTGGATACCTAGGCACGCAGAGGCGAAGAAGGACGTGGCTACCGACGATACGCTCCGGGGAGCAGGAAGCATGCATTGAGCCGGAGATTTCCGAATGGGGCAACCCAGTATACGGCCTGCTGAATCTATAGGCAGGTGCGAGCGAACGCAGCGAACTGAAACATCTTAGTAGCTGTAGGAAGAGAAAGAAACCTCGATTCCCCTAGTAGCGGCGAGCGAAGCGGGAAGAGCCTAAACCAACGGTTTTTACTGTTGGGGTTGTGGGACAGCGACGTGGTATTTGGCGGCTAGACGAAGCAGTTGAGAGCTGCACCAGAGAAGGTGAGAGTCCTGTAGTCGAAAGCTTAAGAAACCTAGCTGCATCCCGAGTAGGTCGGGGCACGAGAAATCCCGATTGAATCCACGAGGACCACCTCGTAAGGCTAAATACTCCTGCGTGACCGATAGTGCACAGTACCGCGAGGGAAAGGTGAAAAGAACCCCGGAAGGGGAGTGAAATAGAACATGAAACCGTGAGCTTACAAGCAGTCAGAGCTCGATTTAACGAGTGATGGCGTGCCTGTTGAAGAATGAGCCGGCGACTTATAGGCACTGGCAGGTTAAGGCGGAAATGCCGAAGCCAGAGGGAAACCGAGTCTGAATAGGGCGCATGTCAGTGTTTATAGACCCGAACCCGGGTGATCTAACCATGTCCAGGCTGAAGCTTGGGTGATACCAAGTGGAGGGCCGAACCGACTGGCGTTGAAAAGCCAGCGGATGAGGTGTGGTTAGGGGTGAAATGCCAATCGAACCCGGAGCTAGCTGGTTCTCCCCGAAATGTGTTTAGGCGCAGCGGTAGCGATTATAGCTGGGGGGTAAAGCACTGATTCGGTGCGGGCTGCGAGAGCGGTACCAAATCGAGTCAAACTCTGAATACCCAGTGAACACGCTGCCAGTGAGACGGTGGGGGATAAGCTTCATCGTCAAGAGGGAAACAGCCCAGACCACCAGCTAAGGTCCCGAAATGAACACTAAGTGGCAAAGGAGGTGAGAGTGCACAGACAACCAGGAGGTTTGCCTAGAAGCAGCCACCCTTGAAAGAGTGCGTAATAGCTCACTGGTCAAGCGCTCTTGCGCCAAAAATGAATGGGACTAAGTGTTCTACCGAAGCTGTGGACTTGTCATATTTTGATAAGTGGTAGGGGAGCGTTCTACATGCATCGAAGCATTAGCGAGAGCAGATGTGGAGTGTGTAGAAGTGAGAATGTCGGCTTGAGTAGCGAAAACGTGTGTGAGAATCACACGCCCCGAAACCCTAAGGGTTCCTCCGGAAGGCTCGTCCGCGGAGGGTTAGTCGGGACCTAAGGCGAGGCCGAAAGGCGTAGTCGATGGACACAGGGTTAATATTCCCTGACTACTGAATGGGAGCGTCGTTGGGGACGCATGACAACTAGCTATACCCTGATTGGATTGGGAGGGGGTTACGACCCCTGCATAGTGAACGATAGTGCCGAGAAAAGCCAACGCCGTGATGAACATTTAGTACCCGTACCCGAAACCGACACAGGTAGGGAGGTTGAGAATACCAAGGGGCGCGAGGTAACTCTCTCTAAGGAACTCGGCAAAATGGCCCCGTAACTTCGGGAGAAGGGGTGCCCTCTGAAAGGGGGGCCGCAGTGAAGAGTCCCAGGCGACTGTTTACCAAAAACACAGGTCTCTGCAAACTCGTAAGAGGACGTATAGGGGCTGACGCCTGCCCAGTGCCGGAAGGTTAAGGAAGTTGGTCAGTCTTCGGATGAAGCTAACGACTGAAGCCCCGGTGAACGGCGGCCGTAACTATAACGGTCCTAAGGTAGCGAAATTCCTTGTCGGGTAAGTTCCGACCCGCACGAAAGGCGTAACGATCTGGGAGCTGTCTCGGAGAGAGGCTCGGCGAAATAGGATTGTCTGTGAAGATACGGACTACCTGCACCTGGACAGAAAGACCCTATGAAGCTTTACTGTAGCCTGGAATTGGGTTCGGGCTTTGACTGCGCAGGATAGGTGGGAGACTGTGAGTTCATCCTTGTGGGGATGAATGAGTCACTGGTGAGATACCACTCTGTCAAGGCTAGAATTCTAACCTGTAGCCGTTAGCCGGCACGGGAACAGTTTCAGGTGGGCAGTTTGACTGGGGCGGTCGCCTCCTAAATGGTAACGGAGGCGCGCAAAGGTTCCCTCAGGCTGGTTGGAAATCAGCCATTGAGTGTAAAGGCATAAGGGAGCTTGACTGCAAGACTGACAAGTCGAGCAGAGACGAAAGTCGGCCTTAGTGATCCGACGGTTCTGAGTGGAAGGGCCGTCGCTCAACGGATAAAAGTTACTCTAGGGATAACAGGCTGATCTCCCCCAAGAGTTCACATCGACGGGGAGGTTTGGCACCTCGATGTCGGCTCGTCGCAACCTGGGGCTGAAGTAGGTCCCAAGGGTTGGGCTGTTCGCCCATTAAAGCGGCACGCGAGCTGGGTTCAGAACGTCGTGAGACAGTTCGGTCCATATCCGGTGTAGGCGCAGGAGTATTGAGGGGAGTCCTTCTTAGTACGAGAGGACCGGAAGGAACGCACCGCTGGTGTACCTGTTATCGTGCCAACGGTAAACGCAGGGTAGCTATGTGCGGAGTGGATAACCGCTGAAAGCATCTAAGTGGGAAGCCCACCCCAAGATGAGTACTCCCATGGGGTAACCCAGTAAGGTCACGGGAAGACCACCCGTTAATAGGTGCTATGTGGAAGTGCAGCAATGTATGAAGCAGAGGCATACTAACAGACCGAGGGCTTGTCCTTCTCATCGCTTTAACAACTGACTTTGATTAACTCTATGCAGCTCTCAAGGCTCTCTCTACACGAGTCATAAGCTTCCTGGTGCCTATGGCGGTCTGGAACCACGCCGATACCATCCCGAACTCGGTTTGTGAAACAGGTCTGCGGCGAAGATACTTTGGGGGTTGCCCCATGGGAAATTAGCTCGGTGCCAGGTCTCTCTTCTTCCCCCTTGAGTGAATCACACTCAAGGGGGATTATTATT
>NZ_JACSWC010000257.1 GCF_016888165.1 Halomicronema sp. CCY15110 | reverse complement strand
CGCATCGTTGCGCCTACCTGAATGGCAGGCTGTCACCTCAAGAGTATTTTTCTCTGTAGAAAGTGACCTGCTCCCTATGCAGAGGCCTGTCCACTAAAGGCTTTTCGACACCTGGAGCAATGACAAGATCGAGCCTCTCGAAGCCTACCGCTTACCTGATAGCGAATCGCACCACAAAAACACCAGGGCCATTTCATTCTCAAGGAGAGCTGAAGAAGCTAGAGTTTCAGGCTAATCCCCATCTTTTCTTTAGGGCTTATGCGTCTTCCCCCGCAATCTGCTGCTGTAGTTCCGCAGACTCACCTTGAGCCGTTGCCTGAGCGGATCGAGATCCTTGAAGCTTTCGCTGACCTGCCGGATGGGCGTCAGGCGTCTGGAAAGCGGCACCACATGGCCCTGTGCCTGGCGCTCTTTACCCTGGCCGTGACGGCAGGTAATCGAGGATTTATTTCGATTGGCGATTGGCTCAAGTGCTACCAGCGCGAGTTGATTGACCTCTTCAACCCGCCCAAAGGTCGCCTCCCTTCCTACAGCACGATTCGCCGGGTGCTGCTGAAGCTGGATTATGAGCAGTATTCAGCGGCCTTAGCTCGGTTCTTTGGCATTAAACCGTTAGCCGGTGAGACCTTAGCCGTGGATGGTAAGGTCTTACGAGGGTCATATCAACTGGAGAGCAACAATCCTGACTCTCCCCCTCATCCCGCCATTTGGTTGGTCAGTGCCTATCTGGTGGAGCGAGGGCTGATTCTAGAACCTTACCCGGTCGACCGTAAAACCAATGAGATCAAAGCCTTGCCGGAGTTCATTAAGAAACTGGCGCTCAAGGGGGTGGTGATTGCTTTTGATGCAATTAGCACCCAAAAAAACGTGTCAACTTATCATTGACACCGACAATCACTACTTGGGTGCCCTCAAAGGTAATCAAGGTAACTTGCACAAAAGCGTTCAGGCCAATTTTGTCGCTGAAGCCAGCTACACCGAGCTCAGTAAGGGACACGGGCGATTGGAGAAGCGGGTCATCAGCCTTTGTACGACCCTCGACAACATCAAGCCGTGGCCAGGGCTGAAGACACTGGTTCGTGTGGAGAGCGAGCGTCAATTTAAGTACGGCGGACAGCTGCGCCGAGAAACCGAGACTCGCTACTATGTAGCCTCGTTTTTAGAATCAGCGGAATCCTTTGCTCGAGCGCATTCGGGGCTATTGGGGTGTCGAAAACAAGGTGCACCACGTCCGGGATGTGACGCAAGGTGAGGATGCTTCGCGTATCCGTATGCATCAGTTACCGCAAATCTTCGCCGTCGCTCGTAACTTCGCGCTCAATCTCTACCGCGCTAATGAGTTCTCGAATATGGCTCAGGCTGAACGGTTCTGCAAATTTGGACTGGATACCCTCAAGACCGTTTTTAGAATGAAATAGCCCTGCAAAAACACTCTCCTATTAGACGACAATGAGCCTGTCGGCTGACGACAACTAGAGAGGCGGATTTATTGATTTCGTCATCTGGATCCA
>NZ_JACSWC010000256.1 GCF_016888165.1 Halomicronema sp. CCY15110 | reverse complement strand
GGGGCTCAGGAAATTTGAGGCCATCTTTCAGGGATGGTCACTAGCCCAGGAGGGATTTATGTGTACTTAGTAGCCCATCTTGGGAGAGGGATTTAGGGAGAGGGGCTACGAAAGTGGGATGCACCCGATGGCAAGCTCCAGAAATCCCGCTCTTTGCAAGGTTTGAGCGTAGGTCTCGACCAGTTCTTTGGCTGCTGGCAGCTTACCAACCCGATATTTGGTCGCAATTTCCCAGGCAGAGGCACTGCTGACGAAGATGCAATTTTGCGGGTCGTCGATGATGGCGCGACAGGTAGCGCCAAGCTTCGGCTCATCAAAGATCCACCACAGCAGGATGTGGGTATCGAGCAGATAACTCATTCCCATTCCTGCAATTCCTCTTCGGTCATCGGCTCAAAAAAGGCATCCCCCACATGACCTTTTAGTAGTCCCGGAGTGCGCCGTTTAGCTTCGCTCTCGGCAGGAGGCTCGTCACTGGCTTGGGTCAGCCCTAGGCGATAGTAGTGGATGAGGTTGTAAATCTCCGCGAGCTTGTCTTCGGGGAGAGCCTGGAGTTCTTGCATGATTTGCTGAAGAAGCATGGATCAAACTCCTATGAGGTAGGGGTGAGGGTGTTTTCATCATCGCTTAGAAATCAAGAGACTGTCAGGAAACACGATTAACAAAACAAACTACGCCGCCACGACTTCCTTCGCACCCTCTACAGCCGCATCGCCCACCTCAGCCGTCAACTCACCAGAGAACGCCCTTTGCAAAATCGACTGCTTGAGTTCATTGAGGGCAGCGAGTTTTTGCTCGTAGATGGCTTCAAGGCGTTTAATCTGCTTCTCGAAACCTTCGAGGTCTTTGACAATCAAATCCTGTTCTTTTTTAGGAATTCTGGGGACAGAGAACTTCCGTAACGCCCTGAGAGAGACAGTTTTCTGGGCAGTTCCCGTAGCGCATTCATGGGCCTGCTGTAAGAGGTGACGGGACAGCAACATGTAATACAGGCACTTTGGATTTGTCTCTGCATCTGGCCTAATCAAACCGATGTGCCGCTGAAAGCAAAACTCCATATCGTGATCAACGACAACTGGAATCGCGTAAGAGCCTGTAACCGTATAGAGAACATCGCCTCGGCGTGGTTTTCGATTCTCTTTCAAATTACTGAAGTACTCTGGCGGGACTTTAAACGTGTCCGAGAAATCTATTGTCCGATTTTGTTTATCTATATTTGAAATCGTGATGAACGGAATGCCAGATTTAGTCTTTGGTGGCGGCTGGTGGTCCCCGTCTGTAATATCGGTTGTGATATCAGACAGGGAGGCCCATTCCCATTCGTTTCCTTTCCGAACAAATACAGCGTTCAGGTAGCTTTCAAAGAGTTCGCGGGCGTTGGCGAGGTTCTTTTCGGTGTTGGCGATCGCGCTATCAATCCCCTCAAACGCCTCATCCAATATCGCCACAATCCGCTTCTGTTCAGCGATCGGCGGAGTCGGGATAACCATCGCTGATAGCTTGGAAGCATTGAAGCCACCTTGAGCACTGCCCGAAATACCGGAGGTCACACTATCCCAGTACTCGCGAGTTTGAAAATACTTGGAAACGAATCGTGCTAAGACTCCTGAATCTTCAACTCTGAGACGGATCAAATACGATGCCGCAACCGATTCTGGAGGATCGCAAACAAGGTAACTTTTACCAGTCGTAGCGCCAGTCCTTGCAAACACGATGTCTTGATCGTAAAGCTTGTGCTTTTTGAAATCAGCTTCGTCAATTGGGCAGTGAGGAACGCTTGACCAATCTACTGAATCGTTTTGAATGTCGGTGATTCTGAGAAACTTGGGGCCAACCTCTTCAAATGAAGCCTTGGCTGTATAGCCGTAGTTAATTGCAGCAATATCCCCTAGTTCCGACTTTTTCCAGCCCTTCATCACAACATCCCCCCAATTCCAGCCAAAATCTCCGCACTCTCCTGATCCAGCGCCGCAATCTCATCCATGATCTCCTGCGGGTCGCGGAGGGGGGCTGCTTCAGGGGCGTTGGGGTTCTTCACCGACAGGTCAAAAGTTTCGGGGTCAACGTCCGCCACATCCAGAAACCAGGACTTCGCCGTTTCCGCCAGCGTCGCCTGGAGTTCCACAAACTCCTTCAGGTCATCGTCATTCAGCGGATTGGTTTTGCCCAGGCTGCGATCGGGATCGAGCTGGTAGTACCAGATCTTCTTAGTGGCTGTACCCTGAGCGCTCTGCCCTGAGCTTGTCGAAGGGGAGTCGTTGGCGAAGCCTTCCCGAAGGGAATAGGGAGCTTTCTCAAAAAACAGCACCACCGTCTTCACCCCCGCCCCAATAAACGTGCCACCGGGGCAGTCGAGCACCGTGTGCAGATTGCAGCTCGACAGTAGCTCTCGCCGAATCGCGCGGGAAGCATTGTCAGAGTTCGACAAAAAGGTGTTTTTGATCACCACCGCCGCTCTGCCCCCCGGCCTCAGCAGCTTGATGAAATGCTGCAAAAACAGAAACGCCGTTTCCCCCGTTTTGATCGGGAAATTTTGCTGCACCTCCTTCCGCTCCTTGCCCCCAAACGGCGGATTCGCCAGGATCACATCAAAGCGGTTCTTGTCCTGCACGTCGCTGAGGTTTTCCGTCAGCGTGTTGGTGTGGATGATGTTCGGCGCATCGATGCCGTGCAAAATCAGGTTCATAATGCCGATCACATAGGCCAGGCTCTTCTTCTCTTTGCCCGTAAAGGTACGGGTTTGCAGATCTTCGAGTGCTGGGTGGTGAGCTGGCCCCGGCGCAGGTACTCATAGCTATCACACAAAAACCCCGCCGAGCCGCAGGCCCCGTCATAAATGGTCTCCCCCAGTTGGGGCCGCACCACTTGCACCATGGCGCGAATCAGCGATCGCGGCGTGTAATACTCCCCACCGTTGCGCCCGGCGTTGCCCATGTTCTTGATTTTGGCCTCATACAGGTGCGAGAGTTCGTGCTTCTCCTCCTGAGAGCCAAACCGCAGCTCGTCGATGTACTCCAGGGCATCCCGCAGGCTGTAGCCACTCTGAAACTTGTTCTTGATCTCCCCAAAAATCTCGCCAATCTTGTATTCGATGGTGTTGGGGCTGCTGGCCCGCTGCTTAAATCCCTGCAAATAGGGAAACAGCGCCGTGTTCACAAAGTCGATCAGGTCATCGCCAATCAGCACCTTGTCGTGGTCAATCTCCCCGTCCGCCGTCTTCGGCGCGGCCCAACTCGACCAGCGATAGCCCCCCTCCAGCAAGTACGTGTAGTCCTTGCCCAGCAGCTCCGCCTCCAGCGCCCGTTCCTGCTCCAAGTCATCCAGATATTTCAGAAACAACAGCCACGATGTCTGCTCCGTGTAGTCCATCTCGGTGGCGCAGCCCGCCTCCTTCCAGAGCACATCGTCGATATTTCGGAAGGTTTGCTCAAACATGAAGCGCAACAGCTAGTTGAACAGTACTGACTAAGATTACCTGCGATCGCCCCATGAACCACACCAGCGCTCATAAAATTTGTCTAGAGATACCCCCAGGGCACGCTATTCATAGAGGTTCCTAAACATTGCAGTGAACTGAGCACCTGCAAGCCTTAAATGATGTGGTCGTACCAGCTTGAGACAAATCACAACAGCGAGAGATCGTTTTTCTTATAGTCTGCCCAAAAGATTTACAGCACTTGTTTAAAGTTAAAAAAAAGTATGTTTCCTCCGGATGAGAATCATGAGAATTTATACTTATTAGTGAACTCAGATCTTAAAAAAACTGAATTCAATTGCCACGATTGTTCAGACAAGGCTAAACACAAATACAGACGTATTCACCGCTCTTTCCGATCGGCATACAAAGCGTCCGTTCTTCGTAAATTGTCACGAACAGGTTTTGAGCTTAAGTTCAAAGTTTTGTCATCAGCCGAGGCAATATATCCCGTTGCAGCTCCTATTCATATCAGGAACAGCGAGGAGGGTGCCACCATGACTCATTCCACAAACCATTCAAAGCTCTTTAAATTTTCCCCGGTTGAACTACTCTTAATGTTCTTGTTAGCCACCGCTCTAGGGGCTTCAAGCGTATTTGCCTGGCAAGAAATTAGACATCAAACAGACTTGGCTTTAACCGAGCAATTACAGACTGACCTCAAGAACTTGGATAAAGAGTTTCTCCAAACACAAAAATCAGAGAAAGCAACAAAAAACTTACTGTCAGAGGCTAACAAAAAAGTTATTACTCTCAGTAATGAATTAGAAGCTGCACAAGCCTCCATCTCTGCGCTAGAAACTCAACTTTCAACTACCCAGGAGCAAGCTGCTCAATTAAATGCACAAGCAATCAGCTTGCAAGAAGACACCAAGCTTCTGACTAGTTGTATCCGTGATGTTTATCCCTTAGCCAATGAGTATAGCCAACTCAATATTTACAACGGAGAGAGTTTGAGGATGGCAGTTTTTACTGTCCCAGCACTTTATTTACATACAAGAGCGCTGAATCAGTCTTGGAACACAGGGTCTTGCCAGCAAGCACAAGCTGTACTTGACCGTTATCCTTAACTGGAAAGCGAGATCAGCAAAAGTTTTCCGCGTTGCCAACAGAGTTGCCGACTGATGCCGCAACACTAGTGGTCTGTCAGTTATCAATTTGTGGGTAAAGCCGCTTGAGTCGAATCCGTGCATCTGTGGTCGTAAACTGCCAATTGACGGACTTGTGCAAGCGATTGCGCTCGATGTACCAAGCGGTGGTTTCGCACGCTAAGGTGCCACGGTCAGGAATGCGGCGTGCCAAGCATTGACGGGTTAATGCCGACAGTTCATTTTCGGCAATATTGAGCCAACTCCCATGTTTGGGTGCCAAGAGCCAGCCCTTTCAAGGTGCTTTCTTCTCAGCTTTAGCTTTGGCAAGCAATCGAGCGGTTGAGACATGAGGTTTCT
>NZ_JACSWC010000255.1 GCF_016888165.1 Halomicronema sp. CCY15110 | reverse complement strand
ACTGGGCAATATCGGCATCCAGCACGTACTTCGGCTTGAAGCGAATTGCCAGGAAAATGGCTTCAATGGCATCGTGGCACGAGCGGCCCGGACGAAACCCATACGAGTTAGGTTCGAAGCGCGCTTCCCATTCTGGCTCGAGGGCCAGTTTGACGAGCGCCTGCCGCGCCCGGTCGTGCAGGGTCGGAATGCTGAGCGGGCGTTGTCCGTTGGTTTTGGGAATCCAAATCCGCCGGAGCGGTGTCGCTTTAGCATTGAGGCTCAAGGTGTTGACCAGGCGCAGGCGTTCCGGGGGCGTGAGGGATTTCACCCCATCAATTCCGGCAGTTCTGCGCCCTTGATTATCTTGAGTGACCCGGCGCACAGCCAGACATTTGGCAGCCCAGGATTTCAGCAAGAGTCGTTGTAGCTTGCGAACAATTTTGACATCGTCACGTTGAGAGGCTCGGTAAATCCGGTTTTGCAGCTTGAAAACCTGTTTCTCTAGCTTGCGCCAGGGAATTTGGTTCCATCTATCCATCGGTTGAAAGACCGTGTTCATAGCGTATGCACTGTGACTGGCAGCTTTACCTTCCAAATCGTCGTGTCTCCGTCAGCCTATGCTCTCCACGGAAGCAGAGAGCCGTTCGCTTCTGAGACAATCCCGCCCTCAAGCGGCGTGCGCTTGATCACTACTCAGGCGATCGACCTTGACCTGAGAGCCGCTTGAGGGTTACTTCGTTCCGAGTTCCCGTTGGTTTCTGGTTTTAGAGCCGCTCTCTCCACCGGAGCCTTCGGGGGTGCATCTAGATAGGCATAGAACTATCTAGCCCTGACTCATTGACATTTTGTCTCCAGCCGATAATCCGCGTAGGCTGGTTGACTATCACGATGGTTCAGACGAGCGTTCGTATACCTACTCATGACCAGCTGCTCGATGGGATTCTCAGTCGGATTCCGAGTTACCACCTTTTATTCCTGCTTCATGGGTTTGAGAATCAGTCGCCCCCGTGAGGAATAGGCTGTCACCACTGCACTTATGGGGATGGACTTGGCGAGCTACGATCACCTAAAATAGGCTGTATTAGCCACCTCACCATCACGAGAACTCAGTTACAGGCTCAGAGAAGGCTCTGAGTCCTGCGGTCATCCCTGAGTATTTCTACTCATTTCGACCAACGAATCGCACCTATCCTTTATTCGCATCTTTTGTAACAATTCCAAAGTCACTAAAAGCTATTGACAGCAATAGTTTGAGCGTTTC
>NZ_JACSWC010000254.1 GCF_016888165.1 Halomicronema sp. CCY15110 | reverse complement strand
ACGCAGCAGCGGTTAGAAGAGCGTCATGACTTCGAGCGACCCACGAGTGAGGTGGCCGTCGAGCAAATGAGTCTCGACGGGGGCATGATTCGCCTGCGCACACCGCTCGGTGACCCCAGTGAGTGGCGTGAATATAAAGCCCTGAATTTGGGTGAGCAACATCAGGGCATGGCCTGGTTCAAAGACAACGAGAGCCTCATTGAGTGGGCGAATGGCCTCCCCTTGGCCCCGATAGTGGACTGCCTGGGCGATGGTCACGATGGGGTTTGGGGTGTCTATGCCCAGATTGGCAAGGGCCGCCAACGTCACGAAATCCTCGATTGGTTTCATCTGATGGAAAATTTGCATCAAGTCCCGGCCCCGATAGAAGTACTAGAAACCGCTCGCAGCTTGCTCTGGCAGGGA
The DNA here is from genome assembly GCF_016888165.1 of Halomicronema sp. CCY15110. GTDB lineage: Bacteria > Cyanobacteriota > Cyanobacteriia > Phormidesmidales > Phormidesmidaceae > Halomicronema. The sequence continues at coordinate 301 of NZ_JACSWC010000254.1, read as the reverse complement.
CAAGTAGACGCGGCGATGAATGCGTTTGAGGCGACCGAGTCGGAAGCAACACGCCGCTTCTGCGGCTATCTAGAGCGGCATCGGAACCGCATCCCTAATTATCGTTACTACCAAGAAGAAGGGTGGCCGATTGGTTCGGGGGATGTGGAGTCCTGGGTGAAGCAGATCAACCGACGGACTAAGATCTCTGGCGCTGCCTGGAATGCCGAGCGGGTGCCACAAGTCTTGGCGCATCGTTGCGCCTACCTGAATGGCAGGCTGTCACCTCAAGAGTATTTTTCTCTGTAGAAAGTGACCTGCT
>NZ_JACSWC010000253.1 GCF_016888165.1 Halomicronema sp. CCY15110 | reverse complement strand
AGCCGGATGAAGGGAAACTTTCACGTCCGGTTCTGTAGACCATCGTCGGGGGCGACCCCGGCGATGAGTTTAACCAGCCTGCCTTGTAAATGGATGTTTTATTCGTTGGAGTACTCTTATATCGCTTAGCCGTGCAGGAGCCGGTATTCGCGGGGCGAGACCCCAGCCCAGCGCCTAAAGGCGCGAGCAAAGTTAGCGGGGTCGGTGTAGCCCAGCTCAAGGGCAACCTCAAGCAGTTTGACATCGGGCTTTCGCAGTAGGGCCACCGCCCGGTTAAACCGCACCTGATCGATCAGCTTAGAGTAGGTCAGCCCCGCCTCTGTCAGGTGTCGCTGCAAGCTGCGCACGCTCAGCCCCGAGGCCGCTGCCACCAGGGCAATGTTGGGGGATCCGTAGGGCAACAGCGCCTGAACAAACTGTTGCAAGGAGTCGAAGAAGGCGCTGGCGGGGGCAGATTTCTGAAATCCTTCGTAGGCTGGGTGTAGGCTGAAGTCATCGCCTGTGGCCAGCGAGTTATAGGGCAAACTAAGGGCGGCCCGAGGCATTTTGATGGCACTACAGGAACTCATACCGTGAATAGTGGTATCGGCAAAGTCGTCTATGGCCAGGAGCGAGCGGCAAGGCGGCCCCTCTAGGTGAATCTCTGTAGGTCGCCAGGTTGGCCCTAGCACTACACGAACAGCACTTAGGTAAAGACCTAGTCCATAGAGATGGGTTTGCAGGTTGCTCCCCTGGGTCGGGAGATCGTAGTGAACCTGCCACCAGACTGAGTCGTTTTCCCACCGCAGGCTAACGTGCTCACCCGAGTTGTCCAGACGTACGAGCTGCTCCATGGTCATGAGCAGATCAAACAGCGTCAGGCAGTTGTTGAGAATTGTGCCGAGGGTACCCAGCGTGAACGTTGGGGTCTGTCGCCCGATTAAAAAACCGAGGGTTTTCAACCCTTCTAGATTGGCGGCGTTTTCAATCAGTGCTGACCCCTGATGAAGCGGCAGGAGGTTATCTGGATGGTCTAAGACGGCTGGGGTAAGGCTAATTTGCTCTAGAAGGCGATCGATGGGGGAGCCGATTTGGTCAAGAAAGCCAACAATCGGCGAAAGTGCGCTAGCCCTCACCAGAGGAATTACTTTCATAGAAATTACGCAGCCACAGGGGCTAAAGGGCAGTTAGGGATCTGCAACTAAATAAAGTACCCGTTCAATCCGGTTTCGACTGCGCTCAACCTACCAGTATCGAGAGTTGA
>NZ_JACSWC010000252.1 GCF_016888165.1 Halomicronema sp. CCY15110 | reverse complement strand
GTTGTCTGCCTTTGAGGCGATTTCCCGCGTCCTTACCTCACAACAAGCTGATTGGCTACTGGGTTGAGCAATTACAAAGTTTGTTTCATCTGCAATCAGCGATAGATAGAGCACATCTCGATGTTAAATATGGCAATATTTGGAAATATGCAAAAACAAGTGCATTTGATCGAGAAGAAGCTCTTTTTGTAACAAGGGTTCCCGAAGAGGGTGGATATATCCTAGATTTTCTGGGTGAAACCCCGGCAGGTAAATTCATTGTCAACCGCATCTCAGCAGCTTTAAGACCCGCTATTGAAAAGGCCATGCAAGGGGGCGAAAGGCACATTGAAAACTTTCCCGATCAAATTGAAACAAGAAAAAGACAGCTTGCTTCTTCCGTCTTTAATCTTCCAACTTGCCAAGAAATTATTGATAATCCGCCAGAGCAAATTAGTCGAAGGTATGGAGATAGATCAATAGTTAAAGAGTTTGACCAAATTGCTTCAATTATTAGGTCATCAAACACCAGTGATGACAGTGCAATCGAACTTCAAATGACTGGTGATAACACGAATAATTTTATATTTAACAAACCTATTAGTGAAAACTTTCATGCAGTTGTAGCAGAAAAATTAATTGGTGAACCTGTAATCTATTTAGCAAAGATCACATCACTCGATCACAAAAATATGAAAGGCAAGGTATATAATGTTTTCTCCAAAAAAGAAGCCAATATACATTTCGTCAAAACTGAGGATTTTTTTAAGGTGAAGCCTCATCTGGGAGATGAGAATCCTGCTAAAATTATTGCCTGTCCATTAATCGAATATGGGGCATTTGATCCGAGGGCGGGCGATATATACTTTGTAGACTTAATTCAGGAAGATGGATGAATTAATTAAGTTCCTGAAAGATAAATACATTGAAGATATAGTAGCTCCGCTGGATCTACACAAGCTTATTATTTTTTGTGTTTTTATTGGAACTTTAAGCTTGCCTTCAAAAGATGGTTATTTGGGAAGTATTTGGCTAAACATAGGCTCTATTAACATAAAAACTGTCTTTGATCCTGACAGCAATATCTGGAGTGAAATAACAGTTTTTCAAATACTGTTGTCTATACTCTTGACACTTTTCATATCTCCTATATATTTGAGATTTAAAAGTGACTTCTTTCAGGCGTTTTCAAAGATTCAGAATATAGATGTATATTTAGATAGGCTTGTTAGAAGAATTCATGGTAGCTTGACAGGCAATAAGGCACTTGACCTTATTTTAGTTAAGGATCTATCTAGGGATCTGAATACGAGAAAGAAGAAATTGATAAGATTCCATGTTTGGGGAGAGATTTGTATAGCTTGTATAGTGATATCAGTCATAGGCTTAGCTCAAAGGATTAATGCCATTGACTTCATGATAGCTATTATCTTTTTGTGCGCTGTTATCTTTATACAGTGGCGAGCTTATCTTTATTACCTTGAGAAAGTTGTTCCTGTTGCTTTACCTGAAAAAATCCTAAGAGACGGAGGGTTTGAAGCTGAAAGCGAGTATTAGGTAAAACATTTGAGTTGATTGAACAGAGTGGTTGTGGCTACCGCAGGCTAACACTGCTTGGCAGCAGACGGTCGAAAGCTTTTGGTTCTATTTCGAGGCTACTTGCCACCGCTAACCGGCAACGTTAGCCTGCTTTGCCTCTTGGCTAGGGCAGTACAGCCAGGTGATCTGTTGGCTTTCAATTTCCTATGGTTTTTTGATGTGACTAATAAATGAATTTCATTCAACGCAGCAGCTTGCTAAAAGCTTTAATAAGCTCAAAAAAATTACACCAGTCTCTCGATTTTTTCAAACAGAAGAAGTAGATCCTGATAGCAAATCAAAGCCATCGATTTTTTGTCACCTGTATCATCCTCAAAAGCCTGTTTCATCTGCTTGAACTTTAAAGTGAAATCTTCAAAAAGCTGATAAACAGTAGCAAACAAAGAAAATTCTTTGACAGATAGGACTAAGATAATATCTGTATATTTCTCATTCCAAAATCTGAAATTCAATTCAAAATCCTCTTTTTCTCCGAGATATAGTTTCTTTCCATTTGTTTCAATGACTCTATCTTGCTCTATGTTTAAGACATGAGGCGATACATCTCTATTCAGCCAATTAAGTTTAGATTCAGTATGTTGTTTTGCTCTTTCAATTTCCTTTTTAATTGCTGCTTTGTATCTACGTTGTCTAGTCAATTTATCCCAGACGTTAGCCCCAAAAGGCAGAGCAAAACCAAAAAGAGCACCCAAAAAGGCAATAACAACTTGATCCATCTTAGTTTTGTGCTAATCTATCGATTAAATTTTATGGGTATTAGAATCTCCTATTCAAGGAACTGTTGTACTTTTTCACCTGACCAATTGTTCCCTCTACTCATTGCCGCAGGCTAACACGTCACGGCAGCGGACGGACGGAAGCCACTGATGCTTAGTTCAAGGTTATCTGCCGCCGCTGCGTTTTGCCGTTAGGTACCAAGAGCGCTCGCAGCACGGTTAAGCATCTTCTTAACTTCTTCGTTTGCATTCAAGTCAATAATTTTGATTTCCGGGTGTTGCTTCTTGAAAACCCGAAATACTTCATCCGCGAAAGCTTGACCTATCGCCTCCACTTCAGAAAAATCAAAGATTACTATCTTGAACTTGTCGACATTAGCTAATAGCCTTTTAGCTTGAGAACGCGATACTAGCCTTTTATCTCCATACTGTGCCAAACGAACAGGGACGACTGTTTTATTGAAGGCATAATCATCTCCAGATGAGAAACTGTCAAATACTTGCTTAGAGGTTCTAGAAGTATTATTGTCAAGCTCCATGAAAACGGTTGTACCATCTTGAGAACTATCATTCTCGAAAATCCAATCTTCGGGCTTGTTGAATTGGTGGGAAAAGTATACATTTCCAGAAGTTATTGCAAATCGATCAAACATTCGGGATGTAAAGAAAATACCTTCGCCGCTATGACGATCTGGATCAGTTGTGAGCTTGCCTTTAGCTAGCTCAAGAACTGCGTGGCGTTCGTCATGTAGTTCCAATGATCGCTGAATCTTTCTGAAGATTCCTTCGCCGTCGTCATCAATCATGATCTCAGTGAATAAAGAAGTTCTTTTGACTTGAAGAAAAACTTCTGTTCCAGATGAGTGATCTATGGCATTGTTTAACATTTCAGTAAAGCCATAAATCCAAATATCTTTAACGTTATCCGGCAAATCAGACAACAAAGGCTTTATATCAGAATCCCATACAATATCTTCCTCAAGAGAAGCATCCAAAGAGTATCTTTTTCTCCACTCAATCAGGGGATGAAGGTAGTAACTTCTGCTATTGGTTGAGCCTTTAAACGAAAGAGCCTTTTGCTCCACTAAGCGCTTGATATGTTTGTTGACAGCTTGTCTAGTAATATCAAACTCTTGTGCTGCCAGAGCAGCTATATCCCTTGGATGCTTCTCAACATTTGTCAGGATAAATTGGCGGATTTGTTCACCACGCTTTCGCACTTTTGACACTCACATCTCTCCCTTTTGCCAAGCTTGTCCCTTTCAATTGTCAACCAAAGCGACTCCTGTTGTCAACCTTAAGAGCTTATTCATTCAGCACCTAACAACCCCAATGTACCCGACCGTCAGAACATTGCTTCGCTTGCATTCAAACATTGCTTCGCTTGCATTCAAAAGCTTCTGCGGCGGGTGATTGGAAACGTTAGGCAGTTTGACTCAAATTTGTAAGGCGGAACTTCAATAATTCTTCTGGTGTTAAATGCGATCGCATTCTCGCTTACCGTTCATGTCCCCAGCTTCACTAATCACCAGTTAACAACCAGGCCAAACATTGGGCGATCGCTTCGCTGCAATGCGGGGAGCGTTTTGGATGGGTCGAGTTATGTTGGGCCAAGGGCGATCGCCGGGGGGCAACGGTCAACGCAGAGGCGATGACTGCTGTTCCCTTTATCAATCCAGCGTTTGGTCTCATCGCTGATCACTTGGTTTGACGGATCTTGAACAAACTGGCGACCCCAGACTCCGCACTTGTGATTCTGCTTGTCGTTATGGATTTTGCCGTTTTTGACCACATCTTGAGAGTTCCAAGCTGGACAGGTGGGTGAGGAAGCAGACACTTAGATGTGGGGGAATCATCACTGCTCTATGATTACCAGTTTGAAGATGGCAATCACTTTTCCTAGTTGCTGGATATCCTTAATCTCTTAAGGACTACCGAAGTTTTGCCTATGCTCCTAGTGCAGCGTCAAGACTAAGATTTAGGGCTTGCTCCTAGAGGGAGCCACTGCGTGACTGAAACTGCATCAGCAGTTCTTGCGAATAATACTCTATGCCAAGACTGAGGCTCGCAAAATTCACGCTCTTTCTTGCATGGTGCTGACTACAGCGGGTGAGGGACAGCCTGACAAGTCCGCGCGGCATTAATACAGTCCGCGATCGCGGCATCCGTTTTAATGGCTTGGGCTTCGAAGTGAGTCTGACTGACGTGGAAACCGCGATCGCGTAACTCCGTCATCAGCTTGTCCCGCTTGGGAATATCCATCCGCCCTCGACGGCCAATTTCTGGCAGGGTGAAATAGTATGGCGGCAAGGCTGACTCATTTATCATCATCCCGAGCAGATCGGTCGCTTCTCGCCAGTCCCGTTGCAGTGCCAATCCCTGCATCTGGGCTAAAAACGCCTCGTCATGCAACGGGCCTAACCACATTGGCCCGCTGATCGTGAGGGGCTGAGGCGCGATCGCCCTTGAGATCGCGCCATGGTCACAAATGGCCCGTCCCAACTGCCGCCAAGATAAAGTTTGGTAGTGCCCACAATGATGGCAATAGCCCAAAAACCCATACTGTTTGGCTGGCCAAGACTGGGCTGCTGTCAAGCGCAGCATCACCCGATGTACGTGGCCATTGTAATAAGCGAATACCGGCTGAACGGCTAAACCCCTTGCTGCGGCTTGTTGCATGGCACTGCCAATGAGTAGTCTGGCCCCTTGCTCATGACTAGCCGGATGCGGACGGGCGTAGGCTCCGTAAAGCTGTACGCTGTGCTCAGGATTGTGCCCCCCAGTCGTGCGGGTATCCGTGCTGGTGAGATACAGCAGGCCGCCGAGTTTGGTCGCCCAGAGCCCAGTGGAAAGATACGGCGCACCGCCCCCAAAGCTATCAATATCCACCAGGTCATAAAAGTCACGTCGCTGGTAGCACTCGAAAAAAACTTCGTTGGCATCACGGTGGGTGACACGAAAGCTCTCGTTTGTCAGACTTTGTGCCAGGTTGTGATGCAGCAGATCCCCTAACTCGGGATTCCCTTCATTCGCCCAGACCAAGTCCGCCGCCGCTTCGAGGGCATAACGTAGCGATCGCACGCCACAGCCCGACATGGCATCCAGTACTCGCAGTGTTCCCCGTGTTTGCTGATCCACCGCAGCGGCCAAAATCGCTAAATCGCGACCAAGTCGGCTTTGCTCCCGGTAAAAGGCTGAGCCAACGTGAAATCGAGCCTGACCTTCGGTGATGAGCGAGGGCGACTGCGGCGGCGTCATGAGCGGGCGGCAATGGCCTGAGCGATCGCCTCATTCAGAGACTGTGGCGCTAGTTCAGTAATGACAAAAACCTCTTGCGCCGATCGGCCCTTACGTGCAATCAGCTTATAACCACCACGAATGGGGACCGAAATTTTAAGTCGGAGCTTGGGCGCATTACTCCGTGCCGTCGATAATCGGGCAGGGGTAATAGTCTGAATTTCATCGGCCAGCTCCAAGAGCTTTTCTAACACCGGAATCAAGCCAGGCAAATGGGTTGAGTGGTTCCAGACAAGTCGTCCCGGCGTTGGCTTTCCCACAATCTCCCCCACGTCGCAATTAATGAAGTCGGCAATATCGGTTAAGGCAGCGGCGACTTAGGCTTGCTCTAATGGGGCCATCGTCAGTCCCGCTCGACTCAACTGACTGTGATATAGCTCAGCCTGTTCTAGCGGCCCAACCCAGACAATAGCCTGACCTTCATGATGAATTTTGTTCGCCAAGTCCCAAGCCTGATCGCTATTCATGCCTGGAATGTATTTGGTCAAGCATTCGACAACATGCTGAAAGGTATTGAAGTCGTCATTCAGCACAATGATTTTGTAATTGGGGTACGGCTGGCGCACGACCTGACGAGTCTTTGCAGGGGCTACCGCCGGAGATGATGCCGCGCCGATAATCACTGAAGAGGAGACTGTCATTGTGAATCTGTTATAAGAGAAAATAATTGGATATTTAGCCATAGTGTATCGGATTCTTTCGGAAGCATTAAATGGTCCATACACAATTGTGTGGCGAAGGCTGTAGCCGATCTTATGGAGCAACGCCTTAGGCAGATTTCAACGACACGACGTTGCTGGCCCAATCCGATGACACAGCCCCATGCATTTCAGCGATGCATGGGACGACCCATGGGGGTAGTCAACCCAACGCTTGGGGTTGGAGCGATCGCCCCAACCCATGCCCCAAAATTATGCATCCCCGGTTACCGTGCCGTACTCGTACTAAACAGCGGCAGCAGCGATCGCTTCCTGCGTTCGTTCTTCAATCACGCGGTCAATCAAGCCATATTCCATAGCGGCCTGCGCCGACATAAAGTTGTCGCGGTCAGTATCCCGCTCAATTTCTTCCAAAGTCCTGCCAGTATGCTTGGCAAGCATTTCATTCAGCGTGTGCTTAATCCGCACCACTTCCTTCGCTTCAATTTCGATATCAGTAGCCTGACCGCGCGCGCCGCCCAACGGCTGGTGAATCATGATCCGAGCGTGAGGTAGGGCCAGCCGCTTGCCGGGGGCTCCTGCCGCCAGCAAGAAAGCCCCCATCGAAGCCGCGAGGCCAACACAAATGGTAATGACTTCTGATTTGATGTGCTGCATGGTGTCATAGATCGCCATGCCCGCCGTCACTGAGCCACCAGGGGAGTTGATATAAAGGTAAATCGGCTTGCTGTTGTCGTCAGAGTCGAGATAGAGCAAATAGGCAACGATCGCATTCGCGATGTTGTCGTTCACCTCTTCCGACAAAAAGATAATGCGCTCCCGAAACAGTCGCTCGTAAATGTTAATCCATTGCTCATAGGGACTTCCGGGCATACGGTAAGCCACGCTGGGGACACCAATGGGCATAATCAAATTCTCCTAAAACAGTTGACGTGAATGAACAAAAATAGTCGTTAGGGCAGGCTGCGACCGAGTCTAGGCATCGCCCAATACCCGGTCAATAATGCCGTACTCCACCGCTTCCTGAGGGGTGAGGTAAAACGTCCGATCCATATCTTGGGTCAGCTTTTCTAATGATTGCCCGGTGTTGCGAGACAACACCTCCATCATGAGTTGACGCTTGGCAATCACCTCGCCCGCATTGATTTGAATATCGGTCGCCTGGCCTTGGGTCGCCACCTTGGGCTGCGCCAGGGTAATCATGGAGTGAGGCAAACTCACGCGCTTACCGGGCGTACCCGCTGACAACAAGACCGTAGCAACCCCAAAACATTGGCCCATGCAAATCGTCGTAATTTCCGACTTAATGTGTTGCATGGTGTCCAAAATGGCGAGCGTTGCCGTCACTCCGGCCATGCCTGAAAACGCATCAGCCATGCCAGCCGTGACCGGATCCCCCATGGAATTGATATACAGATTAATCGGCTTACCTTGATCCTCAGAGTCGAGGTACAGCAGGGCCGAAATTACTGAATTTGCCAACCCCATCGAGACCGGCTGATTGAGAAAAATAATGCGCTCTTGACTCAGGCGGGTGTAGATATTGATCCATTGCCAATTTTGGCTTCCCGGCACCTGATAGGGAACGCGTAAAATTCCATCAACAGACATAGCGCATCCTAAGCCATTGCCGGCATTTGTTTGGGCAGGTCTTTGGTACTCTCCAAGACGCGATCGATCAAACCGTACTCCTTAGCTTGCTCGGGAGTGAGGTAGAAGGTGCGATCGGTGTCACTCGCAATCTTTTCGGCTGCTTGCCCCGTATTGCGAGACAGAATATCCAGCATTGCAGCTTTGTTATCTAACACTTCCTTAGCGCGAATCTGGATGTCAGTGGCTTGTCCGCGCCCCATCCCAATGCGCGGTTGGTTCAGCACAATGGTGGCGTTGGGCAGACTGGCTCGGTAGCCTTTGGTTCCGGCGGAAAGAATCATGGCCGCAGTGCCCATGGCTTGACCAATGCAAATCGTGTGAACGGGCGGCTTGATGTAGCCAATCGTGTCACAAATCGCGAAAGCCTCGGTGTCTTGCCCGATCGCGTCACCGGTGTACCAAGAGGTGCCGGTGGAATTAATGTAGAAGTAAATTGGCTTATCGGGATCGTCGAACTGCAAAAACAAAAGCTGCGCAATAATTAATTTGGTGACGTCAACGCCCAATTGCCGCTTGTATTCGTCCGCCGAAACCAAGGGTAGCCCCAAGTAAATAATGCGCTCTTTGAGGAGCAAAGAGGGTAAGTCGGGTGGGGGGGTCCGATAGTAGGCACCACCGCCGCCGCCATAGGGGGCTTGTACTGCACGAATTGTTGAGCTCATAAACGGAATGTAATAACTTAGGCTTCCCAGTTCTTAACATAGTAACGTGTGTGAGGAAGCTGTCAGCGGGCGAGATATCCCTACTTCATTCTGCGATTAGTTGTTTTGGAGAACTACTGTATGAGCGTCGCTCTGCACTGTGCCCTGAGTGATCCATTTTTGGATAGTCAACAAACGGCGAGCCAGCGTCAGTTAGCGATTTCGGTGCAAGTTACTGAAGGAGCGGGGGCTGGGCACGCTCCGCTGAACTTGGGACTCGTACTTGACCATAGCGGCTCAATGAATGGCCCGCCGCTGACCACGGTCAAAGAAGCGGCGGGCCGCTTGGTAGATCAGCTCTCGGAGCAAGATTCTCTTTCGATTGTGGTGTTTGATCACCGGGCCAAAGTATTGTTGCCGCTGCAATCGGTCAGCGATCGCGACACCATCAAGCGTAAAATCAATGCTCTGAAACCGAGTGGTGGCACCGCGATCGATGAAGGGATGAAGCTCGGTATTGAAACAGCGGCCCCTGGCCGGGACGGAAAAGTCTCGCAGATGTTGCTGCTCACCGATGGCGAAAATGAACATGGCTCCAACGAGCGCTGTCTCAAGTTAGCGCAAGTCGCGGCAGACTATACCCTCACGATGAATGCCCTAGGATTTGGCGATCACTGGAACCAGGACGTGCTGGAACAAATTGCGGATGCGGGGGGCGGGACGCTGTCGTACATCGAAGCGCCGGATAAAGCGGTCGATGAATTTAGTCGGCTTCTGACTCGGGCGCAATCGGTGTTTTTCACCAATGCCTTTCTGCATTTAGAACTGTTGCCAGGTGTGCGTCTTGCAGAACTCAAGCCCATTGCTCAAGTCGCCCCCGAGACAGTTGAGCTGCCGTTTGAACAGTCTGGCAACGAAGTGGTGATGCGGCTGGGGGATTTGCTATCGGACACGCCCCGGGTGGTGCTAACGAATCTCTACATTGGGGCGCAGGGCGAAGGGACTTGTCCCATTGCTAAGGCATATCTGCGCTACGATGCCCCAGCGGTCAACCAAACGGGCTTGCAGTCAGACTCAGTCACTGTCAGTGCGACGGTACAGAGTGCTTATCAAGCCACTCCCGATCCTCAGGTGCAAAAGCATGTGCTGACCTTAGCGAAGTATCGCCAAACCCAAATCGCAGAGCAAAAGTTGGCCCAGGGCGATCGCCAGGGCGCGGCTACCCTCTTACAATCGGCGGCCAAAACGGCGCTGCAAATGGGTGATCAGGGGGCCGCTACTGTGCTGCAACAAAATGCAACTCAGCTGCAATCGGGCAAAGACTTGTCGGAGCGCGATCGCAAACGCACCCGCATTGTGTCCAAAACTCGCTTACAGTAGGCGCTCATGCAGATTTCGGTCACCCCCTTCACTGTGCATAAGCGCGTTGCCCTCACCATTAGTCGGGGCACCGCTGCCCAGTCAACCAATCTATGGGTTCGGGTACAGGCAGAGGGCATTGAAGGCTGGGGCGAAGCGACGGCTTTTTCCCTCGGCACCCCAACGCAAACCACCGAGCAATTAACGACAGAACTCACGGTTCTAGCCAGTGAAGTCGCCGACTTTCATCCGCTGGAACGGCAACGTCTAGCACCTCGATTGGCACAACTCAGCTCAGCAGCCAGGGCCGCGATCGATGTCGCCTTACACGATTGGTTGGGCCAGTATGCCAAGCTCCCGCTGTGGCAACTTTGGGGCTTAGACAAGAGCCGCATTGGCCCAACTGCCGTCACAGTGGGTATTAATGCGCCAGAAAAAGCTGTCCACCGACTAGAGCTATGGCAAACTCAGGTGCCGGATTTGCGATCCGTCAAAATCAAGCTGGGCAGTCCTGCTGGCATGCAGGCTGATCAAGCGATGATGACCGCTCTGTTGGGAGAAATTTCCCCCGGCACAAAAATCAGCATTGACGCCAACGGCGGGTGGGATTTAGAGACGGCGATCGCGATGGCCGATTGGCTCGCTGAAAGGGGCGTCACCTATTTGGAACAACCGCTCCCCGTGACGCTGGATCGTCAGCTACAGACATTGTCGGAGCGATCGCCCCTGCCCATTTTCGTTGATGAAAGCTGCTTCAATGCCCAAGATGTGGCGCGTTTAGCAGGCCAGGTTCACGGCATCAATATCAAGCTAATGAAAGCTGGGGGGCTGACCGAAGCCCGCCGGATGATTCACACAGCTCGCGCCTGTGGTTTAGACGTCATGTTTGGCTGCTACTCGGATAGCGCAATTTCGAACACCGCCTTAGCCCACCTCGCGCCATTGGCCGACCATCTAGATTTGGATAGTCATCTGAACCTGACCGACGATCCATTTCAGGGCGCTACAATGCAGGCCGGTCGTTTACTGCCCAATGATTCTCCCGGTTTAGGATTGACCCACCATGAACTACCTGACCGCTGACCAGCGCATCGCCTTGCTCATGCATGAGGGGACGGATAATCCCGGTGGCAAAACGGGCTTATCCATTCTGCGCTATAGCCCGCTGAACATTGTCGCTGTGGTGGATGAACAGCAAGCTGGCAAAGATCTGAAAGCGGTGACGGGCATTGATCGCGATGTCCCGATTGTCGAGTCTGTTCAAGCTGCATTGGCCTTGCAGCCCTCAGTGCTGATGATCGGTATCGCTCCTTCCGGGGGAGCCTTACCGGAACCATGGTACGAGGAAGTTAAAGCCGCAGTCAAAGCGGGCCTCAATGTAGTCAACGGGCTGCACACACCGATGGCGACTGATCCTCAACTCACTCCTCATGTTCAGTCATCTCAGTGGATTTGGGATGTCCGACAGGAACCTCAAGGCCTTGGCATTGCCAGCGCTGCAGCCAAATCGTTGAGTTGCCGTCGGGTCTTGCCAGTGGGCACAGATATGGCGATTGGCAAAATGTCGACTAATCTTGAATTGCACAAATTAGCCCAGCAACGTGGGATCCGTTCTAAAGTGATTGCCACTGGGCAAACCAACATGATGCTGGGCGATGATGGCATCCCGCTAGATACCATTCGTGTGGACTTTGCTGCTGGTGCCGTGGAGCAGCAAGTCATGAAGTATGGCCCTGACCACGACATCCTGTTCATCGAAGGACAAGGCTCGATCTTTCATCCCGGCTCGACCGCCACCCTGCCGCTAATGCGCGGGAGCCAGCCGACTCACCTGATTTTGGTTCATCGCTTGGGGCAGACCCATATTCGCAACCATCCAACAATTCCCACGCCGTCGCTGTCAGAGGCGATTCGTATTTATGAAGTGATCGCTGCTGCTGGCAACTGTTTCACGCCAGCAAAAACCGTAGGCATTGCACTGAACACCTACGGTTTTGACGAGACTTTAGCCAAGGACGCGATCGCTGCAGCCACCCAAGAAACTGGATTACTAGCGACTGATGTCATCCGTTTTGGGGCTGAGCCGCTGCTAGACGCGATCCTCAACAATTAGAATCCTGCGTAAAAGTAAAATCTATTTCTTGCGTAGGCGATAAGTGATTCGTCCCTTACTCAAATCATAGGGAGTCAGTTCTACCTTCACGCGATCGCCTGGCAAGATCTTGATGTAGTTACGGCGAATTTTTCCGGAAATATGTGCCAGCACATTGAATCCGTTGTCTAAATCAACACGAAACATTGCATTGGGCAAAGACTCCGTAACGGTGCCTTCCATTTCGATCAAATCTTGCTTAGACAAACGCTTACCTCCTAAAAAATAAAATTGCCTCAACGCCTGAATCAGGCCACGGGCAAAAGAGCATAACTAGATTAACAAACTCAGCCTCAGGCTTAATGATCAAGGTCTTAAACCTGGACAACTTTGGCTAAGTCCTCATTGACATCTTCAATCGGCTGGTTCCCATCTATCGATACTAACTGTTGCCGGCTGCGATAAAAATCAATCAAAGGTTCTGTTCTTTCGCGATAGACCTCTAATCGATGACGAATCGTAGATTCAGTATCGTCAGAACGGCCCTCTTCTTTACCTCGATTCACCAACCGAGAAATAATGACTTCGTCAGGTACCTCTAGATTAACCACACACTCAAAGGGCTGGTTAATTTCTTTTAAGAGCTCATCTAGAAAAGTCGCCTGCTCAACGTTGCGAGGAAAGCCATCCAAAATCCAGCCGGCCAGAGCATCCTCTTCAGCTAGACGCTCTCGAATGAGATTGAGAATGAGCTCATCCGGTACTAATTCGCCTGCATCCATATAGAACTGAGCCTTCTTTCCCAACTCAGTCGCATTCGCCACAGCAGCGCGCAGAATATCTCCAGTAGAAATATGGGGCACATCGCAGTTGCGAGATAAATTATCAGCCTGAGTGCCCTTACCTGCTCCTGGAGGGCCGAGAAAAATTAGTCGAGTCACTATTGCTTCACCATTCCTTCATAGCGCTGAGAGATGACATAGGTCTGTATCTGCTTCGCAGTATCGATCGCAACACCTACCAAAATCAGCAAAGATGTTGCCCCTAAGCCCCGAAAAGTTTGCACTCGGGTAGCACTCTCAACCGCACTCGGAATCACTGCGACTAACCCTAGAAAGATGGCTCCCAAAAAAGTCAGCCGATTCAGGACACGCCCCAGGTAATCAGTTGTCGCCTTACCGGGACGAATTCCGGGAATGCTGGCTCCCATCTTCTTCAGATTGCGTGACATGTCCTCAGGATTCACAACCAAAGAAGCGTAGAAATAGCTGAAAAACAAAATCAGCATTAGATAGAGTCCGACGTAGAGTAGCGAAGTCGGATTCAAGTAATTGCCAACAAAATTCACAAACGTCGGATTGCTAACGTACTGAGTCAAAGACAACGGTAGCACCAAGACCGCCGACGCAAAAATAATGGGCATCACCCCACCCTGATTCAAGCGCAGGGGTAAGTAATTGCTTTGCTCCAGATACAGCTTACGCCCCACTTGCCGACGAGCAGAAATGATTGGAATGCGCCGCGTGCCTTCCTGCACAAAAACAATTCCTACAATCATGGCCAGAAATACCAGCAGCAGGATGATGACTCCGCCCACCAAATTGCGATCGCCACTTTGAGCAAGCTCAACAGTTTGATTGAGGGAGCGCGGAAGAGTCGAAACAATGTTCAAAAAGATGAGCAGTGATGCACCGTTGCCTAGCCCCCGTTCAGTAATGAGCTCTCCTACCCACATCACAAACATGGAGCCAGTAGTGAGGGCAACAACAGTTTGAAATATGAAGAGGAAACCAGGCTGCTCGGCAAACGGAGCCAACAAAAACATCGATAGCAGCGTGCTCTGTAAAACTGCCCAGCCCGCAGCTACGTAGCGCGTGATTTGAGAAATACGACGTCGTCCAGCCTCGCCCTCATTCTTCTGCAAATCCTCTAATTGTGGAATTGCCGCCGTGAGTAGCTGCATGATGATAGAGGCATTGATAAAAGGCAGGATGCCTAAAGCAAAAATGCCCAGAGCTGACAAACCGCCCCCGACAAAGATGTCGATGAAGCCAACAAAGCCTCCCAAGCTGCCGCTCTGAATCGCGTCTCCAAACGCCACTCTGTCAATTCCCGGAACCGGGATGAAAATGCCTAAACGCACTAGGACTAGCAGTCCTAACGTTAGCAAGAGACGACTCCTCAAGCCGGCAGCTTGAGCCATCTGCATAAAGGTTTCTTGGGCACTAGGCGTTTTGCCGCGGCTAACAACCATATTTCAAACTACCTCTCCGGCGTCAGCAAATCTGTAAAAAAGGAGATCGCACTATCGCACTCAAGCTTTAGTAGCGATCATAGCGACTCAAGGAAGTCCTAGGAAAGCAATTCACAAGTTCCACCAGCAGCTTCGATTTTCTGACGCGCTGATTTTGTGAAAGCTACTGCCTTAACAGTAAGCGCCTTATCCAGGTCTCCATCTCCCAAAACTTTGAGTGGCCCTTCAGCGGTGGTCAAAATCCCGGTTTCGAGCAGCGACTCTAACGTCACTTCTGACTTAGCTTCCAAGGAGGCTAAGTCCTCAACATTCACAATGGTGAAAACCTTGCGGTTAACGACAGGAAAATGCTTTAGCTTAGGCACACGTCGATAGAGAGGTAGTTGACCGCCTTCAAAGCCGGGACGAGTGCCGCGACCAGAACGAGACTTTTGGCCTCTCATCCCAAATCCACAACTCGCGCCCTGGCCAGCAGAAATTCCTCGCCCAACGCGCCGCTTTCGCTTTTTTGAGCCCGCTTGGGGCTGAGCGTCATTAATTCGCATGATTGGCTCCTGACAATAGCATTTCAATAAGGTGACTTAGCCTAGGCATAGAGCTTCTCAACGGGGATGCCGCGTTCTTCGGCGACTTCCGACAACGTTCTTAAAGAAGCTAGCGCATCGGCGGCAGCCCGAGCGTTATTCAGAGGATTGTTGGAACCCAACTGTTTTGCCAAAACGTTGCGCACGCCAGCGAGCTCTAGAACTGTCCGCACAGCACCACCGGCAATTACCCCTGTACCAGGCGCAGCAGGACGCATAAAGACCTTAGCACCGCCCCCGTAGCCAGTCGCTTGTTGGGGTAAGGAGTAAGAACGAGTCAAAGGAACGTCAACGAGGTGCTTTTTACCATCTGCTACCCCTTTCTTGACGGCTCCAATCACATCTCCCGCCTTGCCAACGCCAACGCCGACTTGGCCACGCTCATTACCAACGACGACAATCGCCCGGAAGCTCAGCTTTTTACCGCCCTTCACAACTTTGGTAACACGACGAATCTGAACGACTCGCTCCTGCCATTCAGACTCTTTCTCTTTGCTGCGCGTATTTTTGCGGCGATTCCCTGCCATAATTCTCTCCCTATTGCATCAACTCAATGGTTAAAAGCCTGTACCTAAAACGACAACCCACCTTCACGAGCCGCCTCCGCTAAAGCCGCTACTCGGCCGTGATACAGATTGCCGCCCCGGTCAAACACCACTTGGCTGATGCCTTGGGCAGCAGCGCGTTCAGCGATCAACTGCCCGACCACTTGGGCTCCGGCTTGATTCGCGGTCGCGCCCTTAGACTTAACTTCCGGCTCTACAGTTGACGCGGCCACCAAAGTGTGATGAGTCGTATCGTCAATAATTTGTGCATAAATGTGATGGTTTGACCGAAACACCGATAGCCGTGGTTTTTCGGTAGTACCCGATAAGCGTCGCCGAATGCGAGCATGACGGCGACGGGTAAGTTCTTTCCGACTTGCCTTCATAATTACTTCTTCCCTGCTTTACCAGCCTTACGCCGAACATGCTCGCCTGCATAACGCACACCTTTACCTTTGTAGGGCTCGGGTGGACGAGCATCTCTAATCTTAGCCGCGATGTTGCCAACGACTTCTTTATCAATGCCGCTAACAATCACATTGGTGTTGCTTTCAACAGCGAACTGGATGCCTTCAGGCGGATCAAAAATGACCGGGTGGCTATATCCCAGGCTCATATTCAACTTACTGCCTTGCACCTGAGCCCGATAGCCAACGCCTTGAATTTCTAAACGCTTTTGATAACCGTTGGTCACCCCTTCGATCATATTTGCAATCAAGGTACGGCAAAGACCGTGACGCTCTCGAGAGCGGCGTGACTCACTTTCAGGCGTTACCGTAATGGCCGACTCTTCTTGTGAGATGACGATACCTTCCGGCAACACACGAGATAGTTCTCCTTTTGGCCCTTTGACGGTGACTGCTTGACCATCAATAGTGACAGTCACTTTAGCAGGCACTGGCACTGGCCTTTTCCCAATTCGGGACATGACTAAGCTTCCTCCCTAAGAACCGCTGTATTAGCAAAATCGCTGATCAATGATGCACTACCAGACATAGCAGAGAACCTCGCCGCCGATGCCCTGCTGCCGAGCGTCACGATCAGTCATAATGCCACTGGATGTGGAAACAATGGCAATGCCGATGCCTCCCAGTACCCGAGGTAACTCCTTACGGTTAGAGTACACTCGCAACCCGGGACGACTGACGCGCTTCAAGTTTTTGATGATGGGGTCCCTTGTCTTGCCGCGATACTTTAGCTTAATCACCAGATTTTGTCGCACGCCCTCGTCAACGAGTTCAAAGCTGTCAATGAACCCCTCTTCCTGCAATACCTGAGCGATGCTGCGGGTCATCCGTGTAGAGGGGATATCCACAGTTTGATGACGCGCCAGATTCGCATTTCGAATCCGCGTCAGCATATCTGCGATTGTGTCGTTAGCCGCCATAGTCCTCTCCAGTGATTAAACCTAATTCTCGCGGAAGGGCATGCCCAACTCCTTCAGGAGTGCGCGTCCTTCTTCGTCTGTATCCGCCGTTGTCACGATGGTGACGTCCATGCCTCGTATCTGATCGATGCTGTCATACTCAATCTCCGGAAAGATGAGTTGTTCTCGCAAGCCCAAGGTGTAATTGCCACGACCGTCAAAACTTTTGCTGCTCACGCCTCGAAAGTCGCGAATCCGGGGCAAAGTCAGGTTGATTAGACGGTTGAGAAATGCATACATGCGATCTGAACGCAATGTCACCATCGTGCCCACAGGCATGCCTTGACGAATCTTAAATCCGGCGATCGCTTTTTTGGCACGGGTCACAACCGGACGTTGTCCAGTGATGATGGCCAGCTCAGCGACCGAAGCTTCCAAGGCTTTTGCATTCTGGGATGCTTCACCGAGTCCCCGATTGACCGTGACTTTGACCAATTTGGGAACTTGGTGAATATTGCCGTACTCAAACTGGTCCATCAGCTTGGGGACGACTTTATCGATATAAAACGTTTTTAGCTGTTCCGCCATTTTGGATGTCCTCTCATGCTCTCTGGGCTTAGTCAGAAAGCGCTTTGAAACAATAAGGAGTTAAGTTCAGCTCGCATAGCTATCGAGCGAGAACTAATCAACAATCTCGCCAGTTTTCTTGAGAACGCGAACTTTTCTGCCATCTTCAGTGAAGGTGTAACCGACTCGGCTAGCCACCTTTTCCTTTTCGGAATAAAGCATGACATTGGAGCTATGAATGGGAGCCTCTTCAGTGATGATTTGCCCCGACTCGCCATCTTGCCTTGGCTTCATGTGGCGAGTCCGAAAGTTAGCGCCCTTAACGATCACTTGGCTCGCCTTCGGGATCACCTTCACAACTTCGCCGACCTTGCCTTTGTCCCGGCCAGCGATCACTTGGACGGTATCACCTGACTTCACATGCATTTTGTTTTTTTGCTTGACGCTGGCTTGAGGCATTACAGGACCTCCGGTGCTAATGAAACAATTTTAGTGAAACTCTTATCGCGCAGTTCGCGAGCAACTGGGCCAAACACGCGAGTCCCCCGCGGGTTGCCGTCTTGATTGATAATCACCGCAGCATTATCGTCAAACCGAATGCTCATGCCGCTACTACGTCGCAAAGATTTCTTAGTGCGAACAATGACCGCCCTAACAACGTCCGACTTCTTGACGGCCATATTAGGGATAGCATCTTTGACCACCGCGATGACCACATCACCCACGCCAGCGTAAGTTCTGTTGCCGCCGAGCACCCGAATGCACATTAATTTTCGAGCACCGCTGTTATCAGCTACGTTCAGATAAGTTTCTTGCTGAATCACCTTACGCCTCCTTAGACCTCAACGGTGCGATTAAGAATATCGGCCACAGTCCACCGCTTAGTCTTGCTGAGAGGACGTGTCTCGCGAATCCGAACGCGATCGCCAACTTGGCAAGCATTCTCTTCATCGTGAACTTTGTAGCGCTTAGTACGAACCATGATTTTGCCGTACTTAGGATGAGGGACACGGTTTTCAACCGCCACCACAATGGTTTTCTGCATCTTGTCACTGACGACAAGGCCCACTCGCTCTTTAACTGCCATTTACCTTTTCTCCCTACTCTTCCTCTTTTGCAATGTCTGTGGCGCTAGCCGTCACCGTTGGAGGAGCTTCAGAGTCAGTAGTCAATGACGCCTCACCAGCTAGCTGCCGCTCTCTTAAAACGGTCATTAATTGTGCCAGTCGATGCCGCTCATGTTTGAACTGATGGAGCCCAGTCTGCAATTGACGAGTCGCTTGCTGAAAACGGAGATCAAACATTTTTCTGCGCGTGTCAGCGATCGCTTGCTCCAGAGCCTGATCATCCAAATCTCGCACGTCCTGTACTTTGGGCAATGCCATGGTTAAGACTCCTCCTGTCGAGCGATAAACTTGGTCTTAAAGGGAAGTTTGAAGGAAGCCAGGCGCATCGCCTCGCGAGCAACTTCTTCGGGCACACCCGCAATTTCAAACACGACTCGCCCTGGTTTTACCACTGCCACCCAGAATTCAGGGTTACCCTTACCGGATCCCATGCGGGTTTCCGCTGGACGCATCGTAACTGGCTTATCTGGAAACACTCGAATCCAGATTTTGCCCCCCCGGCGCACATAACGAGTCATGGCTCGACGTGCCGCCTCAATTTGCCGGGAAGTTAGCCATGAGGGCTCAGTCGCCTGGAGAGCAAACTCTCCAAAATTAATTTTGTTGCCTCGCTGGGCCATGCCTCGCATACGGCCCCGATGCTGTTTACGAAATTTGGTACGTCTAGGACTTAACATGGCTCAACTTTGCCTAAGATTCACATTCAAAAAGAGATATGTTACGGAACTCAAAAACCGAATTCAACCGATTAAGACTCGTTTGACCGATCTTCAAACTGTTGCCGACGACGCGGTTGCCGACGACGTGGTTGAGCCGCTTCCGGTGCTGATCGCTGATCTTCCTGACCAGGAATCACCTCGCCTCGGAAAATCCAAACTTTTACACCCAGAACACCGTAAGTTGTCTGGGCTGTCCGGTAGGCATAATCGACATCAGCACGCAGGGTATGAAGAGGCACACGACCTTCACGAGTCCATTCAGTCCGAGCAATTTCTGCTCCGTTGAGACGGCCACTCACCTGGATTTTGATGCCTTCGACTCCGGCCCGCTGAGCCCGTTGGAGAGCCTGCCGCACCACACGACGAAAAGCCACCCGTCGCTCTAATTGCTGAGTAATATACTCAGCCACCAAAGGAGCGTCCGCATCGACCCGGGTCACCTCAACCACATTGATCCGAATCTGGCGACTCGAATCCTTGAGAGCCTGTTGCAGGCCTAGACGCAGAGCTTCA
The DNA here is from genome assembly GCF_016888165.1 of Halomicronema sp. CCY15110. Classification (GTDB taxonomy): domain Bacteria; phylum Cyanobacteriota; class Cyanobacteriia; order Phormidesmidales; family Phormidesmidaceae; genus Halomicronema. The sequence continues at coordinate 33,488 of NZ_JACSWC010000252.1, read as the reverse complement.
ATACCACTGCCCCCGCGACCTACGACCACACCAGGACGAGCAGTGCGAACTTCTAGATCAATCTGATCAGCTTTGCGCTCAATCCGAATATCAGAAATGCCCGCATTTGAGAGGTTTTTCTCGATATATTCGCGAATGATGTAGTCTTCCTTCAGCAGTTGAGGATAACGATTACTATCTGCAAACCACCGTGAACGATGCTCCTGCACAATCCCTAATCGAAAACCTGTTGGATGTATCTTCTGTCCCACTCGTAGTCCCTCAGTTAAATGCTTTCAGTAAATGACCGATCAACCGCCGCGTTATGAGTCTGCTGGAGCAACCGCAACCGCAATCGTAATGTGACAAGTCGGCTTGCGAATTTGATAAGCTCGCCCTTGGGCCCGAGGGCGAAACCGCTTTAGCGTCGGCCCCGCGTCTGCGAAGGCCTCGCTGATTACTAACGAAGCTGGGTCAATGCCGTTGTTATTCTCTGCATTAGCAACCGCTGAGCGCAGCACTTTCAGTACCGGATCACATGCTCGGTAAGGCATGAACTCAAGGATAATGAGGGCCTCCCGATAAGAGCGACCGCGAATTTGGTCAAGCACCCGCCGCACCTTGTGAGGGGACATGCGAATGTAGCGAGCAACCGCTTTAACCTGTTCAGTAGTATCAACCGCCATGGGATTCTCCGACTCCAAAAATTATCGACGCGCTTTCTTATCGCTTTTGGCATGTCCCCGAAAAGTGCGAGTCGGGGCAAATTCACCGAGTTTATGTCCGACCATTTGCTCAGTCACATAAACCGGCACATGTTGACGGCCATTGTGAACGGCGATCGTGTGGCCAATCATCTGAGGAATGATGGTAGAAGCCCGCGACCAGGTCTTGATCACCTGCTTGTCACCCTTGGTATTGAGCGCTTCGACTTTGCGCATCAGGTGATCAGCCACAAATGGCCCTTTCTTTAAGGAACGCGACATAATCTTTACAACCTCGTACTTCTCTCGTATCCATCAACTCAGTATCGGAACCAGTAACCCAGCCGGGCTATTTGTAGCGATTTAAGTATTCCGTCCGCCTCGCCCACGCTTGGAAGTGCGGCGGCGGCGGCGAACAATCAAACTATTACTCTCTTTCTTCTTCTTCCGGGTCTTGAGGCCCAAGGCTGGCTTACCCCAAGGCGTCACAGGACCACTGCGGCCAATAGGAGCACGGCCTTCGCCACCACCGTGCGGGTGATCAACCGGGTTCATCACACTGCCTCGCACTTCAGGACGTCTGCCCAACCAGCGCTTGCGTCCAGCCTTACCCAAGGTGATGTTGCGAGCGTCTGCGTGACCCACTTGACCAATGGTGGCGTAACATTCACGACGCACCATGCGGACTTCCGTCGAAGGCAACTTGAGAGTGACATAATTTCCCTCTTTAGCCACGACTTGAGCCGATGTCCCCGCAGCCCTGACAATTTGCCCACCCTTGTCCGGCTGTAGCTCGACGTTATGCACCGATGTGCCCAGGGGAATCTTATGAAGCGGCAGAGCGTTTCCAACTTCAATGGGCGCATCCGGACCGGACAATACGGTCGTGCCTACCTCTAAGGATGCGGGATGCAGGATATAGCGTTTTTCACCATCTTCGTACTGCAGTAAAGCAATACGCGCATTGCGGTTAGGGTCGTACTCAATCTCCGTAACCGTTGCCGGGATGTTGTGCTTGTTGCGATAGAAATCAATGATGCGGTAAAGGCGCTTGTGACCACCACCCCGATGACGACAGGTAATTACTCCGCGATTATTGCGACCTTTAGCACGATGTACTGAGACAGTCAAAGACTTCTCAGGCTCGGAGCGGGTGATCTCAGAAAATTCTGAAACTGAACGCTCACGGGTACCGGGGGTCAGGGGACGGTAGGAACGGATGCCCATAGCTCAACTCACTCAATCAATAAACTGCATCAACTGCTAAACGGAAGCAGGGCGCTTCTAGACATCTGGAAATAGGGTAATGCTGTCGCCTTCGGCTAACGTCACGATCGCCCGCTTATAGCGAGTACGAAACCCTTCAAAACGACCGACGCGACGCTTTTTGCGAGGTAAGTTGACCGTACTGATACCGGTCACTTTGACATCAAACAAAGACTCTACTGCAGCCTTAATCTCAGGCTTTCTGGCTTTTGGGGCAACCTCAAAAACGTACTGGTTGTTTTCCAACAACAATGTGGCTTTCTCAGTGATTAAGGGACGCCGAATCAAATCGGCGAGTTCACCCGCATTCAGAACTCTAGTCACTGTAAACCTCCTGAATTTTTTCCATGGCTGCAGTCGTCAAGACCAAGCGGTCAGCGTTCAACAAGTCAAAAATGTTCAAGTTTGTCGCTGCAATCAGCTTCACCCGCTCAATGTTGCGCAGAGATAGCACGACACTTTCTGGCTGCTCGCCCAGGATGAACAACACTTTGTCATCAGGACCGATGCCCCAGCGCTCCATCGCCGCGATCATCTCACGGGTTTTGGGGCGGGGTAAATGTCCGCCAAAATCTTCCACTACCACAGTGTCTGTAGCCAAACGACTTTGAAAAGCTGTCCTCAACGCCAGACGACGCTCTTTGCGGTTCATCTTGACGCTGAAATCACGGGGTTTCGGGCCAAAGATAACACCACCGCCCTTCCACAGAGGAGAACGGCTGGAACCTGCCCGTGCCCGACCAGTCCCTTTTTGACGCCAAGGCTTCTTACCGCCACCTCTGACTTCGGCGCGCGTCTTACTCGACAGCGTTCCTTGTCGCGCATTGTGCATTTGCCGAACTAAAGCACGATGCAGGATATGAGAAGCACTTTCGGGCTTTGCAACTTTAAGATCTATAGAAGCCTTTCCTGCTTCTTGCCCCTGCCAATCTTGAACAACACACTCAACCATGACTTTTGTCTCTTACTTACGTTCCCAGATAGCTTTGATGCTGTCGAAATCGACTACTTAGCCCACTACATTTGTCGGCGCAATGCTCAACAGACCACCAGGCTTACCGGGGATTGCCCCCTTAATAACCAGCAAGTTATTCTCGGCGTCAATTTTTACCACTTGCAGCTTGCGGGTCGTTACCTGCTTATTACCTAGTTGGCCCGCCATCTTTTTTCCCGGATAGACTCGCCCCGGAGTTGTACCAGGTCCAATTGAGCCCGGTAGGCGATGGTTCTTGGAACCGTGAGACATCGGCCCGCGACGAAAGTTATGCCGTTTTTGGTTGCCAGAAAATCCTTTACCGATGCTGGTGCCAGTCACGTCTACTAATTGACCTGGCTCAAACCGCTCAGCAGTGACATTTTGGCCTGGCTCAAATTCTTCAGTCTGAGCGACCCGATACTCCTTTAGATGCCGGACCGGAGTTGCTCCGGCTTTCGCCAGGTGACCCAGTTCAGGCTTCGTCAAAGCCTTTTCAGAAACATTGTCATAGCCAATCTGTACAGCTGTGTAGCCGTCAGTCTTCGCTGTTTTCACCTGAGTGACAATACAGGGGCCAGCTTGAATGACAGTGACGGGAACGGCGTTCCCCTCTTCATCAAATATCTGGGTCATGCCCAACTTGGTTCCAAGAATCCCAACTGACACTTTTACCGATCTCCGTTGCTACACGTTGCTTATATTTAGAGACGAAATGATGAGCATAAGCCCCGGCCAAACTAATGGCGAGCGACACATCATTTATGGCTGTGAACCACGCTCACAAAACTAAGTCACAAGCGGCTTCAACGCTTGCTGTGTGACTCAGTTACGACGCTTTGAGAAAGCGCTTGCCAGTCAAAACATTGCCACTGCCGAAACGCAGAGTTCGACAGCGGCGTTTATGGACAAGAATTAAGCCAAAGCAATTTAGCAGTTGTCGCTACAGACTTAGAACGCTTAACGTCCAGTTTCCGCTTCAGCGACAGTTACTCATAATACACAAGGTGAATGGAAATGTCTAGGAAAAGTTGTCAATTTGACTGTTTCGAGTCTTTAGGGTGCTGGCCGTGTTAGTTAAAGGTGCCTATTCTTAGGGGATTCAGGGATTTTGTGGCAGTCTGCAGTGAAGTTGTCGATAGCCGGCTCCATTTCTCCATTCCACATTTCGATTCCGCAACATGAGGATGCATAGAGTGTTTTGCAACTAGCTGTAGGTGAGAGCAGTTTCTGGAAATGACATTGGATGTCTCTGGGGTATCGAGGTCACTCTGGGGGCCCATCCATCTATCAGGAGGTAATGATTCTCAGTTACTAAGGACATGAGGATGAGTGTTGCAGCTGAGGCTAGCTGTCTAGCTTGTAAAGCGGGAGTTGGATTTCGAATTCGGTACCGATCGCCTGACTATTCGGCTCCAAATGGGAAGCGGGCGATCGCACGGCAAACTTGCCCCCATGTTTAGCGGTAACCAATCGGTAGCAAGTGGCTAACTCCGTCTCTCTCGCTAACCGCTGACGAATGGAAAACGCCTCTTGGATTTGTTGTAGTGTAGCGGCGGGCAAGCCAGGCCCATTGTCAGTAATGGTGATCACCACCCAGCGATCGCCCATGGGAACGGTGGGATTGGCATCATACAGTCGCGTAGTGATGGTAATGCGGGGAGCTGTCGCAAGCGGTAAGGCCGGGGAGCCCAGCGCATTGGTCGGAAAATCTGTTTCGGCTGATTGGCCTGCCGCCGCGCTCAACAAATCATCAACACAGTGGGTCAGTACATTCATCAACACCTGACTGAGTTGTCCGGCAAAGCAGGGCACCGGGGGTAAGGTGTCGTACTGGCAATCGATTTGAATGTGAGTCGTGAGACGACTTTTGAGCAGCAGCACAATACTGTCGATGAGCCCATGGAGGTCGGCAGGCTTGGGATACACTTCGTCGATGTGGCAAAAATTTTGCAGACTACTGGCCAGTTGTTTCAACCTGGCTGCACCGCTCTTGATGCTATTGAGCGTCAGCGGCAAGTCTTCTCGCAGATAGTCTAGTTCAATTTCTTCTTGTAACTCTTGCAGTTCGTTGAGAGTGGCTGGCCCTGTCCAGGCGGCACCAGCGGCTTCGTAAGCGGCCAATAGCTGCAACAACTGCTGGCAATATTGATCAACGTGACTCAGATTGCCCCAAATGAATCCCAACGGATCCATGATTTCGTGGGCGATGCCGTCCACCAGTCGGCCCAGGGCGGCCATTTTTTGCGACTGCAGCATAGCCGCTTGGGCACGTTCGTGGCGGACTTGGGTTTCAATGCCGCGAATTTGCCAGTGGGCTTGATTCAGGTCATGGGCACTGATGAGGCGATCGCCCTCGACGGTGCTGACCAAGATCGGCTCGCCCTGAAGTTCACTGGGTTGCCGCAGGGCGGCCCGGGCCGCCACCAAGATAGGGGTCTCGCCCGGAAACATGAGGGGGCGTCGCCGCGTGTAGCAATAAATCACGGACAGCGGCTCTTGCAGAAATAGTTCACAAGCCTTGGGCCGCAGTAGAAATTCCAAAAATTGTTGTCGTGAAAGTACCCCTACCAACGTCTGCTGCTCGGTAAGTAATAGGCCAGGCAGTTCGGGAAAGTGGTTGAACTGCTCAGCGGCAACAGTGCCGGGTAATGCGAGGTCGAGCTCAGCCGCGTGTAGGGGTAAAGTCTCTAGGGTGGCATCCACTCCCAGCGAAACCGGAGTTGTCGGCGAGTGGTCAGGACTCAGGCGAGTTGTAAACAATGACCAGTCAAGCATTGGGGGCGATCGCTGAATCGGCATGATCAAGAGAGATGCATGCTTCAGTATGCCCGAATTCACCGAACGGACTGCAAGTTCATCGAATGGGCTGTAAGGCTACCTTGGGGAGCAGCCCGGCCTCATCCATTTCTAGGCTTGGCCCCGAAGTAATAAAACTTTCTGTAGTCTCGGGCGAATGTAGCGTCAGGTAACAGCCAAATCAGGAAACCCTGCTTATGATTGGCAGCAAACATCGCTGAAGGGACTGGCCCTGATGAAACCGTTGCTCCACCGCACCAAGATTGTGGCTACGATTGGCCCGGCGAGTAGTTCACGAGACATGATTTTGGCCATGGTCAAGGCTGGGATGAACGTCGCCCGGCTGAACTTTTCCCATGGCAGCTATGCCGACCACACCCGCATGATTCAGCTCCTGCGGAGTGTAGCCGAAGAGTTGGACACTCCTATTACCCTGTTGCAGGACCTACAAGGTCCCAAGATTCGGGTCGGCCAGATTCCCGGTGGGGTGACGGAACTCATTGACGGGGAAACGGTGCTGCTGGTGCCGGTGGGCCAAGAGACGGGACTGCCCAACTGCATTGGGATCGATTATCCCTACCTGGCCGATGATGCGAAACCCGGCATGCAGGTGCTGCTCGATGACGGCATGTTGGAACTCAAAATTGAAGCCGTAGAGGCTCCCAAGGTGACTTGTCGGGTGATTCAAGGGGGGCCGCTGAAAAGTCGCAAAGGCGTGAATCTGCCGGAACTGAGTCTGCGGCTGCCTTCGATGACGGAGAAAGACAAAGAGGATTTGCGCTTTGGGGTGTCTCAGGGAGTGGATTGGGTGTCGCTGAGCTTTGTCCGCCGAGGCGAAGACATTCTCGCGCTAAAAGCGCTGTTAAGTGCGGAAGGAGCGCCCGAAACGCCAGTCATCGCCAAGATTGAAAAACCGCAGGCGATCGCCAATCTCGACGAAATTCTCTCCGTGACGGATGGGGTGATGGTGGCCCGAGGCGATTTGGGCGTCGAGATGAAAGCCGAAAAAGTGCCCCTCTTGCAAAAGCGCATCATCAAAGCTTGTAACTTTCACAGCATTCCTGTGATTACCGCCACCCAAATGCTGGAGAGCATGATTGAACATGCGCGGCCCACTCGGGCGGAGGCCAGCGATGTCGCCAACGCAATTATCGATGGCACGGATGCGGTCATGCTGTCGGGGGAGTCGGCGGTCGGCAAGTTTCCCTTGCAAGCCGTGCAAATGCTGGCCCGCATTGCCATTGATGTTGAGCCCGAGCTCTCGTTTGTCAACGATCCCCCCGACTATAACGATGTCACCCACGCCTTGAGCGAAGCCCTCAATGTGATCGATCGCGTGCTGGATTTGCATTGCATGGTGGCTTACACCGAGTCGGGATATTCCGCCATGATTGCGGCGGGTGAACGACCACGGGCCGCAGTTGTCGCCTTTACACCAGACCGAGACGTGTATCACCGCTTAAATCTGGTTTGGGGGGTCAAGCCGGTATTGATTAGCGAGCCCGCCACCACGTTTGAAGAAATGACGAAGTTAGCCGAGACTTGCCTGATTGAACGGGGCCTGGCGAGTGTTGGAGATCAGGTCTTGGTGATGGGGGGAATTCCTTCCAACCAGCCCCAGGGGACTAATTTCCTCAAACTGCAAACCATTGGACAGGGCTAACAATCGGTAGATAATCTATAGACATATTAAGCCTTGTTAAGGTACGTTCCATTTGTCCTCACTCAGTCAGGCACTCACATGTTTGATACGGCTCCAGCGAAATCAGAGATATCGGCTCCAGTGACTCCGGGGCAGCCCCATCGGGTCGTGATCGTCGGGGGTGGTTTTGGTGGACTGTATGCGGCTCAGTCCTTAGGGCGATCGCCGGTCGAGGTGACGCTGATTGATCGACGCAACTTCCATTTGTTTCAACCCTTGCTGTATCAGGTTGCAACGGGCGGCTTATCCCCAGGCGACATTGCTTCCCCGCTCCGCTCTGTGCTCAGTAGTCAGAAAAACACCCAAGTACTACTAGGGGAGGTGCGGGGCATTGACCCCGATGAGCAGGTGCTTAAGCTGAAAGATGGCGAAACCGTCCCCTATGACAGCTTAATTTTGGCGACGGGTAGCGCCCATCATTACTTTGGCAACGACCATTGGGAAGCGATCGCCCCCAGCATCAAAACCATTGAAGATGCGTTAGAAGTGCGGCGGCGGATCTTCCTCGCCTTTGAAAAAGCGGAACTGGAGCCTGATCCCGAAATTCGCAAGGCTCTACAGACTTTTGTCGTAGTGGGTGCTGGCCCGACTGGGGTGGAAATGGCCGGAGCGATCGCCGATCTGGCCTATGAAACCCTCAAAGATGATTTTCGCAATGTTGATACCCACGACACCCGCATCATTCTGGTGGAAGGGATGGATCGGGTTTTGCCACCTTTCGATCCCTCATTGTCAAAACGTGCGGCTAAAGATTTAGAAAAACTGGGTGTTGAAATTCGTACTAGCACCTTTGTCACTGGGTTAGAAGGGGAGCGGGTCACGATTAAGACGGGTGACCATGTGGAAACGATCAGTTCTCACAGTGTTTTTTGGGCCGCTGGGGTGCGGGCGTCTTCGTTGGGCAAAGTACTGTCGGAGAAAACGGGAGCCCCCTGCGATCGCGCCGGCCGCCTCATGGTGGAACCGGACTTTAGCGTGCCGAACTATCCCAACATTTTCGTCATTGGCGATTTGGCGCACTACGCCCATCAAGGTGAACGGCCTCTGCCAGGGGTCGCCCCCGTGGCCATGCAGGGGGGCAAGTATGTGGCGCGGACGATTCGCGATCGCCTCGACAACAAAACTACTCCCCCCTTTGTCTACAACGACAGCGGGAGCCTGGCGATCATTGGCCGCAACTCCGCCGTGGTTGATTTGAATTGGACTAAGCTCACGGGGTATCCCGCTTGGGTGATTTGGGCCTTGGTGCATGTCATGTTCCTCATCGAGTTTGATAACAAGGTGCTGGTGATGACGCAGTGGATGTGGAACTTCTTTACCCGTAACCAAGGGGCGCGGCTGATTACGGGACGCGACCAAATCAAGAGTGACCAGGCGTTTATGAAGCAGTAGTCAGTGGCCAGGGTGGTGCCCAGTCAGCCATCAAATTGCCAGAAGGACGCTAACGTAGAGCTATGCAATCATTGATTCAACTCCGCCACGTTAGCAAAGTCTATGGTGTCGGTAACACCGAAGTTCGGGCCTTGTGGAATGTCGACTTAACGATTAATGCTGGCGAGTATTGCGCCATCATGGGGCCGTCGGGTTCGGGCAAATCGACCGCAATGAACCTGATTGGCTGTCTCGACCGACCGACCGCCGGCGAATATTACCTCGACGGTGAGAATGTGGCGGAGCTAGATGATAATGCCCTGACCCATATTCGCAACCGCAAAATTGGGTTTGTCTTTCAACAGTTTCACTTGCTGCCGCAGTTGTCGGCGCTAGAGAACGTGATGTTGCCCATGGTCTACGCGGGGGTGCCCACCCGGGAACGGCGCGATCGCGCGGCAGCGGCGTTGACGCGGGTCAAACTGGCCGATCGCATTGACAACAAGCCGACGCAACTCTCCGGGGGCCAGCAACAGCGGGTGGTGATCGCCCGGGCGATTGTCAATCAGCCGCTCCTGGTGTTGGCCGACGAACCGACCGGGGCGCTCGACTCCCACACGACTCAGGATGTGCTGGGCATTTTTGCCGAACTGAACGCCACAGGGATCACGGTGGTAATGGTGACCCATGAACCGGACGTGGCTCGTAAAACTCGCCGCATTGTTTGGTTTCGCGACGGGGAAGTCGTTGATGCCAACCTCACCCCAAACGATGTCGGCTCACTGATGGCAACGGCTTGACAAAGTCTTTTGGCTTTTTGTCCCAATGTCGTTCGCAAATCCGAGAGATTTGATATAACTACAGGCGAGCTTTCGTATACCAGCAGCGGAGACGCCACATCTAGTCTCTGGAGGGATGATTTATGGGCATTTGGCAGCATCGTTGGCTACATCTTGTGGGCATCGCCGGTGTCGCAGTGGGTGGATTGGTGACGTTCCCCAGCGTGCGATCAGCCCTGGCCCAGACTCAACCCCCGCAACAGCAAGTTTCCCAAGCGCCGAACGTGGCCCTTGCTGAGCAATCGCTCAATCGCGGCTTGGCCCTCATTCAGCAAGGAGCCGTTGAGGCGGCGACGATGGCCTTTCGCGAGGCGATCGAGCTTGATCCCAATTCAGCAGCGGCCTATTACAACTTGGGGCTGGTGCAGCGCCAAACCGGCCAACTACAAGAAGCGGCCACGTCATTTTGGCAAGCGCTAGAGGCCGATCCCTACTTTGCCATGGCCTATTCCAACCTGGGGGCGGCGCTGTGGGAAGGGGGCAACCTGGAGCAAGCTCAGGAATATCTGGAACGGGCGATCCAAATTCAGCCTGACCTGGGTAATGCTTACTACAACTTGGGACTGGTGCAACTGGATCAGCAAAACTACAGGGAGGCGATCGCCTCCCTGCAAAGAGCGGAAAACGCGACCCCCAATGCCCCAGAACCCCCCTTTCACCAAGGCCGTATTTATCTGAGACAGCAGAATTATGATGCGGCGATCGCGGCGTTTAATCGGGCGATCGTGATTTTCCCGGAATACTTTGAAGCTTATTACAACCTGGGCGTGGCCCAGTATGGCCAGGGCAACTACAGCGCGTCATTGGATGCTTTTCGCCAAGCGACGGAGGTCAATCCTGGCTATGCCAACGCTTACTACAGTGCTGGATTGTCTTTTATTCGTTTAGGCAATTATGCTGAAGCCCGTGGCGTATTAGAACATGCCAAAAGTCTCTTCATCACGCAAAATAATCCCCAATGGGCGACAAATACCCAAGCACAACTGGATCGCATCGCGGGTCAGTAGTCGCCAGGCAGCCAACCCTTAGCACCACAGTTTGCAACTGGATAAAGCGGTCTTGATCAAGCCGTGTCGTTAATAACAATTCGTCCCCATTCACTGACGGACAAATTGGGATTAATACGGTTGAGCTGATGAGGCCCAATGACCTCGACACGTCTGTAAATGAAGCTACGATGAAGTGATTTTTGACCTCATCAGTGTTTTTCGTTAACTGCTCAACCCTTTCCAGACTGCTCACAGCTACCATATATCAGCTCCGCCAAGCGGGTGAAACCGTTAGCTCACTAGCGACTGCATCGATTTCTTAAGGGGATGCAGATTTTCATGTGTCCTGAGTGCTGTTCTTTGACTGTTTATTCAGCTACGTATTTTCCTGATGAATTTGCTGTGAAATGCTACATCTTCGCTGTACTCAGAGTATTTACTTAAACTAATCTTGGCTAAGCGTAGACACCTTTGAGTGACAGCGCTTGTTAATCAGGGAATCTGCTGATGCCGTTTATGCTTGTGATGCACTGTGAAGGATGCCAAAGTCTTGGTTCACCTTAGGCGGGTCGGTTATTTTTCTGATTGCCGTGATCTCTCTCTATTTAAGTACGGAGCGACAGCGGACTGGCGAAAGCTTTCAGACTTCATTACAGTCAGTTTTACCCTCTGTGCTGGCGAGTACTTCACCCAACATTGATATTTCTGCCAACGGCGATCGCTGGGCTATGCCCTCTTATCAGGAGCAGATTGCAGATTGGCAAGCACAGTACACCAACATCACTTTGGATGAGACCGATCTGACTACCCCTCAGACCCCCACAGACGCCGATGAGACCGCATCGTTAACGCTGTCGGATGCGGAAGTTTTGGTGCAAAACAGGCCTCAATTCCTGAATCATCTTAAGCAGGGGCTTGAGAGTTTGAGCGATCCCAGCGGCTTACGAGCATTACAGCCCATGCTGCGATCGCGACTCTCTGAGGTGAGTTTTCAGCCGAGCGATCAAACCTCCATTGAGCGCTATGCCAACCGCCAACATTTGTCTGGGGACGCTCCAGAATTGCAGTACTTGGACTCTGGAACAATTGAATCTTTACTAAGTTTTCGTCGTATCCTGCTTGAAGATGTTGCTGACGCCGAAGCAAGCGTGATTTGCCGCACGGAGACCGCCCCTGACACCGGCGAAGAGTTGCAAACATGTATAGAAGTTGCGCCTCTTGGTAACCGATACAGCCAATACTGGATCGACGATCCAAACGCGGCTTGGTGGTAACAGCGATCAATTAACCATTGCCCATCAAAACCATTGCCCATCAATATCGCAAAGATTTCCGCGCCCTATCTAAGCCATTCCGATTGCGCCCTCACCGATCGCTTCAGAAAAGACGGCAATGGCGATTGACAATCTGCACTGAAACAGTGATTTGTATCACGAAGCACGATTTCGCTCTAAGGCTTTGTATACAGTATGCACTGACCGCTCGGATGTGCCCATTTTGTACCCAGTCACGTCTCCCATGGCAGGCATGGCCCAGCTTTTTGCAGAAGCTGCTGTAAATGTTACAGATTCATGCTTCTGGTCTGTGAGACTTTGAGCAGTGGTTTTAATAGTCTTTAACCCGATTTCCCTTACGCAGTGAGTGACGCCTATGGCACTGGATGTTTCTGATATGACACCCGCTGAGGCCCAGCTATCCCAGCTGGAGATTGAGGATGATATCAAACACGTGCTGGCCCGAGGTGCCGCAGGTGTTTCTCTACGCTCTGTGACCAAGCAGTATGGTCAGTTCATCGCAGTCGAGAACCTCTTTTTGGATATCCCGCCGGGTTCTTACTGCTGTTTGCTCGGGCCAAGCGGCTGTGGCAAAACGACCACGCTGCGGATGATTGCGGGGCATGAAAACATTACCAGTGGCGAGATCTATATTGGCGATCGCCGGGTGAATGATTTGCCCCCGGCCAAGCGCAATACCGCCATGATGTTTCAGAACTATGCGCTGTTTCCCCACAAGACAATTTGGCAAAATGTCGAATTTGGCTTGCGAATGCGCAAAGTCTCTGCCGACGAGCGGAAACAACGGGTGGGCGAGATTTTAGATCTAGTGGGGCTGAGCCATACGAGCGATCGCAAACCTGACCAGCTCAGTGGCGGTCAGCAGCAGCGCATCGCCCTGGCTCGCGCTTTGGTCACCCGCCCCCAAGTGCTGATGCTGGATGAACCCCTCAGCGCCCTGGATGAGAATTTGCGGGTCCGGATGCGTAGCGAACTGCGCAATATTCAAAAACAGTTTGGCCTGACCTTTATTCAGGTGACCCACCATGTTGAGGAAGCCTTTTCTCTTTCTGACCAAATTGTGGTGATGGATCACGGTCACATTGACCAGGTGGCGACTCCCAGCGAACTCTTTGACAAACCGGCGTCGCAGTTTGTCGCTAAATTCATTGGTGATAACAATATCTTTGCCGGCAAGGTAGTGAACGCCGTGGCTGAAGCTGATGGCTTAGAAACCATTGAACTAGAGGTCGAAGGTATCGGGCGGGTCTTTAGTCGAGGCCATTCCGTCCCGGTAGGACAGACAGCGGCTTGCTCGGTGCGGCCCGATTTATTGAACATTGTGTCTGCAGACTCGGCTCCGACTAATCATCTGACCGCGCGCATCGTCGATGTCGAGCTCACTGGCTACGTCACCCGCGTGTCGATGCTGGCCGAAGCCACCGGCCAAGAACTGCTGCATAAGGTACGCACCGTAGAGTGGTCGCGGTCGGGCCTCAGTGAGGGCCAAGTCGTCACTTTAGGCTGGTCGGCACCCGATTGTGTATTTCTGCCTTACTAGCTTTTTCCGGCGTCATCGGGCAGGTATTGACGATTTCCCTTAATCTGCTCTTAAAATCAATCCAATTCTGATAGGAGAAAACCATGCCAAATATTTCACGTCGCTACGTGCTGCGCACAGGTCTGGCCGCTGGAGCCGCGATCGCCGCTGCCCGCTGTAGTGGTGCCCCAGAGGGGACTCCCGACAATCCGGCAACCGGCCCCGAAGTGAACACCAATGCCAGCAAGGATGTCACCCTGAGGCTAATCGGCACTGGCGTGTCTCAAATTAACGAAATTCGCGATAAGGCACAGGAAGATCTGGGCTTCAATATCGAGATGCGCGCCCTCAGTACCGAGGAAAATAACCAGATTGCCATTACGCAGCCTGATCAGTACGACATTTTTGACGGCGAATATTTCAGCCTGCCCTTGGTCGTGCCCTCCGGTAATTTGCGACCCCTGGAAATCAGCCGAATTAACAACTGGGATCAGATCGTCTCTTTCTTCACTACGGGTGAGTTCAAAGGTATGCCCGTCGAAGGGTCTCAGGGCACTGCCCCGTACCGGGTGATGTATTTGACCGGCCCTGATTCCTCTGAGTTTTCTGACGTGCCGACCGATTTTGCGACCCTAATTCCTTTCCAGTACAACGCTGATACCTTGGGATATCGTCCCGATTTGGTGGGTCGCACCATCGAATCTTGGGGCGAGTTGTTCAACGAAGAATTCCGGGGCCAGACTTCGATTCTCGACATCCCCCAAATCGGCATTATGGATGCCGCGATGGTGGCTGAGGCTTTGGGGCTGATGACCTTTGGTGATAAAGGCAACATGACCCAGGCCGAGATTGACCAGATTATCGAAATCCTGAAGGAGCAAAAGGCTGCTGGCCAGTTCCGCGCCTTCTGGAAGACCTTCGATGAGTCGGTAAACCTGATGTCTTCGGGTGAGGTCGTGTTGCAGTCCATGTGGTCGCCTGCGGTAACGGCGGTGCAAGCCCAAGGGATTGAATGCGTCTATGCCCCGCTCAAGGAAGGCTATCGCGGCTGGGGCGGCGGTGTTGGCCTGTCGAAGAATCTGGAAGGGATGCAGTTGGATGCCGCCTATGAGTATCTCAACTGGATGCTGGACGGCTGGGTGGGTGCCTTCCTGGGACGTCAGGGCTACTACAGCGCTGCACCCGAAACTGCGAAGAAGTTCATGTCTGAGGCGGAATGGGCGTTCTGGTATGAAGGTCAGGCAGCGTCTGAGGACATCGTCGATCCGTTTGGTAAGACGCTGGCAAAAACCGGCACCGTGCGTGACGGTGGCTCCTTTGATGAGCGCTTTGGCAACATTGTTTGCTGGAACTCCACGATGGAAGAGAATACCTACTTGGTGCAGAAGTGGAATGAGTTCATCGCGTCGTAAGCGTATTTCCGAATGCGTATCGCGACTTGTTTCTTGAGTCGCGATCGCACTCAGCAGCAAGGGGCTTAGCCCCCTTGTCTGCTAACGAACTGGCTTGCCGACTAACTAATGAACTATCGGTTTCAATTTCAAGTCATCTGGGATGATTGACCGCTGCTCTTAGAAGGCGTGTGGCTAACCCTACAGCTTTCGGTGACAGTCGTGGTGTGGGCAGGCAGGCAGGCGCTGTCGAGGCACTCTGTCGAGTTTCGGCCAACTCGGTGTTGTGATCGCTCGCCACCGTCTACGTCGAAGCGATTCGCAACACATCATCCCGGACTCTGACGATCGCAAAAGGTGATTTACCCCTATGACTAGCACGACCCCAAAATCAGCAGCAGCCAATATTTCGCCTCAGCCTAAAGCGATCGTTAAAAATTGGGACGGCTTGAAACCTTATTTGTTGGCCGCCCCACAAACAATTACGCTGTGCGTGTTTTTGGTATTCCCAATTCTTTTAATTGGCGTCGTCAGCTTTTGGGAATTTAACGGCTATTCCATGACGCCAGCCTTCACGCTGGACAATTACATCAGTGTGTTCTCATCAGATGTCACCCTGAAGACGTACGTCAACACGTTCAAGTTTGTCGGGATGGTGTGGTTGGCGACGCTGCTGATTGGCTATCCTGTCGCCTACTTTTTGTCCTTCCACATCAAAAAACTTAAGTGGCAGGTGTTGCTCTTCCTGATCTGCACCATCCCGTTTTGGACCTCAAACATCATCCGCATGATTTCTTGGGTGCCGCTGTTGGGCAAAGAAGGCTTGGTGAATCAACTGTTGATGGGCATTGGCCTGATTGATGCCCCGTTGGAATTTCTCCTCTATTCCGACTTTGCCGTCGTCCTGGGCATGGTGCATCTCTACATCATTTTTATGATCGCGCCCATTTTCAACAGCTTGATGCGTATTGATCGCACGCTGATCACCGCCGCCGAAGATATGGGTGCGTCTGGTTTCAACGTGTTTAAGGAAATTGTGCTGCCTCTATCGGCTCCGGGCATTGCGATCGGCTCCATCTTCGTCGTCACGTTGGTGATGGGTGAATTTATTACGGTGCGCATGATGGGTGGGGGACAAGCCGCCTCTATCGGCAAGCTGATTCAGACGCAAATTGGCAGCGTGCAATATCCCCTCGCGGCGGCTAACGCCATCATCTTGTTGTTTGTGACGCTGCTGTTGGTGTTCTCAATTCTGCGCGTGGTCAATATCCGGAAAGAACTATAAAGCAAAAACTTTAGAACAAATTATTAGGACTTCCCACGATGAAACAGCGATCGCTTTCTTTCTACTTACTTGCCGCCTTCTTTGGCCTGTTTCTGTTGTTCTTGTACGGGCCGATGCTCACGATTTTCATCCTGTCCTTACAAGGGCCAGATGGCACCCTGACCTTCCCAATTCGGAGCTTTGGCTTTTATTGGCTGGGGCAAGTGTTTCAAGAGCAGCGAGTGGGCAACTTTGTCGAGCCGTTCCAGCGATCGGTGGTGTTGGGGGCGATCGTCACTGTCCTGGTCGCCAGCATGGCCACCCTGTCGGCTATGGCCTTCCGCCAAAAATTTCGCGGCTCCACCGTCTTGTTCTATCTCACCATTTCGGCCTTGATTGTCCCCAGCATCTTGATTTCCCTGGGGCTGGGCGTCATGTTCCAGATTATGGGTTGGTCTACCAACTGGCTCACTTCTGGCTTGGGAGCGCACCTCACTTGGACGCTCCCCATTGCCTTTCTCATCATGCTGGGCATTTTCAATCGCTTTAATCCCTCCTATGAAGAAGCCGCTAAAGACCTTGGGGCCAATGATCCGAAGACGTTTCGGGAAATTGTTTTTCCGCTCATTTTGCCCAGCTTAATCGGCGTGGGTTTGCTCACCTTTACGCTTTCCTACGACGAGTTCACGCGCACTTCGCTGGTGTCGGGTCAATACAACACGCTGCCCCTCGAAATCTTCGGCATGACCACCAACGTCACCTCGCCAGCGCTCTATGCGTTGGGAACGTTAACCACGCTGTTCTCATTCACCATGATCATCATCGCGTACGTCACGGTCAGCCGCTTAAACCGTCGCCAGCAGGGATAGTTGACAACCTTTGGGCGTCTTTTCCAACTCTTGCCTTTTAGTGCGTCCGCCAAATTCTTGGTCGAACCCCAAGGGGGCTCAGCCTCAAGCACAGTACCTAACCAAAGCACGATGTCCTATCTTATGGACATCGTGCTTTGGTTAGTTTAGCCCTCTCTCCAAACCTCTCTCCCAGAGGGAGAAAGGCTTCCAACCCTAATGAATTCTTGAAAACTTCTCCCGCGCCGGGGTGTCCGTCAGAATCTTGAAAATTGTACCGAACTCTCGTTTATGGGGATGCAACCAGCCACAGCTCTGGATTCAATAATATGGCGTCAAATCTACGCGAATAAATTGAGCCGTTTATGAGGCTTAATAGCGAGTAGCGACGGGACACAATCCGCCCAAGGCCATCGAAATGAGTCAAGTGTAGCCATAGAGACCCATCTGAGGATCACTCATGCAACCCTCATTCTGGGGGGGCAACAAGGGATTCTTCGATACATGCGGCAGAGCCGTTTACCTAAACCATTCTGCGAAATTAAGAGGTTTCGCTAATTTGTGGTTGATTTCCACTCAAGCTTTGCTTGTTTTTCCTGCATCCTCAGCATCATAACGTAACCTTTCAAAGACCTTTGAGAAAGAACTTTTAGGGATATTGTTATACTAAATCAATCCAGATAGCTGGTCTGAGTATTATTAATGTACCGAATAACAGACTAGTGCCGCGTCAAGACTAAACATTAGGGCTGGCGATCTCTTAAAGCGATGTAAAGCAATGCTTTCGAGAAGTGACAATCCTAAAAGTAAACGCTGACAGAGCACACTAAATTCCGGTTGTCGGAGGTCAGCGTATTGGGTGCTTCCAGGGTGTATTTTCATAGGTTACGTCAACAGCCCAATCAGCATCTGCGGCTGTGAGTTCTTGCATCAATCGTCTATAGGTCTAGGTTATGGGTGGTGAAGTCAGGACTGCTCATCAAAAGCTGTACATCAATGTTATGGAAATGTTGGTGGCGGAAGAGGTGAGTCGCCAACTTGCGGGCTTGCCAGAGCGAGTTGCTAAGTATGTTAAGCGTCTAGAAGTTGAGACATTTGCGCTTAATCGGTTACCGGCTCTGTATGCCTCCAGTGAAAAGGGCCTAGAGCATCAGTACGATCGCGCTCTCAGGGAATGTAAACCGCAGATTGTGAGCGCTGTTCGTCAAGCTTTTGCAGCAGTCCAGGTTGATCCGATTCGGTTGTCTCAGCCTTTACACCTCAATCAAGAAGAGGAGGCGGTGCTACAAGCATTACGAGAACTGTTGCATCGGCCAGAGTTGACCTGGCCCGAAGCTTTAAAAGAGATTCAGCGGATTCAGCAGCAGCGCCAAGGTCGGAGAACGGCTCCGTCGATGCCTAACGTGTCTAAAGGGGCTGCTCCGACACAACCGACGCACCGAGAAGCGGAAGAAGATCGGGATCTTCGACATAGTCCAGCTTGGCGACCAGGCACTTACGGCGGCCGCATCGGTTGGAAACCTCGGCGTCAGCACTCTTCTACCCCTGACAGCGGCTTTGGTGATCATGCCCGGTAGCGGCCAGTCAACCAAGTATGATGCTTGCCAATGCTGGTAATGCTTTGTTTCGCTGGCGTGTTCTGTGGTGATGAACGCGATGTGGTCAAAGTCTAACAGTGTGAAAACGGTTTTACGGCAATTAAGTCTGCATTAAGCGCTGCATAAACTTCAGATCTAACCAGCGATCGAACTTGTAGCCGACTTGCGGAAAGTGCGCGACTTCTCGAAAGCCAAACTGTTCGTGCAGCTTCAAACTGGCAACGTTATCCGCGTCAATGCCGGCAACGATCGCGTGCAGGTGCAGTTCTGAGGCGGCTTGGACTAATTGTGCTAGCAACTGTTTGCCAACGCCTTGCCCTCGGTATTGGGGAGCCACATATAAAGAATTCTCCGCTGTGTAACGATAGGCTTCCCAGGCTCGAAAATGCCCTAGTGCCCCAAAGCCAGCCACTGTACCCTGCACCTCAGCGACCAATACTGGAAAACCAGCTTGACGCTTCGCCACAAACCAAGCCTCTCGCATGTCCAAGGTGTGAGGCGCATAATCATACACAGCCGTGGTGTTGAGAATGGCGTCGTTGTAAATATCTAAAATGCTGGGCAAGTCAGCCGCAGTGGCCGGTCGAATCATCACAGGCTTCGGGCCAAATTATTGCAGTTGTGACGGCAAGGCCATCGGGCGAATCGTGACTGTCTGAGACTCGTCACCTCGCTGGACTTCGACATCTAGGGGTTGACCGACCTCACCGGCATCCACCTCGGCTTGAACATCGGCAGGCGTCTCAACGGGGTTGCCATTGACCTGCTGAATGATGTCACCGGCTTTGAGGCCACCGGCTTCGGCGGGGGTATCTTCCAACACTCGAATGATCAAGACGCCGACATCGGCATTTACTTTGACTCCCAGTTCATCCGTGGCGTTGATTTCGTCTCTAATTTCGGGCGTCAGCAATACCATCTGAACCCCCAGGTAAGGATGCTGCACTTCGCCATCTTCAAACAGTTGTTGAGCAATGCGGTTAAAGGTTTCGACGGGAATGGCAAAGCCAAGCCCTTGAGCATCTTTGCGAATGGCAGTGTTCATGCCAATGACCTCGCCTTGGTCATTTAAGAGCGGCCCGCCAGAGTTGCCCGGATTGATCGCCGCATCTGTTTGGATAAACTGCACTCGTTTATCTGGGATGCCCACTTCCGAACTGCTGCGACCCAGGGCGCTGATAATGCCTGCGGTTACCGTGTTGTCGAGGCCGAGGGGATTGCCGATCGCGATCGCCCATTGCCCCGGCGATAACGTGTCAGTCCGACCAAAAGCCACGGTCGGCATATCAGTGGCATCAATCTTGATGGCAGCGACATCGGTGACTTTATCCGTGCCGACGACAGAACCTTCAAAGGTACGGCCATCGGTCAAAGTCACAGTAACCCGAGCAGCTCCTTCGACCACATGGGCATTAGTAATAATCTGACCATCGGTAGAGATGATGAAGCCGGAGCCAGTCCCCTGCTGAAAGGGCTCTGGTACGGGCATCTCATCGCCAAAGAATCGTCTAAAAAAAGGATTTTCGAGCCCCTCGGGCAGTTCCATTTCACCGCCATCAGCGTCGATGCGTACCACCGCCGCACCCACCCGATTAACGGCCTCGGCAATGAAATTGGGGTTACTGGTCGCGGGCGGGGCTAGCGCTACCGTCGAACGCGGCGGCTCCTCAACGTTGGCCGCTGTCTGCACGAGGGGTGCAGTTTCAACCGAGGCTGCCGATTCTAAACTCCGTGCTTGCAGCTGCTGGTGACCAACCCAACCGATGCCTCCACCCACGAGCAGGGTGATGACTGACAGACCAATTTGCTTCGGCGCTAAGCCCATCGCAATTCTCCGGGGGTTGGTTACACACAAATTGCTACTACTTTAGCGAAAATAACGAGGAGGTTGACATGAATTTACTGCGATACAACCAAGGTAGACAAAGGGCGATCGCCGTTGCGATGACAATAGTTTAGGAATCTTAATCCGGCAACGGGTCGTCATCGCTTAAATCGGGACTTTGTTCTGGTGATTGAAAATGGGGCAACCGTGACACTCGGTGCCCCAAACATCACAAAATCGAGACGCTAAAGGGGAATGAGGTCATGATGATGGCAAACCAGCCATACCGAGCCCAACGATGGGAGCGACTGATCGCGCACACCGCAATGAGCGGACTGGGCTTCTTAGCCGCGTGGAGCCTGGCCAGCCCTACTGCCCACAGCGCCGAATCGCTATGTCCAGAACCGGCGCTCCAGCGCTTAGAGACTCATGCTGTTCAATCGGGGCAAACGCTGGAGAGCATCGCTGCAAGCTATAACTTGTTGCCCATTACCCTGTTGGCGCTCAATCCCAGTATTGGCAATGGTGCCTTGTCTCCTGGGACGGCGCTCCGCATTCCGCCGTTCAACGGCGCGGCAGTAACCGTGCCAGCGGGGCAAACGTGGCAAGATTTGGCCACCACCTATGGTGCGCGGGCGGATGTGTTGTTTGAAGTCAACGGTTGTCCCCCCCAGATGCCGACCCAAGTTTTCATTCCGGGGGTGAGTTGGCTGATTGAGGGCAGCACCCCCAGCGCCACAACTGGAAATACGGTCAATACGCCGCTCTCGACTTATCCTTTAGCGGCGGCGGGGCAGGTGATTGCGAACTACGGTTGGCAGACTGACCCGGTGCGTAACGAGTTGGTGTTTAGCAGTGGCATTACCGTTGAAACGGCTTTGGCGACAGCGGTGGTGGCAGCGGGCAGTGGCACCGTGGCCTACGTAGGCAGTGATCCCGCCCTGGGAACCCTGATTGTGGTGAACCACCAGCAGGGTCTGCAAACCCGCTATGGCCAGGTGACGCAACCGCAAGTCAGCATGGGCGATCGCGTGCAGGCCGGGCAGTCATTAGCGATCGCCACCCCCCACACCGAAGACAGCAGCATCTTATATTTTGAAGTCCGCATAAACTCTAGCCTTGGCTGGGTAGCGCGGGATCCAGGGGATTACATTCCAGCGTTGGCAGTCCGTTAAGGGATCTGCAATTAAATCAAAGTACCCGTTCAATCCGGTTTCGACTTCGCTCAACCTGCCAGGATCGAGAGTTGAGTGGAGTCGAAACTCGGTTCATGGGGATCTTTTTTGCGCGCAAGTCCCTAAGTGCAGCTCAGCTTGTGAGGCAGGCTCTGGCGGAAACGCCTCCAAGGCCAGGGGCGCTACAGCTTATACCCAATTTGCCGCAAAAAGTTGTGTCTGGCAGTTATATCATCCGGCCCTTCGACCCCTTGGGGCGAACTGCCATCGATTACCCCTAAGATGCCACGTCCCTGGTCAGTTTCTGCCACAATCACCTGCACCGGATTGGCCGTGGCGCAGAAAATGCCACAGACCTCGGGACAGGCTTTAATCGCGGCCAAGAAATTAATGGGAAAGGCGTCTTTCATCAGAATGTGAAAGGTGTGTCCGGCGGCCACCTTGCGGGCGTTTTCGACGGCGATCGCTTCTAAGTCTGGATCATTGCCAGCTTTGCGAATCAAGCAGGGGCCGGAAGCTTCGCTAAAGGCCAGACCGAATTTCACCTGGCTGGAAATTCCCACGATGGCTTCGTACAAATCTTCGACTGTTTTGATGAAATGGGATTGGCCCAAGATGACATTGGCCCCATCGGGAATCGTCAGGGGAATTGCGTTGAGTTCCATGGGTACCTTTTTGTTGGCGAACTGAGATCAAGGGCTGGACGACGATCGCTGGCTCACGGCCTCAATCTCGCCAGGCGGAGAAGGCGATGGGGAGTCCCCAAAGGCACTGAGCGGAATGTTCCAGCCGTGATTGTTCATAGCTTACGCGGCGATTTCGCGATCGCTCAGCACGCTGTCAGCAATCTTCAAATCTTCGGGGGTGGTGACCTTCAAGTTCGTCTCTTCGCCCGGCACAATCTTCACGGGTAAGCCGACTTTTTCGAATAGGGCGGCATCGTCAGTCACGGCCCAGTTTTTTGCTTTGCCCTCGTCATGGGCGGCTTTGAGCGGAGCGACATGGAATCCCTGGGGCGTTTGGGCCGCCCAGAGATCACTGCGATCGGGCGTGGCGGTCACAATGCCCTCACCGTTTACAATTTTGATGGTGTCTTTGACGGGAATAGCGGCGATCAGGCCGGGACAGGTTTGCAAGGCGGCAGCGCAGCGATCAAATAAATCGGGGGTAGCGAGGCAGCGGGCACCATCGTGAATCAGCACCTGTGCCGCTGTGGGGGGTAGCGCTTGCAACCCGTTGTAAACCGACGCTTGGCGCGTCTCGCCCCCCAGCACCAACACAACGGGTTTAGCCAGCTGGAGATTTTCTAGAATCGTGAGCAAATCTGACTTGTCAACTTCCTGACAGATCAAGCCAATCCACTCAATGCTGGGGCTGGCAGCGGCGGCCTGTAGTGTCCAGGCCAAAATCGGTTGCCCCCGCAATGGCAAGAGCAGTTTGTTGCGATCGCTGCCCATGCGACGCCCAACCCCAGCAGCAGGGATCAACAGATGCACCACCGACGCTCCTTCCGCAAAATTCTCTTTTCCACCCTACCTTGAAACCTGTGACCACCCGACTGATCAGCAAATCTCACCATAAATTATTGACAGTTTTGTGGGGAACAACGCATTCTTACTGACCACGTTCCTCTAGAATGTGGAACGGATAAGCAAGATGGACAGCTATGCAAGTACTGGCTCTCGTTCCTGGCGGAATCAGCGAACAGCTTCTCTTTTTTCCGACGCTTGAGCATCTCAAACAGGTCTTTCCGAAGGCCGACATATCCGTAGTGGTAGAGCCAGCGGCAGTAGCGGCCTATCGCGTTTCTAAGGTCGTGAAGTCCACGATTCCTTATCCATTTGGCAAAAATAACAGTCCGGCTGACTGGGCTAATTTGCTAGGGGTGGTGCGAGATCGCGAGTATGAAGTCGTGCTGACGGCCACCCAAGACTGGGCCACAGCGCTACTCCTTTGGTTGAGCGGGATTCCCACTCGCATTGGCTATCAAGGGTCGGCCAATAACTTGTTTTTGACGGCGACGGTGCCCGACAAGCCGCAGCAGTATGCCGCCTTTCGCTATCACGATTTGCTGGGGCCCCTGGATCTGGTTGAACCCTGTCCAGAGATTGCCATTAATGTGCCGCAGGGCGATATTGGCTGGGTACAGGGGCAACTGCAAACCCAGGAAATTGGCGACCAAGGCTACGTGCTGATGTATCCCGGCCCAGCGGATAGTCCGGCCAAGGATGCCTACCCCGCGGAAAACTGGGTCGCGATCGCCCAAGACTTTCAGCGTCGCCAACCGGGCCTCCCCCTGGTTTTATTGCAGCAGCCAGAAACGGCTGAGGCGGTGAAAGCGATCGCCCAGATGGTACCCAGTCTGAAAATCATTCGGCCTGATAATTTGGGGCAAATTGCAGCCCTGGTGGCCGGAGCCAACTTGCTACTGGCGACTGACAGCTATGTGTCCGAGTTAGGGGTCGCGCTGAGCGTCTTTACGCTGGCTCTGTTTGGCGCTAACGCCCCGGCTGTTCGTCTGCCGCCGGTGGAGGATACCGAACAGCGCTTTTTGGGAATTACTTCAACCACTAACCAGGTGGCCGATATCGCGGTTGATACAGTCTTGAGTAAGGTCTGGGGCGAAGGGTAGTTGCTCACGGCGGCAAGCGCGATCGGTCAAGACGCTGCCAATGCCAAGATGAATCCTGTATTGAGAGGGCAAAATCGTGGAAAAAATCAAAGGCCAAGCAGGAAAAGTTGGCGAACTCATCTTTGCGGCTGAAACCGGAGCCACTTACAAGAAAACACTCACCTTGACATGGAGCATCCTGCGGGAAACTGGGGTTCTCCTTTGGTTGGTGGTTTGCCTGGTCTTTGTCGGGGCAGAATGGTTTTGGCAAAAATCTATCCTGTTGGGGCAGTCGGCCCGTGCCTGGTACGAAGGGCTACAGGCCAGTAGTGAGACTGAGTCAAAGTCTGCCACCGAAATCGGCCAGTCGGCTTTGTCGGCGGTGGGCACCGGCGCTGGCACGCTGCTCTACCAGGCAAAAAAGCAACTGGGTATTGACGCTGAGCCCCCCGCGCTCAAATCTCAGAAAACCAAGGCTGAAACCCCTACGCCACCGCCCGCCCCCGAGCCCCCTAGTTCGATGGCAGTTGCTGATACATCTGCGACTACCAAGCCAGCGTCCCCGACAGACAGCAATCCCAGCACTGAGGCCGACAACCCGGAAGACGCTTAAGCAGATTTCTGCCCCAGCGGTTGATTCTCCGCAGTGTCGGAGTCAGGTTCATGAGAGAAATCTGGGCGAGCTCAATGCTTTGGCGCGACTGCCGACCCAACTTTTGAGATGGCGCTGAAACGGCATTATTGCGGACTTTAAAGTCAGCATGTTTAGTTTTTAAGCGGGCATTAAGGATTCGGGAGTCGCCAATTGAGGGGAGCAATAATGGGCTCACTATTGAACGGAGCTCAGGCATGCGGGAACGATTCAAGCGGTGGCAACCCCAGCAAAGATCTCATAGCCGATGGGTTATTGGGGCGATCGCGACTTCCGTCTTCCTGGGGATCGGATGGTCGCTATGGTCACTCACTGGGCATCAAGGGCAAAGCGATCGCGCCCGTCCTGACCAGAATGACAGCACTATCCTGACGCCTTTAGAGCACTCCATCCCGCTCAGCGATATTGGGGCGATCGCCGCAGTACTGGGTGGACTCTCCCTGCTGTTCAAGTACCGCATCGTCGACCAAGATGCGGCGATCGTCGACCTGAGCGGTGCTAATTTCAGCGAGGTCGATCTGAACGGAACAGACTTGAGTGGGGCTAACCTCAGCGGCGCTAACTTTAGCGGTGCTGCCCTCTGCGGGGCTAACCTGAGTGGCGCTAATCTCAACGGAGCCGATCTGAACGGGGCAGACTTGAGTGGGGCTAACCTCAGCGGCGCTAACTTGAATGGGGCCGACCTGATCAGGGCTAACCTCAACAGCACCAACCTCAGTAATGCCTCACTGCGATACGCCAACCTGAGCGAGGCAAATTTTCGATATGCCAACCTCAGCGGTGCTGACTTTCGGCAGGCCAACCTTAGCGGAGCCGACCTCAACTGTACGCTCCTCAGCCGAGCCAATTTCAGCGAGGCAAATCTCAGCAGCGCGCTGCTGTTTTTCATCAATTTACGAGATGTGCTCAATCTTGAACCCTTTCAACTAGCCGCCCAGCCCTCGCCGCTGTTGTGTCATGTGGCTCTACCGACCTTTGGCCAGCAGCCGGATGTTAACCCCAATCGGGCCTGCGATCGCATCCCTCAATTGCTGAGCACTCGCTACCGAATCTCCCTCGAAGAAGCACAATGGATCGTCAACGAAGCTCGCCAGCACCCCTGGGACTGATCAAGCTGGCCGCCATGACCACGAGTATTTTGTCTGTCAGTCAGTGAAGTTATGTAACACAATAGAGGAAGCACCATTGTGAGTCCTCAAAAATATGACGGTTACCCAAGACACAGCTAAGCTCAACCAGATTGCTGAGACCCTGCCTGCAGGCGGGCCGGATGCTGAGCACTTTGACTGGGCCGAAGCCTGGTACCCCGTCCACTATGTTGAAGATCTCGACAAAACTCGCCCCACGCGCTTCACCCTGCTAGAGCAAGACCTGGTCATCTGGTGGGATCCCCAGGGCAGTACCTGGCGAGTGTTTGCCGACCAGTGTCCCCATCGCTTGGCCCCCTTGTCAGAGGGGCGAGTCAACGAATCGGGATTACTGGAGTGTCCATACCACGGCTGGGCCTTTGCGGGTAATGGAGCCTGCGAACACATTCCCCAAGCAGCCCCCGAATTAGAGGCCCAGCATTCTAATCGGGCTTGTGTCGCTTCCTTGCCGACGACGACCGATCAGGGGTTGCTGTTTGTTTACCCCGGCAAAGCCGAAAATGCCGATCAGGTAGTGGTTCCCGGCATCCCTGCCCTGGAGGAAGAGCCCGATGGTTGGGTACTGCTCAATACCTTTCGCGATCTGCCCTATGACGCCCTCACCCTGCTCGAAAACGTTTTAGATGCCAGTCATATTCCCTACACCCATCACAAAACGGTAGGCAAACGGGAGAATGCCGCGCCGATGCAAATGGATGTGTTGACAGCGGGTAAGCAAGGCTTCACCGGCATCTGGCCCGAGGGGCCGCGCAAAGGGAAGTTGGGAACTCAAAACACCACGTTTGTCGCCCCTTCGCTGATGTACCACGACCTGACCTCAAAGCAATTTGGTCGTACCCTGACGGTGGTCTATGCGGTGCCCACTCGGAAGGGTGAGTGCCGCTTGTTTGCTCGGTTCCCCTTCAAGTTTTCGTCCAAGCTACCCAGCTTCTTCATTAAGTTGACGCCCCGCTGGTACAGCCACATCGGCAATAACCGCGTCCTCGAAGATGACCAGATTTTTCTGCACATTCAAGAAAGAATGTTGGAGAAAGCCGGGAATAAATCCTACGCTCAAGCGTGTTATCTGCCGACCCCTGCCGATCGCTATGTCATGGCCTTTCGTCAGTGGGTCAGCGACTTTAACGCCGATCCATTTCCTGGTCAGTCACTCCCGGCGGAGTGGTCAAAACCCGCTCTGCTCGATCGCTACCATTCCCACACGCAACATTGCGGTAGCTGCCGCCCCGCCCTGGCCAATATCAAAAAGCTGCGCCGGGGGGCACTTATCCTCAGTGCTCTCATCTGGTCCCTCATCCCCTTAAGCATTGCCCTGACCGGGACGCTATCTCTCACAGTGGGCTCATTGTTCACCGGGCTGCCGATTGTCGCCGGAGCCCTATGGCTGTGGCTCGGCAAGTTAGAGCACAAGTTCTACGAAGGCGATGGGGTACCACCGCGAAATTTGCCGGAATAGTAGCTGTCCTGTCGTTAGTAGCTAGTTTTAAAGACACCTGTAGATTGGGCTTCGACTTCTCTCAACCCTTAAAGATAGAAAGGTTGAGAGAAGTCGAAAATCGGCTGATCAGGAACACGATTTCAGCGCCGATTGATTCAATCCCCATTCATAAGCGTGGGTAGGGATTTTTCCAAGAGAACGACCAATGAGTCTGTCGTTCTCTGCCACAACGTTGATGGGTGTCTTTCTCTCTGGTCGAGTCATGCTGGCCTTGTTAGGCAATGAAATAGTTCGTGACTAGCCCACCCGCTAACCAGAGGTAGGATGCCATCGCAAGCCAAAATAGGATTTGCTCAATGCTGTCTTTATCACCGTGATGATGGTGGTGATGACCTTTTGAATCGCCGGTATATTTCAGCCAGGCTAGCCCGCCCGTGATGGCCAAAAAGAGAAGATTTAAGAAGAACGTATAGTCGATCGCAAATCGATTTTCGCCAGTCGCTGTTCCGCCTGTGCTCTCTGGCAAAATGTCCAATAGCGAGAAGCCATAATGCAGCATCAGTGACGTAGCAATTAGGGAGCCAAACAGCAAACCTAAGATGTAGAAGGCCATCTTCCAGCCGTAGTATTTGGCGTTGATACGAATCACGGGCAACACCACGAGGTCACTGAAAATAAACGCCATGACGCCGCCAAAGCTAACTCCGTTGTTATAAAGAATCGCCGCCAACGGAATGTTGCCCATGGAGCCAATGAAGGTGAAAAATGCCGCGATCGGACCAATAATAATGTTCTGTAAAACGGCGAAAAAACTGAGGGTGCTGCTGTCTTGTCCGGCACCAATAAACAGCGTTTCAAAAAAGATGGGGGGCACAAAGGCTGCGATAATGCCCGCAATAGTAAACCCGACCGTCACGTCTTTCCAGACCATGCCCCATTCCATGAAGTATTTGCGGGCTACCTGTCGCCACCCGTCGAGGGTCTGGATTTTGTCTTGCCAGTCGAGCTGCTGGGCGTTGCTGTCATTCATGCCTTCGCGATCGTTGAGACGATGGCGAGCCTGACGAATCATCTGTTTGGGGCGGGTGAACCGATAGCCCAGCCAAGCGAACAGGATGAGCAAAATGCCGCCGACATATTCGCCGACGACGAACTGCCAGCCCAAAAAGACGGCGATGATGATGCCCAGTTCGATTACCAGATTGGTGGAGGCGAGCAAAAAGGACATCGCCGGGACAAATCCGGCTCCTTTTTTGAACAGTGATTTGGTGGTCGAGAGGGCAGCAAAGCTGCAAGAGCTGGAAATGAACCCGAAGAACGCGCCCAATGCGACACTGCCGCGGCCCGCTTCGCCCATGGCTTGTTGCATGCGATCGCGGGTCACAAACACCTGAATCAGGCTACTGATGCCATACCCCAAAATAAAGGCCCACAGGGCTTTCCAGAAATAGCTGAGGGAGGTGAGAACGGCTTCGCTGTAGAGAGTCCAGAAGGATTGATCGGGCATGGTGATCACGGGTTAGAACGGCAAGGGGATGGTGGTAGTGGGTGGGGTCGCCGACAAATAGGCAGCTTTGATTATTTGGGGTTTGAGTGCATCCTTGAGCATGGCTGGAGAGGGCGCGATCGCTCACAAAATGGTGAAATGGCGGGATACGTTGGCCGCACAGCATGGCTGTAGGGATGTAAAGCTTTGCTCTTCCCGCAGGGTGGGCGGATCGGTGTCGCGACTTATGCCGTTGAGTACTAGCAAGTTAAGGTTTTCCCCGTGAGTTTACATCTGCATAACAGGGGAGATTTTTCAAACTTCTGGTCTGATTTTGGCGACGTTGATGCGGCTAGATCCGGCAAGTTACCGGTGCTACTTTTCTACCTATGAGCAGAGAACATACGCGGCAAGTCTCCATCAGTTGAGGGATTAAGGGGACAATCCATTCTTGTAGATTGCAGTAAGGCAGAAGATTTATCGCGTCTGCATTTTTGCTGATTATTTCTGTTATAGGTTTTCGGATTCAGTTATTTTTATTTTCTCGTTTTTATTTTTTGCCACCCGCATCAGTCATTTCTTTGAGCAGATGTCAGCGTTTTGATGCTGTTTCGTCAGTTTTGAGAGAATTTAATTTTATTTTTGAGTATGACGTCAGTTGAAGATATGCAGTTAGAAACGGCGGTTACCAGTCCAAGCAATTCTCGTTTTGAACGTTGGGGAAGGCGATGGTCTCAGACCACCGCGATCGCGATCGCGGTTAATCTGCTACTGGTATTTTTCAACCTCACCTACGTGCCATTACGACATATTTATCAGGTTTACTTGCCCGGTCTGGTCAAGCTCTATGATCCGCTTAAAGGCATTGAGCCGCATCCCGTTACTCAGGAGTATTTAGAGGACATCTCTACTCTCAGAGCGACGTTAGCGACCGCTGATTTCAATGATCTGGACGTTGAGCGCCAGTTAGCCGATCTCCGTCAGCAAAGCACCAGCCTGATTGATGAGAACCCCTACTTAGCCTCGGGCCAAATCACAACATTTGCCCGACTCAAGCGCCGCATTCAAGATTTTACCGATATCAATTCTGCCGATCGCGCCTTTCAACAGTTTTGGCGAGCGGACTACCTACAGCGCATCGGCTGGCCGACCGCCGAGCAATATATCGACACTCAACTCGTGCCGTTATTGCAGCGCAATTACTTTCGTCAAACCCTGCCCACAGGACAATTTGTGGATGATTTTTGGCGATTAGATATTGTCTTCATCGCCTTTTTTG
This sequence comes from Halomicronema sp. CCY15110, assembly GCF_016888165.1. Classification (GTDB taxonomy): domain Bacteria; phylum Cyanobacteriota; class Cyanobacteriia; order Phormidesmidales; family Phormidesmidaceae; genus Halomicronema. The sequence continues at coordinate 3,337 of NZ_JACSWC010000252.1, read as the reverse complement.
CTACAGAGCTACTCATCAGAACGCTCATTATTAGCCGCCGCCATGCCGAAATCAGTTGGGGCGTGGCTCTCGCCCGTCGCTGGTACGAGCTGCCGCTGATATTGCCCTTTTGGCGCTGGCTCAGGCTGCTGCCCCTAGCGGTGCGGTCGCATCGCACTCATCTGTTAAATGTGGAAAATCTGATTGGTCAGGTGACCCACGAACCGGCGGCCTATCTGGCCGATCGCGTCTCCAAGTTTGCCATGGTGCGGTTGATTAATCAGACCCAAACTACTGTGCGATCGGGGGGCATGCTGAACAACCAGCAGGCCGATGCCACCTACACGCGCATTGGCGACTCGGCTAAGTTAGACCAAATTACCGATCGCCTGCTGCAAGTCATCCTCTTGCGGGTGATGCCCAGCGTCAAACCGGATCTGGAACAGCTCCTGCGCCACAGTTTGCGACAGGCCTTGTTGGGCGGCGACATTTACACGGGGTTGCGGCAATTACCCGGCTTCGACTCCCTGCCCGACGATGCCGTCGATGGGATGGCCGACTACCTGGCCCAGGCCAGTGTGGATGTGCTGGCCCAATCCTACACCGACGATGAGGGGCGTATGCTGCTCGATCAGCTCAGTCGGGAGTTTCGCCAGGCCCTCGGCCAAGAACTCCAGACCCACGCCAATTCGGAAGAATTGCAGGATCTGCTGTCGGATCTTTTGGAGGAGCTAAAGGTCAACTACATTCAGCGGTCTGAGCAAGACAACCCACTCACCACCCTGCAAGAAGTAGACGTTCTCGATCAACAGACTCAGCCGAAGCATTCACCCCGTTGATTCTGCTTCACAATGGCGGTGCTCGCGAATGGGCAAAATTTCAGAGGCGATCGGTCTTGATCGACATCAGCTACACTACCGAATGTTCGGCAAAAGTCGTGACCGATCGCCGCCTCATTAGCGCCTAGCCGCCGGGCTCACTTAACCGCTTATAACTTGGCGTGGGAGCCGTCACAAAAGGGCGCATTCCCCGTTTGTTTACACTGACACAAGGCAACTTGCTTTTTCTCCTCAACGGTAAATTTCATGGGGGTGAAGCCAGTGTCTTGGTGGGCACCGTTGCAAAAGGGTTGGTTGTCAGAATTGCCACAGGTGCAATACCAGTAGTTACCGGCCTCTAGCTCCATGACTTGGGGCTGCTTAGCCGCAATGTTGGGGGTTTCCATGATGTTGTTCTCCTCTGGGTAAATGTGGGGGCGGTCGCCCCTAACTCAAATGGATTGAGCGGGGCGATCGCCCTTACGAACTTGGGCGATCAAATTATTGACGCCCAAACTTGTCGGGTCAACCAGACGGTGAAAATGTGCCTGGACTGACGCCAAGGGTGTCTATGCCGCCATATCAAACAGCAGCACTTCGGCATCTTCACTGGTTCCGGTTAGGGTCAGCGCGATCGCTTCAGACACCGCCGCCCCATCACCCGCTGTCAGGTCATGGCCATTGAGCTGGATGGCCCCTTTTGCCACCTGTACCCAAGCCTGCCGATGCGCCGCGAGGGTATGGGTGACCGCCGCCTCAGGCTGCAACACCGTGGCATACAAATCCAGATCTTGGTGAATGGTGACCGAGCCGGCGCGCCCTTCCTGGGAACCCACCAGCCGCAGTTGATTTTGCTTATCCTCCGGGGCAAAGTAAGTTTGCTCGTAGCTGGGCTCAATCCCCTGGGCGGCTGGCAACACCCAGATTTGCAAAAAGTGGACGGGGTCAGTGTCTGAGGCGTTGTACTCGCTGTGCAGGATGCCCGTGCCCGCCGACATCCGCTGCACGTCGCCGGGACGGATAATGGAGCCATTGCCAATGTTGTCCTTATGGGCCAAGCTGCCGTCTAAAACGTAGGAAATAATTTCCATATCGCGGTGGCCATGGGTCGAAAAGCCTTGTCCTGGCGTGACCTTGTCTTCGTTGATCACGCGCAAGGTGCCAAAGCCCATGTGCGAAGGATCGTAGTAATTGCCAAAGGAAAAGGTATGACGGCTGTCGAGCCAACCAAAGTTCGCTTTGCCGCGATCGCTACCGGGTCGCAGGTTAATCATGAGACACCTCCTTAAATTTGGCGTCGGAATGAATATCACTGGCTTTATTATGTAATGGCCCCAAGAAAAAGACAATACTCAATTTAATTGACTGTTTGTTTCTTTTTGATCGACAATCGAATGGATAAATTTGAAAGTATGCGCGCCTTTACCCAAGTTGTCGAAGCCGGGGGATTTGCCGCCGCCGCTCGGGAGATGGGGCTATCGCGATCAGCGGTGAATAAACTCGTGATGAATTTGGAGGCGGCGCTCCAAGTCCAATTACTCCAGCGCACGACTCGCAGAGTGACCCCCACCGCCACGGGCTTGGCCTTTTATGAGCGGTGTATCGCCATTTTGGCGGATGTTGCCGAGGCCGAACTCGCGGTTTCTGACTTGCAAACAAAGCCCCAAGGGCAACTCCGTATCAATGCGCCGATGACCTTTGGCACTCGCTATTTGTCGCCGCTGCTGGCGCAGTTTTTGCAGCAGTATCCCGACTTGCACGTGGAGCTGAGTCTGAGCGATCGCTTCATCGATCCGATCGATGAAGGCTTTGACGTGACCCTGCGTATCGCCCGTCCCACCCCGATGGCGAACCTGATTGTGCAAGCGTTAGCACCTGCGCCCGTGATTTTGTGCGCCGCGCCCGATTATTTGCGCGATCGCCAACCGCCCCGAATTCCCAGCGATTTGGCCGACCACCCCTGCCTCGCCTACGGCCACCTCGCCACCGATAACCAGTGGACGCTCATTGGCCCCGACGGTGAACATAAAATCACGATTTCTGGCCCTCTCTGCGCCAACAATGGGGAAGTTTTACAAGCCGCCGCCGTGCAGGGGGTGGGCATTACCTTGCTGCCTCGGTTCATCGTGCAGGGCGATCTGGCCGCTGGCCGCTTACAACAGCTCATGCCCGCTTACGAAGCGCCCAACATCTCGATTTGCGTGCTGTACCCGGTGAATCGTCATCTCTCCACGAAAGTGCAGTTGCTCGTGGACTTTTTGGCTGAGCAGATTGGGGCACAGGGGTGAAAAGTGGCCTGTAATTTCCAGCCATTTCCAGCGTCGTGTCCGCCTAAATGCTCCCATCCCAGGGAAAGTTCAAGGGAGATTGCTCCCCAGAATTGGGTACTTATATACTTCGCTAACCCAACCCCTCATCCCCCAATCCCTTCTACCAGAACAGGAGCAGGGGAGCCGGAGCAAGTCCCTCTCCCAAAACTGGGCTACTAAGTACACATAAATCCCTCCTGGGCTAGTGACCATCCCTGAAAGATGGCCTCA
>NZ_JACSWC010000251.1 GCF_016888165.1 Halomicronema sp. CCY15110 | reverse complement strand
GCTGGAGGCCCAAAACTTCTCCTGTAGTCACTTGGCAATGCCTTACCAGTGCTCGACTCACCGTGCGATTGTCTCCTAATGAGTCTCAGAATCGTAAAAACCGGTTGGACTAGATTCGCCCTATTTGGCCTCAAACGCACGCTTCAGCTGACTGCGTAGTAGCCGTTGTACGTAAAGATGTTTACCAGGATTCACCTGAGTCATGGTGCGAACGATCAGACTAGTGGCTTCGAAGCTCTCAAGTCCTTCAATTTGAGTAGCTCCTAAAATGTCTACGCATTCAGTGTGGAGCTTTCGTCCAACTTGATCGATTAAATCGTAGGTTTCTTCAAGAGTAAGCCCTGTGGGAACCGGGACAGCTACCTTGGCGTAGGCAAATTGCTTAGAATAATTGACAATTGAACCTATTTCACCGTTGCGAATAATTTGTAGCTGCCCTTCTGGATGGCGAATATGGGTCGTTCGAAGCTCAATGGCTTCAACCTCTCCCTCAACGACACGTTCTTCCTCTTTACCAGCTTCGATATAGTCACCAACTAAATAGTAGTTTTCAAATAAAATAAAGAACCCACAGACAATATCATTAATCAGATTTTGTGCGCCAAAACCTACTGTCAGACCCACAATTCCCGCTCCAGCCAAGATCGGAGTCGGATTGATACCAAATAAATTGAGCGTGATTATCCCTCCTGTGAAGTAAGTTAAGTACCTTAATATACTCTTGGCTAAAGGAATAACAGTTAGCCGTCGCTGCCGCTGTAAATCTGTAAGATTCTCTGTTTTAAGAACCAGATCTTCCAGCACAATATTGGTGATTTCAATGAATATTCCACAGAGAAAATAAAGTCCGATGATTTCAATGATTTCATCGCTATAGCTGGCTACCTTAGTGGTGCAGAAAAGTCCTGAGAGTATTGATGTAGCTAGATTCTCAGATTGAGAAGGGGAGCCATCTGTG
>NZ_JACSWC010000250.1 GCF_016888165.1 Halomicronema sp. CCY15110 | reverse complement strand
GAAGAACCGGATGCGGAAACAGATTCAATCGGGCGAATCGTTTAGACAGGTCGTCGACCATGCCTTCATGGCCTAAATGGATCTATCCGCGGATTGCTATAGTGAATCGACCGAAATCTTGCCAAGTAAAATGTCAGGCGCATCGCCCCCCACTGGTTGCTGCAAGAGGTAGCAGGTTATTGCGATCGGTTTTCTGGCGGTGATTGAGCCGATCGTGGGAAAGCAGGATATCGCATTCGTGAAGGTGGCTGCTGGGGGAAGGACTCAGGATGGCGGAGCTTATACAGAAATCGTGCCCACGCAAGAACATGGGCACGATGAGGACTACTCGGCTCAACCCGCTTGTGGGTTGGCTTGGGTGCGTCACGCGAGGCAATGAATCAAATCACTCGATGGTAATTAAGTCCTCCTGACTTCATTCGGGGTTATTTCCGCTTTTTCCTGTCTTTTCCCCCGCCGCCTCGTCTAACCTGCTCGGTGGCTCCTCTTCTATCGGCCCTCTCTCTAGTGACAACAGGTCTGAATTCCGGCGTTGCAGGTAGCCGATCGCGCTGATAGAGGTACAGGTTTTTTTCTGCTGTGTACATATCTACGCGCTCTTGTTGAGTTATCGGCTCAGTAGGTTGATGCAATGGCAGAGCCATTGATGAAGCGGTGAAGCTTGCCAAGCCCGTAAATATCAGCGCGAAGGTCAAGAACTCAGCAACTTTTTTCTGGTGATTCTACTCAGCATAGATGCTCACCCCCTTATAAAAAGCCTTAAACAAACCCTCTATTTCCTCACAATTTAAGCCTAACAAAACCTGAGGGAAGAACATCTTTATTGCTACATAGATAGTTGTTTATTGACGCAAGTCAACAATGCAGATATGAGCCATCGCAAGATTGTGTCAGTCTTTAGCGATAGGGGCTTGGGCTCAAGCCTGCCTACACACCGGGCAACAAATATAATTAATCGCTCAAGCATAGTAGAGCAGTCTAGGCAGGTGAGAGCCGCTTTCGCCTGACCGCTATGGTTGAGCCGATTAGGGGGAGGGGAGCAGGGCGGGAATCGAGTGCGTGAAGGTGGTGCTAAGGGGTGAATTCAGCTATGCCCCATCTCGTCAGCATCGACGTTGACGGGGACTTTGCCAGTGAGCAAATCGGGGAGCATCCCACTTTCGTCAAAACACTAAGGGCATAGGCTTAATCCCTTGCTATGTCATTCGCTGCCAAGATATAACTGCAAAAGTGGGATGCTCCCAGCAAATCGTGCATTAAGCCTTGTTTTTACTTATGTAGCTTGTGCAGGAATTCCTTTTCCACTCTGATTTTTCTCTTCAAAGAATCATAGCGAGAGCAAATAAGCTTTTATTCTTTCTTCAGAACATGCCAAGTCGTGTCAATGCCTCGTTTCCTTAGTGGTGCAGAAAAGTCCTGAGAGTATTGATGTAGCTAGATTCTCAGATTGAGAAGGGGAGCCATCTGTGA
>NZ_JACSWC010000025.1 GCF_016888165.1 Halomicronema sp. CCY15110 | reverse complement strand
TTTCTCGGAATTTCACCATCGGCAATTTAGCTCCTTGACCACTTCGACCCATGGGTATGCTCTGCTCCCTGACGCTGGATTGAGCGCAGGGTACAAGCACTTCCTCAGGGCTGGACACGACCTGCCGAAGTTGATGTCATTCAGGTGCCGAAGCTGGTGTCATTGAGGTGCCGAAGTTAGCGTCATTTGGGTGCCGAAGTTGGTGTCATTTTGCAGTCAAGCGTGTCCTTGGGCGCACCAAGCGCACCTGACGACTTGCTTGTGGATGGTTATCGCCTTGCTCCACAGCGGC
>NZ_JACSWC010000249.1 GCF_016888165.1 Halomicronema sp. CCY15110 | reverse complement strand
GACCCCATGTTTTCTGGCAGCATCCTACTACAACATGACTTGTGTGTACTTAGTAGCCCAGTTTTGGGAGAAGGGGCAGGGGGATGAGGGGGACTTGGTGCGCGAAGTATATGAACGCCTTTTTCAGGGGGATAAAGGGGGATCGACGGTAGCTTGATGCTAAACACATACCCAAAGGCGCTAACCGCGATCGCTCTTTCAGTCGTTGCGTCTGGACAAAGAGACGTATCATTGCAGTCTGAGGCAAAGCGAGTGTTTGAGAGCTATGAGTCTGTCGCGTATTTTTGTCGTCGCCACCAACGTCTACAAGGAAGTGATTCGCGATCGCGTCTTGTATCTAATGGGGTTGTATGCCGTCTTCATGTTTGCCGCAGCGGCCCTGCTGCCCAGCGTAGCGGCCAACGCCCAAGACAAAATTATCCTTGACCTGGGCATGGCGGGCATTCACCTGCTCGGTCTCGTGGTCACAGTCTTTGTGGGCACGGGCCTGATTAACAAAGAAATTGAGAAAAAGACGGTGCTGGTGCTCATTTCCAAGCCCATCAGCCGCCTCGAATTTATCTGGGGCAAGCATTTCGGACTCTCGGCGGTGCTGGCAGTGCTCCTCGCCTGCTTGACGGCAATTTATTTTGGTGTGCTCCTTCTCAATCAAATTGAGTTCACCGCGGGTAGTTTGCTCCTCGCCATTTTCTACACGTTTATCGAGTTGATGTTGTTAACGGCAGCGGCCTTGCTATTTGGGGTGTTCACCAGTTCCTTGCTCGCCACTTTGTTGACCATTGGGGTTTACCTCATGGGGCATTTGAGCCAAGACATTGTGGCCTTGGGCGAGCTGACCGAGAGCCCCCTCTTTCAACGGGTGACGAGTGCCATGTACTTAGTGCTGCCCGATCTAGAGCGCCTCAACTTTCGCAACGAGGCGGTGTACGGCATGACGCTCTTTCCCGCCCCACCAGAACTGCTCGGCCACTTACTTTATGGCTTGCTCTACACTGCGCTGTTGTTGGCGATCGCCGTGTTTATCTTTGCCCGTCGCCAATTTTAGAGAACATTGTCTGATTGCCAGCATTCAAGCACAGCACTACCAAAGTCTTTGTGAGAAATTAGACCAAGACTGTAGAGCGGCCCTAGGATAGACCTGAGCAGTGGCAAGGGGTTGGTATGCGGCAACGGCGATGGTGGAGGGGGCTGGTATTAGCACTGCTGACAGTTGTGCTGGTGTTAGGGCTGAGCAGCAGTGGCCATGCTCAAGAAGAGTATGAAAAACCCAAACTCGAAACTTGGCAGCATAAAGGCATTATGGCGGCATTGAAAGATTCCGATCCGCTGGTTTGGGCGCAAGCGCTCGGCAAATTAGCAGACTTTGATTTAGAAACTCTTAGCAACGAAACAGTTATTCCACAAAAGGTTTACGAACAGATTGTGGACATCTTGCATGACAGAAATTGTTATGCAGAGGCCAATAGATCTTGTCCACCAGAAACACTCGCGACAGCGATCGCGGTGCTTGAAGCAATGGGGCCAATAGCTAGCGAAAATGCGCCCCAGCTTTGGGCACTGATGATCGATCCAAAAACAGAGGATGACTCTCTAGCAGTTGCAGGACATAGAAATGTTCGTTCCGCTGCGGGCAGCGCTTTTGGACGGATGGGAGATGCCGCGACTGAGCAAGTACCTCAGATTTTTGAGCTAATTATAAATCCTGATACAGATGACAATGTTCGTTGGGCGGCGATTAGTGCCCTAAGGACTATGGAGACTCCCAGTATCGATCAGGCTTCCCAACTTATAGACCTGATTGTTAACCCTGACATTGATATAGACGTCCGACGTGCAGCACTGTCTGCACTCGGAACTTTTGAAGCGGCAGCCATTGACTATGCTCCGGAAATCATGAAGTTGATTACTAATCGCGATGAAGATAAGGAACTTCGTTGGGCGGCTACAGCCACAATCGGGAATATGGGTGAAGCAGTGGTCGATTATGCCCCTCAACTCACAGAGCTGATTGCCAATTCCGATGAACAGAACGTTCGAAGCGGTGCTGCTTTTGCTTTGAGTGAGATAGGCAATCCTGCTGCTGATCAGGCTCCTCGACTGTTTGCACTGATCGCAGACCCTAGTCAAGACGATGATGTGCGCTCTGCCGCCGTGAAAGCCTTGGCAGAGATGGACGAAGTAGTCGCAGACTATGCTGCTCAAATTGTTGAATTGATTGCCAACCTGAATGAAGATGAATATTTTCGCTATAGCCTTACCTGGCTCTTTCACAAAATGGGTGAGTCTGGGATCGAGCAAGCTGCTGAATTGTTTGACCTGGTAGCCAATCCCGATATCGATCCGCAGGTGAGTTTCGAAGCCTCAAGGGCTTTAGGCTCGATGGGGCCGGCTGCATCCACTGAGGGGGCAAAATTATTTGCGTTAATTGCCAATCCTGATATTGATGGTCATGTACGTATTGCAGCTACTCATGCGTTTGGCAGCATTGGCGAAGCCACTCCAGAGCAAGTTCAACAGTTAGGAGAAATTATCGTCGATACTCGTGCTGACCACCGTTTGCGCTATCGCGCAACTCAAGCACTCTATCGAATCAAGCCTGACGTAGCCAAGAGCGCAACTTCACAACTGAATCGGATTCTCTCTGAGCAATGGCAGATGCGCAGTAGGTTCGAAGCTGATGAAACTGTATCTGTAGTGGCAGCCAATGCTCTTAGCCAGCTTGGCCCTGCAAGCAATGAAACACGATTACATCTCCTCAATGCCGTCAGCTTAAATACCTTTGAAGCGGACTATTTTCGCTTTATGGCTTACTACCTAAGTGATGGAGAGGCTGATGCGATGACCTTGATTCGGTGGCTGGGGTTACGTGATGAAGAATTTTTACCTGACGCGACTCAACTAACTCACCGAGAAGCCAGAGAGATTTTACGTGTTTTTGCTGAAGCATGGACAGATGAAATCAATAGCTTGACTAAACTAGATGACGAGTGGCCTCGGCAGATTGCCAGCATTGTTGAGGCAACAACTTGGACACCTGATGATTTGCCTTTACTTCGACAGCATCATCAAAACCTAAAGGCGATGGGATCTACCCAGGCGGCTGCGGTTTCCAGCGAAATCGCTACTTTAGAGTGGTGGCGGGGTATTTGGATTGGTCGCAATGTGTGGATGGCTCACGCCCTCTTTTGGCTGGCTTTAGTCTTTATCTACCCCCGCTCCCCCCAGGTGCAGGCCATCTTCTTTTGGAATCCCTGGATGCGGCGCATTTTTGGCGCTGGGTATGTCGGCTTTGCCCTCACCTGGGTTCCGTTCTTGCGGGCCCGCCTGTTCGCCCCCTTTCAAGATTCCTTACTCGCTGATGCCGGGTTGGCAGGCTTTACCCCAGCCGCCTACTTCCCTGATTCCACTGTTGAGACCAAGGCCACTGGAGAGCAACAGCCCTTACAACAGGCAATTCCCGCCATCAAAGGCCAAGTGATTCTAGAGGGCGAGTCTGGCTTGGGCAAGACCATGTTTCTGCGTCACCTGATCCAAAGAACCTTGCAGAGACGTCAAGGCCGGAGCCGCTTTGAGGTGATTAAGTACATCACCCGTCCGCCGCGCACGATGGTCTTCTTACCGGCCGATCGCTGTGCCGATGGCGTCAGTGAAGCGATTCAAGTCAAGCTACATGGACTGGCGAAGGATCCGCACTTTCTGCGGGATTTGATCTACAGCGGCGCGATTGATATTTGCATCGATGGCCTCAACGAAGTCACCGCCGACACTCGCGCCAAAATTACCGAATTTGTCGAGCGCTACTTTAAGGGCAACATCATCATGACCACTCAGCCCCTGGAGTGGCGGCCCCCGGCGACCGCCACCACCTACAAACTCAACCCGTTGAGGCGCGACAAAATTCAAGCCTTTCTGGTTTCACGGGAGCCGACCCTCTCAGCTGATGCGCCCATCCAAGGCGACGCCTACATTGCCGCCTGCCAGTCCGCCCTAGAAGCAGCCCTTCACCCCAATCAACCCGCCGAAGAACTGACGGCGGCGCGGCGCATTCTTTCCAACCCTATGGATCTCAGCCTTGTGGCGCAGATGATCGCCAACAAAGAGCCGCCTAATTTATTTCAACTCCAGCAGCAGCAATACAAGCTCATGGCCGCTGACTACCAGCAATTGCATCTGCGTGAGTTTCCCCTCGCTGCCTTTTCCCAGCAGGTTTATGACATGCGCCTGCAGGATCACACCGCCATTCCCGAAGCTGAATTCTTTGAAGAACTGCAGTGTATGGAACGCCACAAGATGGTGACCCGACGCCAGGGCATCGATAACGAAGGCCAGCCCACCAAAGAGTGGAACTTTCGCCATGACAAGGTGATGGAGTTCTTTATCGTGCAGACCTTTTTGGGCAAAAACAACGATCGCCCCCAACAGCACATGAGCGACCCTCGCTTTCGCGGCGTCTATTTTCTGCTCGCCAAACTGATGCCGATCGCAGATGCCTTAGCCCTGCGCGAAGAGCTCATTGACTACGCCGCCGACACTCGCGACCACACCGTCAGCGATGACTTTGTGCAGCTATTGCGATCGCGCCGAGTGAGCGAAGCGGCGTAGGTCAAACTGAATGTGAATACCAGCGCTCTCAACTGATTGTTGGTAGCCATTCAGCGCTGACTAAATTCTGGTCTACGGTGGCGAGCTGTAGACCGTAGTGCAGAGCTGTTGCCGCGATGAAGCGATCGGCGGGATCTTGATGGGGTAGCTTGATCTGACGGCTCAAGATAGCGATCTCGCGAGTTACAGCAGCGTCTATAGGTTTCAGCGCTGTTAAGGAGTCGCGAATCCACTCGGTCGGTTCTGCTTCAACAATGACTTTACCCTTTTCGACCAACAGCATAACTTCCCACGCGCTGATCGGGCTGATCCAGACCTCGGTGGTGTCTTGTCCGATTACCCCGCGTAGATCATCTGACAGCCGAGTATCTTCAAAGGCATACCAGAGCCAGATATGGGTATCAAGGAGCAGCTTCACTGCAAAACTTCCCACTCACTTTCAGGAACCACAGGCGACACAATATCTCCTTTGATAGAACCAGTATTTTTCATATAGCCAAAGGGTGCACGGCTGGGCTGCTCAGTTGGGGCAGCGGGCAATTCCGGATTTTGCACCAGTTCTTGCTTTAAAGATTGCAGTAGCAGTTCGATGACGCGAATGCGCTCTTCGATAGAAGCACTTTGCATCTTTTGAAGAATCTCAGTTTCCAACATCCGCTGCTCCATAACGCTGTTGAATTCATTGTAAAACGCGTTTTCTGGAACATTTAGTCCGTAGACAGATAGGTGTAATGGTTGAGGCTGTGTTCATAGTGCTGGAGCAGCAGTTGTGCCTCTTGAATGGTGATCTTGCCATCTTGCAACGCGTGTTCCGATCGCCGGCGAATGTTTTCGATCAGGTCGTCGGAGTCGTACTGCACATAGCTCAAGACTTCCGTCATGGTGTCGCCTTTCACCACGTGCTCAATGTGGTAGCCCTTGGGCGTCATGTGAATGTGGACGGTGTTGGTGTCGCCAAACAAGTTGTGCAGGTTGCCCATAATTTCCTGATAGGCTCCGCCGAGAAAGAGCCCCAGATAGTAAGGCTGGTGCTCTTGAATGGGGTGCAGTTCCAGCACCGACTTCACATCCCGCAGGTCGATGAACTTCTCGATTTTGCCATCGCTGTCGCAGGTCAGGTCGGCCAAGGTGGCCCGGTTGGTCGGTTCTTCGTCCAGTCGGTGGATGGGCATGATCGGGAAGAGCTGATCGATCGCCCACGCATCCGGCATCGACTGAAACACTGACAAATTAATGTAGTAAATCGACGCCAGATTCTTTTCCAGCTCTTCTAAATCGTCGGGCACATAGTCTTCATGGCGCACCAGTTCCAAAATGCGGCGGCAGCAGGCCCAGTAGAGCCGCTCCACCTTGGCCCGTTCGGTCAGGCTGAGGTAGCCAAAGTTAAACAGGCTGATGGCCTCGTCTTTGAACTGAACGGCGTCGTGGTATGCCTCTTGATAGTTTTTGATGGTGACATGGGCGTAGGTGTCGTACAGTTCCCGTAGCAGGGCATGGTCGTCGGCAGCGGGGGGATCGATCGCTTCTATGCCGGGCCGATCGCTCGTACCCAGTACGTCAAACACCAACACGGATTGATGAGAGGCGATCGCCCGCCCACTTTCGCTAATCAGCGTCGGTACCGGCAGATTACGAGCGGAGCAGGCTTCCTGCACTTCCGCCACCACATCGTTGGCGTAGTTTTGAATGCTGTAGTTTTTCGACGCGGAAAAGTTGGTCTTGGAACCGTCATAGTCCACGCCCAAGCCGCCCCCGACATCGAGATAGCCCATCTGGGCTCCCAACTCCGACAGCTCTACATAAATTTGGCAGGCTTCCCGCAGGGCATCTTTGATGACGCTAATGGCAGAGATTTGCGAGCCGATGTGGAAATGCAGCAGTTGCAGGCAGTCCAGCATACCGGCAGCCTTAAGCTGTTCCACCGCGCTGAGCACTTCGGGAATGGCGAGGCCAAACTTGGCGCGATCGCCCGCTGACCCCCCCCAGCGACCAATGCCTTTGCTGCTGAGCTTGGCCCGCACCCCCAGAATGGGGCGAATATTCAGCCGCCGACTGGCTTCAATCACTAGGGGCACTTCGTCCAATTGCTCCAAGACAATGATTGGGGTGTGGCCGAGCCGCTGGCCGAGCATCGCCGTTTCCACATATTCCAGATCCTTATAGCCGTTGCAGATCAGCAAGGAGCCGGGATTGTCGAGGGTCGCCAGGGCGATCAACAGTTCTGGCTTTGACCCGGCTTCCAGCCCGAAGCGATGGGGCTGACCAAACCGCACCAAATCTTCGATCAGGTGCCGCTGCTGGTTGCATTTCACCGGAAAGACGCCGCGATAAACGCCGCTGTAGCGGTAGCGGGCGATCGCTTTGGCAAAACAGGCATTCAACCGTTCGATGCGGTCTTCCAAAATGTCGGAAAAGCGAATCAGGATGGGCAGGCCGAGATTCCGCTGTTTGAGAGCTGTCACTAAGTCATAGAGATCCAGAGAGCCGCCGCGATCGCCCCGAGGAGCGACCATCACGTGCCCCGCCGCGTTAATAGAAAAGTAAGGATCGCCCCAGCCATGAATGCGGTACAGCTCCTCGCTGTCTTCAATCGTCCACGGAGCCCGCGACTGACCATTCTGGTGGGGCTCTGCATTTACCTGCGATCGCAGCGCTTGCAGCATTTCTTCGCTAGATTGCCGAGTCGTTGACATATACCCCTCATCCTCATTTGCACTGCATCGGTAACCAGGAACTGAGCGCCACCCGCGAACATCATCCGCCCTAGCTCGCACCTTACCCCGTTTAGCGTAACAGGGCGATCGCGGCGCTCCCCGCTGTCCTCGATAGACTACTACCACTGCTTTATAATTGCGGCGAATTTATTTTGCTGCATGTTCCGCCACTTTAGTGAGAACAGCACGCCAGCACAAAGTTGAGAAAATCACGCACCCGATCCGGCCCGCTCGCTCCCCCACTCCCTTGTCCCCCTCGCTCCCTTGTCCCCCTCGCTCCCTTGCTTCCCTAACATCAGGACTTAATAATGCCTCCGATTTCCCCACTCTCTCTCTAAAGTATGCTCGATGCTCAACGCTTAACCAGGGCGCTCGCTCGCTCCCCCGCCGAGTTGGGGCTACTGGCTGAAGTCGCCCCCTTGCGGCCTGATTTCCAACTCCACCTTTACGAACAACTGCCCTCGACCAATGAAACCGCCTGGCAGCTCATCGACCAGGGTCGTGGCGCGGGTACCGTCGTCATCGCCGCTGCGCAAACTGCCGGACGGGGACAGTGGGGCCGCACCTGGGTGTCACCACCCGGGGGACTGTACCTTTCTCTGGTGCTGGAACCGGAGTTGCCGCTCTCCGAAAGTTCCTTACTGACCTTGACTAGCGCCTGGGGGATTGCCACCAGTTTGGGGAATTTGGGTCTGCCCATTCAAATTAAATGGCCCAATGATCTCGTTAGCCAGGGGCGAAAAGTAGGCGGCATTTTAACCGAGAGTCGGCTAGCAAACTCCTCCACGGCAGGGAAGGCCCCGCAATTGCAGCAGGTGGTCATCGGCGTGGGCCTCAACTGGGATAACCCCCTGCCCCCGAACGCCGTCTCTCTGCGCGAGTGGGGACCAACGTCACTAACGCCGACCTTAAACACGCTGGAAGAGTTGGCCGCGATCGCCCTTCGAGGCATCATGCAGGGGGTATATTACTGGCAGCAGCAGGGCAATGCCGCTTTCGTAAACGCGTATACCCAAAAACTGGCCCACCAAGGAAAAACCGTTACAGTAGATGGGCACATTGCTCGGGTAGCAGGCGTCTCCCTACAGGGGGACTTGATGGTTAGAATGCAGCACGGGGATGAAAAATTCGTCCGATCTTTAAAACCAGGTGAGATTAGCCTGGGCTACAATTACTGAGGTCTATCGTGGTATCTGACGGAGCAGCGAATATGCAGCTGGAGCAACTCTCCCGCCGATCAAAAGCTCATCTGCATTCCCTGATATCTGGGAATGCGCTCCTATGGTTGAGCAGTGTTGGGGCGATGAGTGCAACGCTTATGCTCGGCAGCCTGCCCGTCCGCGCCGAGGCCGAGCGCCCGCTGGAGATGCCCACTGCGGTCGAAGTTGTACCGCCCGTGTCGCCGGCGGCAACCTCAGCCGAGTCCTTGTTGAAGCCGCAGCTCAGCTCAGCGCCTTCTCCCAGCTCCAATCCCCCCTTTGCCACCCCGGTGTTTGAATCTTCCACACCAGCGGACGCGAGTCCGTTACCTGGTGGTTCTGTGGCTGACAGCGTCCCCCCAGTTGAGGTCAACGCCGAAACGCTGCTCAACAATCCTCTGATTGACACCACTGATTACAGCTTGGGAGCCACAAGTTCGCCAAACTCCCCGTCTCTATTGTTTTCCGATCGCGCGACTGGCTGCCAGTTGAGCCTGTCAGAAGGGCAATCAGTATCCTCTAGTAACTGCCGAACAGGGGCTGAGGCCGACAACGCGCCCGCCTACAGCAGCGCCACGGATGATGAAGGTGCTCAGTTTTCTGTCGGCCCTGTGAGCGTCGGCGGCAATGGCGTCACCATCGGCAATACCACGGTCATCAGTCGCGAATACTTCAATGAAAAGCTGCGTTCTCTGAACGTGATGCGGCGCGGCACTCAAGAATTTGTGTTTCCGCTCGCCATGCCATCACCGATTACGTCCCTGTTTGGCTGGCGTACTCACCCGATTTTTGGCGATCGCCGCTTCCACACTGGCACTGACTTGGGCGCTCCCGAAGGCACCCCAGTCGTGGCGACCCAAGACGGCGAAGTCCACATTGCCGACTATATGGGCGGCTATGGCCTGATCGTGATCTTGCGCCACGCCGAAGGCACACTGGAAACTCGCTACGCCCACCTCTCTCGCATCTTGGTGCGCCCCGGCGAAACTGTGCAACAGGGCGAAGTCGTTGGCTTGGTCGGCAGTACGGGGAATTCCACTGGCCCTCACCTGCACTTCGAACTCCGTGAACTGACGGCTCAGGGCTGGATTTTGCTCAACCCCAATGAGTTGATTGCCTACGCGGTCACGAACCTGGCTGATGTGTTGAACAATCCTCTCTTGGCACTTGGTTTGGAGTCGGATGAAGCCGCTGAAGCCGGACTCGGTGAAGGCATGGTGCCCTATCGCCCCGCTCAACCCAACGCCAATTAAGGCTGTGAGTGCTCTCCTTGTCGGCGATCGCTCAGGGATCGGGCTATGATAGCCAAATATTGCCTGCCACTGATTGAAAGGTGTAAGAGGCTCTAATGCCCCGGAATTGAGGCGTTCATGCGTTGTGAGCGCATTGCTCACACGAATGCTCCGCTCCACTCTGAGGGGCAGGGTCCGCCGCGACCAGTCAGTTGCCGCCACTTCTGGAAAGGGCAATCGCTGGGTGAGTGAGTTGGAGAAGACTCGGCTGATTTTCTGGGGCCAGCAGTGGCAGGCAGTAGGGCAGTTGTCGATGGAGTTACGCCGAGAGCATCCAGAGAGTTTTCGACCTTACAGCCTGCCGGGGCGCAACGGTACGGTCAAATCCTACGGGACTTTTACCAAAGGGTTGCGCCTCAAGCAGGATGGGCGCGCACCACTTTGGTGATGGTTCACGAACAGCCTGACTTGAGCGACCCGCCGCGATTTCTGCTCACCGATGTCCTCACCTGGGAGAGCAGACGGATGATCAATACCTGAAGCTATCGATGGCCGCTTGAGATTTTGCAGGCCGGTGGCGGGCTTTGAAGCGGCTCAGCTACGCAACGAGGAAGCAGTCAAACGCCACTTCTTTGTGAAATTATCTGGCGCAGTCGCGCTTGCAGCAAGCCCTGGCTTTGGGCCAAACCTCGGAAATACTGAGCTTTGCGGATGACACTCAGCAAACGATCGGTCAGCCATAGTACGGACTGATGCGAGACGTCTTGGAGCCGCTCTTGCCCGTCGTCAAGACTTCCCTTGACAAGGGGCAAAGCGATCGGTCACAGAGGTGTTGGAGATGCTGATGCCAGCTTGGCTTTTTCTCTACCAAAGGGACTTCTAACCTTCCAAGTCGTGTTGGTTAGCCAAATGTTCAGACTAAAAAGGATGCACAGCTAACACCGTGCATCCTTCAAAAACCAGCTCATAAAGGCGAACAGCAATCTAGTAAGCGTCTTGCAATTCGTAAAAGTCCGGCGAAATGTAGTCCTTGCGCAAAGGCCACCCTTTCCAGTCTTCCGGCATCAGCAACCGCTTCAGGTTGGGATGACCTTCGTACACAATGCCGTACATGTCATAGCTTTCGCGTTCTTGCCAATCAGCCGCTTTCCAGATCCAATAGACCGACGGCACCGTAGGATTTTCACGCGGGAGAAACACCTTGACCCGCACCTCTTCAGGACTGGTGGCATCATCGCTGACTTTGACGAGGTGATAAAAGCTCACCAAAGATTTACCAGGGCCTTCGTCATATGCGCCCTGACACTGCAGATAGTTAAACCCGTAGGCAAACAAAGCGGTACAAATGGGAATTAAGAACTGCGACTCAGTCGTCAGGACTTCAACACCTAAATGATCAGGTAATAGAGAATCGTGACCGAACCCATTTTCAGTCAGCCATTTTGACACTGGCCCAGCTTCTACGATGGCACCTTCTTCTTCCGGTGCTGCATTCTGATTTACATCGGCATCAGCCATTGGCTTCCTCCTGCTTCGCTTCCTCTAAAGAAGGTTCGACTGACATGCCCATGGCCGCCATCAGCTCTTTCGGAGGCGTTTCGTGAGCACCAGTCTGCAAATACTTACCCGTCAAGATCGGCGAGACAGCCTGCATCTGATGCTGAGTCGTATGGTAACGGTGGGTTTGCGCGATCGCTGATTGGTCGGCCCAAGATTCGGTCGCAATTTTCTTCCGCAACTTGATGATGGCATCAAAAATCGCCTCTGGTCGGGGCGGGCAACCGGGAATGTATACATCCACCGGGATTAACTTATCGACCCCCCGCACTGCTGTGGGTGAATCCATGCTGAACATGCCACCCGTAATCGTGCAAGCGCCCATAGCAATCACATACTTAGGATCAGGCATTTGTTCATACAACCGCACCAGGGCTGGGGCCATCTTCATGGTGACAGTACCCGCAGTGATGATGAGGTCAGCTTGTCGGGGAGAGGCCCGGGGCAGCAGGCCAAAGCGGTCGAAATCGAACCGCGAGCCAATCAACGCCGCAAATTCAATAAAGCAACAAGCCGTGCCGTATAGCAGTGGAAACAAGCTGGACAACCGAGTCCAGTTGTAAAGATCATCCACCGTGGTCAAAATGACATTTTCCGAAAGATCCTGGGTCACCGTAGGAGCGCCGACGGGATTCATCAAACGCTCATCAGGAGCCAGCATCGGCACCTTACTTTCAGGGTTCATGACCATTCCAATGCTCCTTTTCGCCATGCGTACACCAAACCGACTACCAGAATCGCGATGAAAATCAGAGCCTCGATGAATGCCAAAATGCCCAGCTGGCTAAAGGCCACGGCCCAGGGATACAAAAACACCGTCTCAACGTCAAAGATGACAAAGACCAGGGCAAACATGTAATAGCGGATGTTGAATTGAATCCACGCCCCGCCAATGGGCTCCATCCCCGATTCATAGGTGGTTCGACGACTAGCTCCTTCCCGCTTTGGTCGCAAAAAGTAAGCGATACCAAGGGCTAAAATCGGCACCGAACCACACAACAGGAGAAAGACTAAGAGGTATTCGTACCCGGTTAAGACAAACACTACGTATCCTCACTCACGATCACACATAATCTTTTGCTGTACGCATTTCCATATTAGTTTACATTCGCTTGAACTTCAGACCGTTCCCACTCGCGAGTGTTTTGGAGTTTCCATGCGGGTGATTAGGCAGTCTCATCATTGGTCAATAGCCAAACATGAGCTGTAGATAACCTCGCCAAAATTGACCTCGCCGAGAGTAAGGTTCAGCGCCATGTCATAATTGGTAAGAAATATTTCAATTTTTCATAATCGGTCTTTGGAAGTCTAATACAGACTATCTAGCTGATTCTGTTTGTAGAGCCGTCGAGGGAAATAAGTGATGTCGTCTGAGCCTAATCAACAAGTTGAGCCGAGCAGCCCGCTTGATGAGCAATCGGCTGACCAGCACGATGCCGCACCGATGGAGGCAACCAATGCCGAGTCGGCACCGGAGCCGGAAAAGCCTTTAACCCCACAGGAAATGGATCGATTCGAGTGTATGGCTTGTGGCTATACCTACGAGCCGACTAAAGGGGATGATCGCAGTCAGATTGCGGCTGGCGTCCCCTTCCACGAGGTGCCGCTCAACTGGCGTTGCCCAGTTTGTGGAGCCCAGAAAAAGCGCTTTGCCAATGTTGGACCAGCCGGTACTCCCTCAGGCTTTAAGGAAAATTTGAGTTACGGGTTAGGGGTGAATGTTTTGACGCCCGGTCAGAAAAATATTCTGATTTTTGGGGCGTTAGCAGTCGGGTTTTTCTTCTTTATCAGTCTCTACGGTTTGCGATGAGCCAGGGCACGCATAGTTGAGAGATCCGCGTATTGATGTTGTTACGGCTGAGGATGTTGAGCTGCCATGGGTGGTTTATTAGTTCATTTACGGAAGCTGGGGGCGATTGTGGCGATCGCTTTCCTATGTTTTGGGTGTAGTAATGCCTTTTTGCCCGACCTTGAGGAGAATCCTTGGGAGGTGGTGCACCTGGATACGGCGGCGACTTTTTCCGATATTGCCTTTACTGAAGATGCCAATCACGGTTGGCTGGTGGGCAGTCGCAGCACCCTGATGGAAACCCGTGACGGGGGCGAAACCTGGGCACAGCGATCGCTTGATCTGGGTGATAAAGGCTTCACCTTTACGTCCGTCAGTTTCATCGGTGATGAAGGTTGGGTTGCGGGGCAGCCACAAATCCTACTCCACACCACTAACGGTGGTGACACCTGGGAACGCGTACCACTGAGCGACAAATTGCCGGGCAAACCTTTCCTTATCACCGCATTAGCTGACCAAGAAGCTGAGCTAGCGACCGATGTGGGCGCAATTTACCGCACCCGCGATGGTGGCCAGAACTGGAAGGGCCTAGTGCTTGGCGCAGTGGGCGTCGTGCGCAATATGAGCCGTAGTGTCGATGGTAGCTATGCCGCCGTATCATCACGGGGCAACTTTTACTCTCTATGGTCTCCCGGCGACCTTGAGTGGCATCCCTTCAACCGCGAGAGTTCTCGCCGCTTGCAGAACATTGGCTTTGACAAAGATAATGGCCTTTGGCTGCTAGAGCGGGGTGGGCAGATTCAGTTTTCGCTCACCGGTGAGGAAGACGATTGGCAAGAGCCCATTACGCCGGAGTTGGCGAGCAGCTGGGGCTTTTTGGATGCGGCTTTTCGCACCTCCGAGGAGCTTTGGGTTTCGGGCGGCAGTGGAACGCTGTACTTCAGTCCTGATGATGGTTTGACCTGGTTTAAAGATACCGACGTTGATCAGGTACCTTCGAACCTTTACAGAATTGTCTTCAACACGCCAGAACAGGGCTTTATTCTGGGCCAGAACGGCTACTTACTGCGGTATGCTGGCACCCAAGAAGTTTGAAGATAACTCAGTTGATACGGAACTCAGCATCCAACTTGTGATGGATTCCTGAGTTCCGTATCATTAAGTAATAGGATTGATACACACGTTACATGTGAGGTTGATATGGCAGGTGATACCGGCGAACGGCCCTTTGGCGACATTATTACGAGCATCCGTTACTGGGTCATTCATAGTGTTACCATCCCCGCTTTGTTTATTGCTGGCTGGCTGTTTGTAAGCACTGGGTTGGCCTACGACGCCTTTGGCACGCCTCGTCCTAACGAGTACTACCAAAGCAACCAGATGGAACTGCCCATTGTGTCTGATCGCTATGAGGCAGAACAGCAGATTAAAGAGTTTTTGGGACAATAATAGTCCTTAAAACTTTCAACCATAGTGCAGTCGAATGAATCAGTGAGAAGGATATGACGAACACTCCCAATGAACCGACGGTTTATCCAATTTTTACAGTGCGGTGGTTAGCCGTACATACCCTTGGCGTTCCCAGCGTTTTCTTCTTGGGCGCGATCGCCGCAATGCAGTTTATTCAGCGATAGGAGCACATCAGTGGACCGGAATCAGAATCCGAATAAGCAACCAGTCGAGCTAAATCGCACATCCCTTTACTTGGGGCTGTTGTTGGTCTTTGTGACTGGGCTATTGTTTTCCAGCTACTTCTTCAACTAAAGTCTGGAAGCTCAAGTAGTTGCATCAGACTTTAAGTCGCTGTTGTTGTGTTGATAGTTTGTGAGTAGGAGGTATTGAAATGATTAAGAATGGACGGATTCCTTTGTGGATTGTGGCTACCGTCGCCGGCACGGGTGTGCTTGTCGTGGTAGGTCTATTCTTCTATGGAGCTTACGCCGGCGTTGGTTCCGCCGTTTAGCGTTACAAGGCGCTGCCATAGCCGTAATATGCTTGAAAGCGGTTGCTCCTTGAGCAGCCGCTTTTTAATAGCCTACAGTTTGCAGTTGTTTTTGATATTGGACGAATAGAAGAATCGTGCCTGCGTCCTCAACGCAGGCTTGAAGCGCTTTATAGAGAACGATCGAAGCTGATTTCAGCCCGCTTGCCCCGGCCTCGGCGGCAAACCGTTTGCCTTGGGGACACCAGCTATCCCCATAACTGTCGGTATTATTGATGCCCGCTTCATCGAGATAAACTCGCTGGTGCTCCTCGTATTGCACGACCTCAGCATCATCGGCTGGGCGTTTCTCTAAGTCTCTTTCGGCGTAGGGATAGCGCTTTTTTCGCGCGTCAAGTCAATCCACTGAAATGCCCGCCCAATCGTGATCTTCACTAATTTCTGCGGACCATAACTGGGCCATTTCCGCCTGAGTCTTGTCCCCATGTCGCGCGGCCAACGCCCGCAACGCCTCCCAGTCAGTAATTTTATGACTATGCCCGCGTTGGTTGCCCTGTTTGGCGGCAACCTCACCGCTGGTGCGGTATCGATGATGCCATTCGGTTAGCGTCGCGGTACCAATGCCGCGATCGCTTTCTGGCGCAGGTCAAGACTATAGGCCGAAGGTATCGGCAGGGCGTTGCTGAATGTATAGATGATTCGTCGGAGTTGTAAACGAGCTTTCATAGGGATGCAGCCGTAACATCATGCATCAAATCAGCAGCAACGTCCTAAACCGAGTCGGGAAGAGCCGTCTAAAAGTTGGAAAACTTCTACTTCATCATCACCCCAGTCAATTCGCCCGTGCTGAATGACTTTTGCTTCAACCATATCTGCACGGTTCAACTGTCTATCCAATCTTCTTTCATTCCGCTTCACAGGCACCGATGCTGACCCAGGTGCTGGCACCGTCTTCCCAGTGTTCTTTTTTCCAGATGGGGGCATTGTGTTTGAGGGTGTCGATCGCATACTGACAGGCAGCAAACGCCTCGCCACGATGAGGACAACCCACCGCCACCAACACGCTAATTTCGCCGATGGTGAGCTTGCCCGTGCGGTGGTGAATGACAACAGTGGTCACGTCTGACCACTGTTGGCGAATCTGGGCGGCGATTTGCTTAAAGACTTCCAACGCCATCGGTTCATAGGCTTGATATTCCAGGTAAGCAACGGCACGACCCTCGGTGTGGTCGCGCACCATGCCACTCATCACCACGATCGCCCCATTCCGCGAATCATCCGCTAAGCGATACGCCTCATCCAGCGACAACGGGGCAAAGGTAACAGCAAAGTCATCGCCCGCCGCCGTCGCCGCATTGGGTACAAAAGGCAGAGTTGAATTTAACACCACACATTCCCCTCGACACATGCAACACCGCTATGGGTACAGCATACAAACCCTGGTCGCCATCCTGTCGTGCTTCCCAGCAGAACGTTATATCACTGGGCAACTCTGGCATCTCCCCGCCGCGATCGCCAACCGGCTCTCTCTCCAGTTCCCTATTGCTGGGGTTGCTCTAAAGCGGCCTTTTTCTCGGCAGAAAAACCGTTGGGAATGGTGAAGCGATCTCGGATATGGCAGTAATCATAGCCAGCCAAACGTCCCACTGCGCCTAGTTTATCGGTATCGACGTGGTAGCGATCGTCTACTAAATCATCGCGAATAAATAAATGCACTACCTCGCCAATGACCATGGTGAATTCGCCAACGGGCACAATTTGCATGGTCTTGCATTCGAACGCCACTGGGGACTCCGCCACGCGTGGCGGCGCTACAAGCCGACTAGGGGCTTTCGTAAGCTCCAAATAATCAAACTCTGATTCACTATGGGGCAGCGGTTCGGCAGCTTCGGCCACCTGCTGCACGTAAGACGCCACCGCCAGATTGATCACATATTCCCCCAGGCCCCCTTCGCTTTTGGAGCGCACGTTGCGCAGGGTGTCTTTGTCGCTGCCATCAGGCTTTTTGCTGACGCTAAACATCAGCGTTAATGGCTTATGTCCCACGGCGTTGAAATAGGAAAATGGTGCTAAGTTCACCACCCCTTGAGATGACAGACTAGAGACAAACGCAATCGGGCGAGGCACCACACTCCCAATGAGTAGCTTGTAGCGATCGCTCGGGTTCAGAGACTTAGGATCTAGTTCCATGCAGGAGTCCTCAATAAATCAGCGCAACGTACCGTTATGAACCGCCTATGGGGGTTTCTCACCCATCAGACAAAAGTTAGGCAGAGCCGAGTCCTCCATTCTCAGCAAGTTATTCATCAATCAACCCAGTGACTGCGGGCCTTGCGAGCGAGGACTAATCTCTGTGGGACACTCATGGTCGAGCAGTCAGATTTATGTAAACCATCCGTATATTTCGTGAGTCGCGCTTAAAGATTTCATGAACTCGCCGGGATCGAAATTTGCAACGGTATCCAGTGGATACTAACGTATGCAAATGATGGCGCATCTAAGCAGCGCGATCGCAGCCTACAGGATACTACTAAATTTAATTTGCTTAACTGAGGCGTTTTTGCACCACAAACATAGCCCAAAAAACTTGCTGGCATTGAATGCCGACAATCTTGCCAAGAGGACACTGTGTGTTCCCAGATGTTTGCCTCAACGCTGGGGAACCCCGCAGCAAGAAAAATTGTCGATGCATCAAGGCTAAACCTGTGTTCTGGTGGAATAGCAGGGACGGTAAAATTTTCAGATTTTCAGAATAATTTTCTACGGGGAGTGATGATGATGAATGCGTTTCTGGTGCTAGAGCGATCCCGGTTGCCGATCTCAGCGGTGCTGATTTCCCAACTCTTGACCTGGGGATGCCTCTATCCAGCCTGGGCCCAATCTCTGCCCGATAGTAGTGTGCGCGAAGAGGTTGATGCCGATGCCTTTGCACCACTAGAGCGCCGCCCCGAGCGCTTGCCTACCAGCAATTCCCAAACCTTCAATCCGTCTCAAAGTATTCCTACATATCTCTTGGGGCCAGGGGACGACATTCGCTTCGATGTGTTCAACGTGCCAGAGCTGACCAACGACGAAAGCGGCAACCGTTTGGTAACTGACAACATTTATCGTGTACTAACCGACGGCACCATTAGCCTGCCGTGGATTGGTAGCGTTTATGTCACTGGCCTGAGTTTAGAACAAGCAGCAGCAACAGTAGCGCGAGAATACGAAGCATTCATCTTTGACCCGGTGGTGACGTTTTCCTTATCCGCCCCTCGCCCCATTCGCATTGCTGTCGCCGGAGAAGTGGATACCCCAGGTGCTTATACCACTCGTCAAGAAGGGGCTGCCGCGACTGAAGTTTCGGTGGCCGAACTCCGTACCGTTGCCCAAGCCATCCAAAACGCTGGTGGGATCACCCAACTCGCGGATATTCGTAATATTGAGCTGATTCGCCCCGAACCGGATGGCACCAGAGAAGTGATTCCGGTTGATTTTTATGCTCTGTTGGTAGAGGGCGACCAATCTCAGAATGCGCTGCTACGGGATGGGGACACCGTGTTTGTGCCGCAGGCTGTGGCCCTTAGCCCAGAGGAGGCGCGAACGCTAGCAACGGCGAACTTTGCGCAAGACTTTATTGAAGTGGATGTTGTGGGCGAAGTGGAAGCGCCTGGGCGGATTGAAATTGATCCAAACTCGACGCTCAACCAAGCGATTTTGGCGGCGGGTGGCTTTGCTGATGCGCGGGCGCGGACGGCTACAGTCACGTTCATTCGGGTTAATCCCAATGGCACCGTCGAAAAGCGCGATATCAATGTTGACCTCGCAACTGGCATTGACGACGCCGACAATCCTCCACTGCGGGAGAACGATATTGTCCTGGTTTCGCGTTCAGGTGTGGCCCGAGCCTCAGACTTCTTAGAACTCGTTGGGACTGCGGCTGGTGGAATTTTAGATCCCATTAACGGAATCCTTAATATCTTCAGAGTCTTGGATGATCTGGAGAACGATGAAAATGACTAAGGTGTCGAGCTGACGATGGCGATAGCACACTGTCAATCAGCCAGGCAGGATGCGATCGCATTTAAGAATCAGAATTAGATAAATCCCAATGCTGGCTAATTAATGCCAGACCTGTCAGTGGGAACAGCCGAGACGGCTGTTCCCACTGATTCAACCCCCATCCCATATACGCTGGCGTCACACGACGACCCCGTCTTCTGCAATAGAGGACGAGCTAACGCCGGATAGACCTCATGCTTGACATTGCTCCCAGGCGCGTTTTGGCCCTCAGCCTTGGCAGACTGATGCGTAAACTGTCGCCATCAAAAACAGGTCAGCAGGATGCCGATCAGGATGGTGAAGAGCATTGCAGCCCAGGGTGATTCCCACGGGTTACCTGGTTTCTTGCCTGGACGAGGCGGATCCTTCAGCAGATTGTCGGCAAAGATTTCCCCAGCGACAGCTTTCAACCCTTTCAACAAATCATCGCCAGCACTGGGCTTTTTCGGTTTTTTCTCAGGAACCAAAAGCGCTACAAAGGCTCCTATCACAAATAGCAGAGCGAGTGCTTCCATCAACCATCCATCTGTTGCTGCCTATAGCTTTCAGCTTGATTCTTTCTTTTTCCGCAAGAAATATCAGAAAGTTCAACTACAATCGGCGCACACTGCTTGGTGACGTGCTGACTATTGCCGATCGCACCCTCAATTTCTGCCTAAGGGCATCAAACCTCATCGCAAATTGCTCCTTAGGATAGTAGGGACATCGCCAGAGCACCAACTAGACTTAACAAGTCGCAGGTTTAAAGCTGCGTGACTGACAGTTTGGCGTCACCGCTTTCGACCACTTGAAGCGATCGCTCGCTGGCAGCAAAATTGACCAATTATGAGAGGTTCGTTTTTGATGAACGCGTCTTTGTCATCCCCTCTAGATACCTTCACCGCAATTACTACCCGTAGAGCGATCAAATCCTTTAAGGACGAAGCCATTCCGCCAGAGATGCTACAGCGGCTGGTCGAGCTGACGGTTGCCGCACCCAGCAGTTATAACCTGCAAGACTGGCGCATTGTGCTGGTGCAGAGTGCAGCGCAAAGACAAGCGCTAACCGAAGCCGCATTTGGGCAGCAACAGGTGCAGCAAGCCCCCGTCACCTTTGTCTTCACTGCCAGCACCACTGCCTGGCAAGACGAAGCGCTGATGGAGCAGATTTATCAAACGGCGCTAGAACGCGGCGCTTGGCCCCAAAAAACGGTGGATTACTTCAAGCAGGCGATTCCCCAGTTTCAAGAAAACTTGGGCGAGCGCCGCCGCGAGTATGCCATCAAGGATGCGATGATCGCGGCCACGCACACCGCTTTAGCGGCTGAGGCGATGGGGTTATCGTCAGGATTTTTGAATGGTTGGCAAGAGGATGCCGTCAAAAAAGTGATTGGGGCAGAAGATCGCGCCGATATTGTGGTGGCCGTGCTGCTAGCCATTGGGTTTGCCGCAGAACCCCGCAAAAATCCGGGCCGTTTGCCCTTATCGACCAATGTGTTCGTCAATAGTTTGGACACGCCCTACAGTGCCTGAAGCCTAGTCCTGTCGGGGCTACTCTATTGTTAAATGGCCATCCTGGCCGTTCGAGATCGCAGCACCGGGCGGTTCAGACATGTTGTTTTCACCGACCAGTGAGTGCGGCTGGCTGGAAGCCGATTCGACCGATGTTCCACAGCACTTGAAGCGACAGCAAGTTAGCGATCGCCAGAGGACATCAAGAAGACCGAAAGGTTAGTTCTTGTGAGATTTGCCGGGATTGGCCTCAAGCTGGGGGGATGACTGCATCCTGAGTCCATTGACCGCCGGGAGGCATGTCCAGTATTAGCCCTGCTTGAGGCGATCGGCTTAAATTAACCCGTTCATGGGTTCAACGAAAAACACGGTGTCGGTCGAGAAAGCCAGAGCAACCTTTGGCGATCTCCAAAATATGGAAAAACCTGGTTGGGTAGGCGTCCTCACCTGCCCACTCGTCTCTAACTACCCAGTAGAGCTAGCTCTACTATCCGCCCCAATATGCCATTAACGGTGGTTGAGGACTGGATGACGGCACTGCTGGGCATCTCCTCGGGCATGAGTCGAGCATCCTGCAAATGGCGGAAATTTGGTCCACTCATGAAAGAATTGAGGTATGTAGATTCAGAACGGCTTTCCATCGGATGAGAAGCCGTGGCTAAGCTGCAGCCACTGGGTACGAGTACGGCTAATCAACGGGTACGAGTACGGCCAATCAATACGAGCAGCGATCGCTATTAGTCGGCACTGCACTTTCATCAAAGGATGCGCCATGACTGTCATTTATGACTTAGAACATGTCACCACGTATCGATATCGCCAGCCAGTGACTTTTGGGGATCATCGGGCGATTTTTTTGCCGAGTTTGGGCTATAGCGGTCGCATTCTGCAGTATTCACTGGATATCAACATCCCAGCCAAGGTGCATTGGATGATGGATACCTTGTCGAACAACGTGGCCATCTTGCAGTTTGAGAACTCGGCGGCGGAGTTAAAGGTGACTTATCGCCTGCGGGGAGAGCATTTTGGCATTCAAGATGCGGAAGACTTTCCCCTGTCAGAGCGGGCCAAAGAAGTGCCGATTCAGTACACGCCGGATGAATGGATCGATTTGTCGAATTTTATGCGGCCCCATGCCGAAGATGAGGATGGTAGCGTTGCCGCCTGGGCCAAACGCTTTGTGGCGGGCGATCGCGACGACGCCTTAGATGTACTGGAACGCATGATGGATGAGCTTTGGAACAGTCTGGAATATCAAGCCCGAGAAACTGAAGGCACCCAAAGTCCCGGTGAAACGCTGAAGCAAAAGCAAGGGACGTGCCGCGATTATGCCTGGCTGATGATCGAAGCCCTGCGACGACTGGGATTTGCCTGTCGCTTTGTGAGTGGTTATCTCTATGATGAGGCGCTGGATGGTGGCGAAGTCGGCATGACGGGCTCCGGGGCGACTCACGCTTGGTTGCAGGTTTATCTGCCGGGGGCAGGCTGGTGCAACTATGACCCCACTAATCGCATTACCGAAGGGTTTGAACTAATTCGGGTGGCGATCGCTCGCCACCCAGGACAAGTCATGCCCCTCTCGGGCAGTTGGTACGGCGAAGCCCATGACTACCTCGGGATGGAAGTCAACGTCAGCATCCGAAAACTTGGCACCTTACCAGAATTCCCGGTAGCCAGTTAGAGCAACGCTAAGGGAACTGCAATTAAATAAAGTACCCGTGCAATCCGGTTTCGACTTCGCTCAACCTGCCAGTATCGAGAGTTGAGCGGAGTCGAAACTCGGTTCATGGGGCTCTTTTTTGCACGCAAGTCCCTAAGCGTCTGTCACCGTGTTCAGTAGCGCTGTTGAACATGGCAACAGGTGTCCAGGCTCATTGGCTGAAAGGGATCGCAGCGATCGGCCCGAACTCACTGCTTTAACCCAGGCTCAAAGCTCAGAACGGAACGAATGCTGACTCAAGGAACCGTGGCAGAGAAACACCGCGATTCGCCTTTATCAAAATGGCCGCCTACCCGTTTTTCTTCAGGGCTATCGGTGACCTACCACGGCAAAATTTCACCATTGCTATGCCAAAAGCTGCCCGTATGCTCCAAAGTTAATTCATCAATGCGGGCTAGCAACCCTTTCACTGACTCTTCGGGGGTAATGCCATTGGGGGTAAAGCCGGTCATGCGGGTGCTCACCAAACCGGGGTGAAGAATGGCGACGGCGATATTTTGCGGTTTGAGGTCAATGGCCAGCGACTTACCCGCCATCGAGACCGCCACTTTAGACATGCGATAGCCATAGGAACCACCAGAGGTGTTGTCTTCAATGGAGCCCATACGACTGGTCATGATAATCACTTTGCCGCCGGTCACCACCTGGGGAAGTAAGGCATGGGTTAGCCGCAACGTGCCGATCGCATTCACCTCAAACTGACGGCGAATGCTCTCAAAATCTAAATTTGCCAGGCTAATGCGTTCCACAATGGCCGCATTATTAATGAGCACATCCAGACGAGTGTCCTGCAATTTTTCGGCCAATTGCGCCACTGAATCGTCCGAGGTGATGTCTACGCCAGTTTCAACCCGCACCCCAAGGGCATCCAAGTCTTGGGAACTACTGCGACACACCGCAATGACGGCATCCCCCCGTTGCTGTAGCTGGCGGCAATATTCTAAACCGATACCCCGGTTGGCCCCGGTGACTAGATAAGTTGCCATGCGATCGCTCACCTCACCCATTAACGCTGATGTGAACCAACTTACCGTGCCCCTGTGTGTTTGGGGGCTGCTTTTATCGGGCGTTAAAACAAATTTGGGGGGCGAGAGATTGACCGCTCAGCGGCTTTGTATCCATGCAGATTTTAGATGGCCTTTGCAAGATCGCCTCAGTCTATGGGATTCGACAGGCTCACCCTGTGCGATTCAGACAATCGTTTCTAGAAAATTCCAGCTTGTCGTGATTGACGAGCCTGCGCGGGTATCCGTTCAAAAATTCTCAGATCATCAGCCTGGGAGTAGCCGCTGTCTTATTGAGGGCTGGACTCGTCACGCTTTGCCAGCCAAGTTTGAAGTGTTGCGGTGACAATGTCCCCACGGATCGCTCAAAGCCCACACTATTGTTGAGGATGGGGACAGCGATCGCCCATCGCCCCAACCAGTAAACGGTCAATGGCCAATCGCTCAGATGCCTCAAGGTTTGGAGAACCCAGGGCCTGTGCCAGAACTCGGCGATGGCTGTCACTGATGCTGCCCGTAGAGACCTTGCGAGCCTGTAGCTCCGCTAGAGCTAGGGTAAGATTTTGAGATGTCATAGCGTTAACTGATTGCTCACCAGTACAGTCTAAGTGTGCCCGATGTATCGGGGTATCGTCTCGGTGATTCCCCCGAGTATAGAGAGACTTCAACTATTCATGAGGCCAGCTTTATAATCACCGATGGCCCAAGTCTCGAGACTGTACCAGGGCCCACGCCGTTCCTGATGCCTGAGGATTTAATCAGTTGGAATAGCCGTCTCGGCTGTCCCCAGGTAGGTAAGATGCCTGCCCTAACAACTTGGATGTTCTTTGATCCTCATTCTTTAACCATTTACGGTTTCCCCATTGACAGGAGGTGAACACATTGGCCGAACTCAAGACCCGCCCCAATGACAAAAGTGTCACTCAATTTCTAGAAAGCTTAGAAAAAGAGACACGTAAAGCGGATGCGTTTACTCTGCTCGCGCTCTTTGAAAAGGTGACTCAGCGCAAGGCGGTCATGTGGGGCGACTCCATTGTGGGTTTTGGCAGCTATGAGTACACCAATTCAACAGGCACCTATGACTGGCTGATGACGGGGTTTGCCCCGCGCAAGCAAAACTCTACCCTTTATGTGATGCAAGGTTTTGCCGATTATGCCGAAGACTTAAAACGCCTCGGCAAAGTCAAAACGGCAAAATCATGTTTGTACATGACCAATCTGGCAAAAATCGATTTGGATGAACTGGAAAAGTTCTTGACGAAAATCGTCGCCGACATGGAAGCGAAATATCCCTGTCAGTGACGCTTGCTGCTGCTAAGGAATGGAGGACTGTCGCTTCATGGGTTAGAGGCTAATGGCAACCGGAGTTGCAGTTGGGTGCCCTCATGCTTGTCAGCAATCACGGATAGTTGTCCCTGCATCCCCTGCACCATGGCCTGGACTAGACTCATGCGGAGGCTCGTGGAGAGGTTGCCATCAAGGGTGAACTCTGGTGGGGGCGGTAGTTCGGTCGGTTCTTGCCAGGGCGTGGTCGCGCGATCATCGATCAGGCCGATGGCATACGTGTGAGCGGCGGCGGGGGCAGCTGCTAGGGAGAGGGTGCCGCGATCGCTCCCCTCTACCGCGATCTCAATCAGCATCGTCAGCAAGTTACGCAACCATGCCGGGTCGGCCTCAACCATCACATCGGCGGGGGGCAAGTCCACCTGGAGCCGTAAGTTGCGATCGGCCACTTGCACTTGTGTGAGGTCTTGCACTTGCGTGAGCACTTCGGCTAACGACACAGGCTGGAGCAGCGGGGTCAGACGTCCCACCTCAATTTTGGAGACGCGGATCATTAGATCAAGGTAGGCCAGCATTTGCATCGAAGCCGCGTAGGCATCAGCGACGAACTGGCGTTCTTCCTCAATGTCGTCGCAGAGCCCTTCCGTAATCATCTGTTGCAGGCTGATGATTTTGTTGAGGGGCGATCGCAGCTCATGGGCCGTGCGCATCAAAAAGCCCCCCTTAAAGCTTGCCATTTCCATCGCGCGACAATAGGCCATCTGCCAATTGGCTTCAGGGGTTAAAGCTGCCTCAATGGCCGGTTGCTCTGCCATACCTGGTTCCTGTCAACTCCGGTATTAGCCTAAAGCCTGTTGTCCAGAATCGGGCGAGTTGCAACGTTGTCTTACAAATCGGTCGCCCCCGTCCTGACAAGATGCCTGGAGCCGGGTATCGGCTGGGGGCAGAGGGCGCAGCGAGCCACCGGCTGGGGAGAACCGCCGCCGGGTCATGATGGCTACTCAGGAATTTGCACTGAGCCTTGGCGCAAAACTTCCCACCCGTCAGGTTGCCAACGCACCACAGTAGACGGCACCCCCGAAGCAGTCATGGCGAAGTCGCCAATTTTGGCTTTGATTGCCGCGATCGCCGCCTCAGACAGCAAGACTAACTCTGGAAACTGGGTCGCAATGTCAGCCATATCCTCCAGTGGGGATTGACCAGAACGATTCACACTGGTGGTTGCGAGCGGCCCGGTCTGACTGAGAATGTAACGCGCTAGTGGGTGATCAGGGACGCGAATGCCAAGGGTGCCTGTTTGCAGCGGATTCATTTGAGGCGGCAGGCGATCGCTGGCGGGCAGCACCAAGGTCAATGCGCCAGGCCAGTATATTTCAGTCATCTGCCGCCACACCGCAATTTCGGCGTCTGTACCCTTAACGTAGGGCAGCAGGTCGTCCAATGTGGCCCCCATCAGGATGAGGGGCTTGTCAGAGGGGCGTTCTTTGGTGGCGTAAATGCGATCGCCTTGATCGGGGCGGGCCGCCAATGCGGGCACCGTATCAGTGGGAAAACTCGCCAGCGCCACGCCCGTCCGCACTTGTTCCACCAACTCGGCAAAGTCAACCTGGGGCATATCACGTCTACAATCTGTCACAACGGGCCACCTCATAGTCTAAACGGCCCGTTGACCGGGTGATCATTGAAGCGCTCAAGGCAACAACCGGCAGCGGCTCAATGCTCTGATCCCACCGTTTTCGCGCAACCAGGAGCCAACCCACGTTACCTTCCGACTTACTGATCCACCGATATTGGGGGGAGTCCATTCAGCCCAAGCGGTTGCCCATCAAAACCGAGTGGGTGGCGATCGCCGCTGACCTAATCGCTCTCTTTCAAACGCACCAGGGCACACCCCAGGGACAGCTCAACCAGCAACTGCAAGTGCTTGAAGGCGAGGATACGGACTATCGCATCAAGCGGGGACTGGCTCACATTTTGCGATCGAGCTTCAGCACCTTTGAGCCCGTGAGCCCCCTGGAACCGCCCATGCTGCGCGCACGGGCGTTTGCCTTAGCCAGTCGCGCCATTCCCAGTCCCGATGCTACCCAAACTCACCTGCAAACCCTGGCCGACCAGCTCAGCCAAGAACTGGAACGGGAGGTCGTCCCCGATGAAATCCGCCAGGGGCTGTACGCCGATTTGAAAGAGAACCACATTCTCACCGCCTTTGAAGCGCCGACGCCCGAAGCGTTGCTGCACCGCTACAACCTGTCCCAAGTGCAGGGTATTTTCTACAAGGCCACCCAGGTAAAACTCCAGGCTTATCGCAACGATCCGGGAGAATACAAACTGCTGTTTCGCTATCTCAAGCTGTTTCGCCTGATGGCCTACATCGAAGGCGATGCCGACCAAGGCTTCACCATCGAGATTGATGGGCCGACCAGTCTCTTCAAGCCCAGCACGCGCTATGGGTTGGATATGGCGAAACTGATTCCCGCGATTTTACACGTCACTAAGTGGCATCTGACGGCGACGCTGGTGATGCGCGATCGCCACACCCAGCAAATGAAAGAGCGCCGCTTTTCCCTAGAGGCCGACTGCGGACTCGTCTCCCACTATCCGCCAGGCAAGCCCTACGACAGCATGTTGGAAGAGTCGTTCGCCAATCGCTGGCCCCACCAAAAGACCCCCTGGCAACTCGAACGCGAAGTTGATTTACTCCCCATCCCTGGCAGCGTCATGATTCCTGACTTTCGGCTCGTTCACCCTGATGGCCGCACCTACCTGCTAGAAATCGTCGGCTATTGGCGACCAGAATATCTGCGCAAAAAGTTTGCTCAAGTCCGCAAAGCGGAAACTACAAATCTCATCCTGGCCGTTTCTGAACGCTTGAATCTAGAGAAGGCCGGAGTCAAAACGACGGATGTCCCCGCGACAGTCGTCTGGTTCAAAAACAAGCTGACGCCTAAACTCATCCTGGACTGTCTCGAAGCGTAAAGTTATGCTTAGCTAGCCCTGGAATCCCGGCTTCCTTGTTCTTGAACAAAGGGAATTGGCCATAATACACTGAGAGCGAGTGCCCCGAAGTGAGTTCAACTGCATGAGCACAGTTTTGATTGTAGATGACAGTTCAGCCCTGCGTGAGATGATTGCAGGCCTACTGGTAAATGCTGGTATGACTATCTTAGAGGCAAAAGATGGGGCCGAGGCACAGCAAAAAATCGACGCGAGTCCGCCTGATCTCGTTGTGCTTGATATTGTCATGCCCAACATGAATGGGTACGAACTGACCCGCTGGATTAAGACCAATCCCAAAACCAAAGACGTTCCCGTGGTGATTTGTTCATCCAAGGGAGAGGAATTCGATCGCTATTGGGGCATGAAGCAAGGGGCCGATGCTTACATTGCCAAACCCTTTCGCCCCAACGAAATGGTCGAAACCGTCAAGCAGCTGCTGCGCAGTCAGCGCTAATTGCCATTGCCCTTCACATGCCAAATTAACAGCCTGCTCTGGCGCTGCCAGAGCAGGCTGTTGTCTTCAAAACGGAATGATTGGTGCAAACGATGGCCCCAGTGAGTGAGCCCACAGGTTAATAAGGCAGCGCTTCGTAGTAGGACTCTGGCAAATTGCTCACGGCGCGTTCTAGCTCGGCCAGCGATCGGTTGTAGCCCACGATCGCTTGTACCAGATTCACCTCAGCGTTGGTGAGCTCTGACTGGGCATTCAAAATATCTAACTGGGTGCCAACCCCGGCATCAAATCGCAGAATTGCCAAATCGAGGGCCTCCTGAGCTTGAGTAACCGCAAGCCGGGCAGTCCCAATATTCGTTTGGTTAGCTTGCAGATTGTAGTAGGCGCTTTCTACCCCGAGGCGAACGGTGTTGCGGGTTTCTTCAAAATTGCGCTCGGCAATTTCAGCGTCGAGTTCTCGCTGGCGGGCACGGGCTTGGGCTGCCCCCCCTTCAAATATCGTCCAGGAGACGCGAGCACCCAAGGCGTAGTTGTCG
Source organism: Halomicronema sp. CCY15110 (assembly GCF_016888165.1). GTDB lineage: Bacteria > Cyanobacteriota > Cyanobacteriia > Phormidesmidales > Phormidesmidaceae > Halomicronema. Next base: position 6,145 of record NZ_JACSWC010000249.1, on the reverse strand, counting down.
CTAAAGCGGTCTTCTTGATTGAAGAAATCGCTGATACTGTAATTCGCAAACAAATTAACCTGCGGCCCCAAAGCCGCTAGCTCGACCCGCTGCAACAGCTCATTGACATCACGCTGGGTGAGTTGCTGTTCTAGTTCGGCTCGATTCTGATAAGCCAGAACGATACTTTCTTCTAGAGACAGAGGCCAATTACCCGCAATATCGACCGGCACCGTGGTGATGGTTAGAGACGGTGGCACGTTTAGCCGTCGGGCAAGGGATCGCTGGGCTACTTGCCGCGATCGCTCAGCATTGACCACATCTTGCCGCGCATTGGCGACTTGCACCTCTGCCCGCAGCACATCAAAGCGCGTGCCGACGCCCACCTGTTCTCGCAGTGTGGTGTCCTGCAGGTTTCTTTCAGCTTCGTTCAAAAACGCCTGGCTAATGCGAATCGATTCGATCGCCGCTTGCAGGTCGTAAAACTCATTTGCTGTGGCTAATCGCAACTCTTCCCGTCGTCGCTCGACTTCTAGCAAAGCGAGTTGGACTTGCTCTGCCGCTGCGGAAATCGACGCCGAGCGCCGTCCTGATGAAAACAGGTTATAGACCAATTCGGCTTGGGTGGAGTAGAAGAAGCCCACCTCTTCCGCCGTCTCTGATTCAAAGGTAAACCCGCCGTCAGGAGTTGGCACCAACTGGGTATCGCCGCTGCTGGTGGTGTTTTGCCCTTGCACAGTGCCATTGATCGACAGTGTGGGAAAGTTGGCAGCCTGGGCTTCCCGCAGGGCTGCTTCACTGCGTTCGAGTTCTAACAGGACGACCTGCAAATCGGGATTGTTGCGATATGACAGCGCCAAAGCTTCTTCCAAGTTCAGCGGCTGAGTGCCGATGATTTCTACCTCTTCGGGCTGGGTTTGAATCAGCAGTGGATTGGGGGCGGGATCAAGAAACTGCAAATCATCTAGCACTCGCTCGTCAGGGATCGGGACATCCGCATTATCCGCATTAGAGGTGCTCTCAGAGGGCGCGGATAAAACTGGCGGAGCAGCTTCAGTCGCCTCGTCAGCTTCATCGGTGGCGCTTTCATCTGCCGACGCTTCATCACTCGCAACTGCCTCGCTCACGATTTCCTCGGGAGTCGGCGCATCAGTCGCCTCGCTCACCAAATCCATCAGCTGGCGTGGACGAGGCGCATCACTAGCTGGATCGGCTTGAGCCAGCATCGGCTCAATATCCCTGAGCTGCTTCGCCGCCGCCGCCCTGACCTCAGCGATAGCCGGTTTAGTCAGCGACTCGATGAATCCTGAGCGTTGGAGCGATCGCTCCACTGGCCGCCCCGTCACAGCCTTGTCAGCCGCCTGCCGTGCCTCGACGGCTGAGACGGGGGCCACGACTCCCAACAGGCCGACAGCGGGTAGCGTGATCGCGAGGCCCAGACGCCGACGCATAAACCAGGGTGACAGCATACCTTTCTGCATAGAGTCCTTTAGGCTGGGTAAAGATGGCACAGACCGACTAAAGAATATTTTGCCACAAACACTTTACTGGTCGGTTTAGTTCAATATACTAATCGGTTTAGTTCAATGACAATATTCAAGTGCGCTTTGGCGGATGGGTTGTAGGCAACCCTGGATGAGTCCATCCACACCATCTACCGGAAAAATCGGCACCTGTAAAGCATCACTGATAGATTTTACGCTCTGATCGTCTAAAAAGAGCCACTTTTGGGGATTGCCGGGATCGGTCGGCTTTAAGAGTACCGTAGGCAGCAACAGACCATCCCCCAGGGAGCGATCGCGTAAATGATGCAACAGGTCGTGGCCAGTGAGCAACCCCGTAACCGTGATCTCTTGCCCCCAATAGTCACTATTCATCGCCGCCATTTCAACAGTGAGATTTTCGACTTGGTTCAGACGCTGCAAGATAGGTTGAAAAGCCTGCTCCACGGCATTCCCCACCACCCAAGTGAGACGTTTTGGCTCGTCCAACCGAGGCGGCAAGTCAATGGCGGCAGCGGCAAAGGCGGTCAAAAACTGGCGAATCGAACCGACGCCGTTGCCTAACTGCGGATAGTCTTCGTAATCCGCTTCGGTGGGCAGCGATCGCCCCGCAATCAAAAACCACTCGTCGGCCAACCAAGCAAACGTGGTGCCAAATTGGGGCTTAAATTCCGCCTGTAGGGCTGTCACCTGATCGATCACTTCCTGTGCTTTCTCCGGGGTCACGGGCACCAGCTCGTCTTCCGTGGGGCGAAAGCGCGTCAACCCTACAGGTACCACCGCCGCCGAGATCACCGCTGGCACCTCGCCCTGATGGAATTGCGCCAGATCCCGCAGGGTCTGCTCCAGATGTTCGCCGTCGTTGATGCCGGGACACACCACTACCTGGGCATGAATTTGTAGTCGATGTTCCTGAAACCAAGCCAGCTGCTGAAGCAATTCACCCGCTCGGGAATTTTTGAGTAGCCGCGATCGCACCTCCGGTTCCGTCGCGTGAACCGACACAAATAAGGGGGACAGTCGCATTTGCGCGATGCGCTCCCATTCGGGAGGCGTCAGATTGGTCAGCGTCAAGTAGCTGCCGTAAAGAAAACTCAGGCGGTAGTCATCGTCCTTGAGATACAGGGTTTCACGCTTGCCGGGAGGCTGCTGATCGATAAAGCAGAAGGGACAGCGATTGTTGCACTGAATCAGCCCATCAAAGAGCGCCGTCTCAAACTCTAGACCCAGGTCTGCGTCGTAGTCTTTTTCAAGGTCAATCTGATGCGGGGTTCCTTGAGCATCTTCGACTTCGAGCGACAAATCCTCGTCGGCGCAGAGAAATTGGTAGTCAATCAAGTCGCGGGGAGCCTGACCGTTGATGCGCACCAGGCGATCGCCCGGCTCAAAGCCCAATTCTTCGGCAATGGAGTTGGGCAGCACGCGGGTCACAACCGCTGGCTGGGTAGATGACTGGCTCATAGCAGCACGCAGTGAAATGGCAACGGTGACAACGATGGCAATGCCGCCTAGCCGCTGTAAAGCTGAGCTACAGACTCAACTTGGCAACCTGACGCAACACATCCCCACGCACCATTCTTCATCATGGCGCAAGCTTTAAATATTGGACAGCCGCCCCGACAAAATTCCCCAGAGAATGGCTAGCCCAAACCCGATGCGATAGAAGACGAAGATCCAGGTAGTGTGGTCTTTCAAAAAGCGAATTAGCCAATAAACCGCCACATAGGAAGAGATCGCCGAGGCCACGACCCCCGCGATCGCCGCTGTCATCCCCACCGTGCCTTGCGGCTCAAACAATTCGTTCAGCTCTGCCAAGCCCGAAAGCAAAATCGCCGGAATGCCCATCAGCAGGGAAAATCGGGCGGCGGTTTCCCGGTTCAGCCCCATAAATAACCCTGCCGTCATGGTAGAGCCAGAGCGGGAAACGCCCGGAATCAAGGCCAGCGCCTGGGCCAACCCCATGCCAATGCCATCACGCTGGCTCACCTTGTCATAGCCGCGCTGACGGCTGCCGACCACTTCAGCCCAGCCCAAAAAGATGGCTAACCCGATTGAGGTAATGGCAATTACCAGGGAACTGCGGGCAAAGGTTTCATAGGCATCCCGCAGGCCGAACTTGACCAACAGCCCCAGCACCACAATGGGGATGGTGCCAATGACAATACCAACCGCCACCCGAAAGTCCGGGGCTTGCCAATCTTTTTCGGCGATCGCGACTTTTACCCCAGTCAACAGCTGCCAAATGTCGCTCCAGAAGTAACCCACGATGGCGACGATGCTGCCCAATTGCACCACTGCCGTAAAGGTCACCCCCGGATCGCCCCACCCAAACACCACCGGCACCATTTTGATGTGGGCAGTACTACTGATGGGCAAAAATTCGGTCATCCCCTGCACAATGCCAATCACGATGGCTTGCATCAACGAGAGGGGTTGACTTTCATCCACCACTAATAGGACAGATAAAAAAGACTGTAATAGCGTCATGGTCTAATCCAGAAACATAAAAATTCAATTAATGTCGTCACCGTACCAGGACGGGGCGATCGCACATGGCTTGTGAGCCAGAATACCCGGAAATCAACGAAATACCCACTCCTCAGAAAGAACCATCCACCGGCATGCCATCAAGGATCACCATAGAAAGCTTGTGGTATGTTAAGAAGAGTTAACAAGCTGAGAAATCTGTTGTCATCTTTTTCTCCTCCGTCCAAGCTAGCTGGTAAAAGTGTGCCGTCACTAATGCATTTAGTGACGCCGACGTTCCTGTTCACCGCTAGGGCCAAAGTTTGGACAGCAGCGGTATTTCTCGTGGTGATCCCGGTCTTCTTTCAAGCGCCGCTGGTGCGATCGCTGCCCTGGTTGAGTCTTACCATGACCGGAGCTTGGTTGCTTGCGGGCGTGAGCCTGAGTTCACGGGCCGCGACGCACCTCTGGGGCGACCTCATTGCTGGTTTCAGCTGGACTTGGCTCGCCGGTTCGTTGTATTGGGGATGGCTGCGGTTTGAGCCGCTTTGGCATCTGCCCGTCGAAGCCATTGGCTTTCCCATTGCGATCGGGCTCCTAGCCCAAGGTCGAGGCCGTGTCGGCAGCTACTTCTTTTTAGGTTCACTGTTGGGCACCGCCGTTACAGACCTATACATTTACCGGAACGGGCTTTTCCCAATATGGCGGCAAGTCATGATTGCCGACCCTGATTGGGTGCCAGTTATCATGCAACAAGCGGCAGCAGCCCTCCAAAATCCTGTTAGTTTTAGTCAGGGTCTACTGATTGCGCTAGGATTGCTCACCGTGGGCATACTACCGTTGCAGTCGAAACAGCCTTGTTGGTGGGCCTTTAGCGGTGCGGTTTTGAGTACGCTAATCGTTGATTTGCTGTTTTTAGGCAGCGCTTTCTGCTTGCGATAAGCGCTACCAACGTGTTGCGGTGGTTTGATTGCCCTTATGGTTGGTTAGCGTAGACAGTTGATTTAGACTGTTGAACGAAGCCATTGTGAGACGCCAATACTTTGGCCGATGCTAGCTGTGTTGCGTTCTCCAACTTCAGTGCTTTGGAACTTTCCTTTAGTTCGTTGTGCTCTTTCTTCCAACCGCCAGACTCCGTGATTCAACCTCAAGGTCCTTACGTCATTCTCAATACTGAGTCTGGAACTCGGCAGTTATCCCTGGTTGGGTTGAACTGTTGGACAGTGGGGCGGAGCGATGACAACAATCTGGTGTTACCGGATCGCTGGATCTCGCGGAACCACGCCATGATCCAAATGATGGAAACGGGCGAGTTTTACCTGATTGATTTGGGCAGTCGCAATGGCTCGTTTGTGAATGGCCGCCGCGTCAGTGTGCCCGTCACCTTGGCCGATGGCGACCAGCTAACATTTGGGCAAACCGAATTACAGTTTTTTTGCTCCACCGCCAACCGGGCCGCTGATGAGGCTGCGTTTGCCGATGCCGAGATGACCGCGACAGCAACGCTGCATCTGCGCCGTCTGATTTCCGTGATGGTGGTCGATATTCGTGACTTTACGGTGTTAACTCGCCAGCTCGATGAAACCGTGTTGTCAGAATCCATTGGCACCTGGTTTCGCTGCGCGGGTGATATTCTTAGTCGGCACGGCAGCGGTGTCGATAAATACATCGGTGACGCGGTGATGGCGGTGTGGGTGCATGGTGCCGAAGGGGCCGGGTCAGATGACTTACTTCCCATTCTCAAAGCAATGGATGAACTGGCCAAGATGACCGCCCAGCTGCATAAGCGGTTTCCACTGCCTTTTCCCTTGCGAGTAGGGGCTGGGCTTAACACAGGCTATGCCATGGTAGGCAACACGGGCACGGGAAGCCATCCTGACTACACGGCGATCGGCGACACGGTCAACGCGGCGTTTCGGTTTGAATCATCGACCAAACAGTTGGGATTGGATGTCGCCGTGGGCGAAACAACCTATGAATACCTGACTAAGATGCCAGGGATTGCATCGATTTTTAATCGTTACAAAGTTAATCTCAAGGGCTACGACATTTCAACCGTGACCCACGCCACGACCTTTTCAAATTTGGATCGGTTTATCCACCGTCAGACTTAGAGGATGTTTTAAAAGGGTTGCTTTGCGTAGCAAAGATGACCTAAGTCCCTTGAGATTGGTCTGAAATGCTTCTTTTATCGTCGT
>NZ_JACSWC010000248.1 GCF_016888165.1 Halomicronema sp. CCY15110 | reverse complement strand
CACACTTTGCTATTCTGTTTCCAGAACGCTTCAAACTTTGAGTCCATATCTGCTTACACAAAAATCAGAACACTCTCAGGACTTTGATGCCTGAAGACTCCATCCCATGGGCATCACAGCCTATCCGCAAATAATCTGAGCTCAAAATCCTGTTTGCAAGCTGTTTGCACGTAATCTGAGCCTATTCGCAAATAATGTGAGCATCAAGGCCCGCTTATTCGCACTTAATCTGAGCTCAAAATCGCCTTGTTTGCGAGCATGACGATTCTTGTTTGCGAGCCGCTACACGTAGCAATCGCCAGGCAAAACCGTAACTTTCTGTTCGAATGTGCCCGCTGGTCCATTCCGCTTTCCCAAACTTTTTTCACTCTCCAAGTTGTGGCAGGGCATTTACTATCGAGCTGCCCATGACCAGATGGAGATATGAGGTTAAAGATTAGCGATGCCGCGCTTGAGCGCAACGAGAACGGCCTGGGTGCGATCGCTCACATTCAGCTTCCGCAAAATGCCGTTGACGTGAAACTTGACGGTACCTTCGCTAACGTTGAGAGCGGCAGCAATCTCCTGATTGGATTTCCCCTCAGTGATTAGTAATAGGACTTCTCGTTCCCGATTAGTGAGTTGGGGATTGGTCAGGCGTTCCGCCAGGCGGGCACCCACCTCAGCGGGAATGTACTTCTGCCCGGCATGAACCCGCTGAATGGCATCGATCAGCTCCAGGCGGGTGACGTTTTTGAGCAGGTAGCCGCGGGCTCCGGCACTGAGGCCGCGATAAATGTCTTCATCGCCGTCATAAGTAGTGAGAATGATGATGCGGGCGTGGGGACACTCCAGCCGGATGGCGGCGATCGCATCCACGCCGCCCAGTTCCGGCATTTTTAGATCCATCAGCGCCACATCGGGCTGATATTGGCGAAATAGTTCAACGGCTTCCGTACCGGTGCTGGCTTCGGCGACGACTTCGACCCCGGCAGCGGATTGGACAATCATCACCAAACCAGAGCGCACCACAGGATGATCATCGGCAATTAAGACGCGAATGGAGGGAGGGCTCATGGTCGGTTGATCCGCAACGGCTGGGTAGCGGGCTGAGAGAGAGAAGGGTATACGCTGTCTTTGACGTTTAGATTGCCGCTGACCATTGATTCCTTGCCGGGTTGTCATGACTGTTGCTCGGTCTCTCCTGAACTCAAGAGGGCTTCGACAAGAATTTGGGTGCCCTGCCCTGGTGTGCTGGTGAGGCTCAGTTGGGCCCCGATGCGATCGCACCGCTCATACATGCCCACCAGGCCAAAGCCGCCGTTGAGAGGATCCAACGTACGGGGTGGCACGAACCCCATGCCGTCATCACAGATTTGCAGGAGAATGCGATCGTCCTCATAGGTCAGATCGATGGTGATGGTCTGGGCCTGGGCATGTTTGAGCGCATTGGTTAGGGCTTCTTGCCCGATGCGCAGCAGGTTCATGCCGAGGAAGGGGGGCAGGGGGCCGGGTGGGCCATCCACGTTTACCTCAATTTGGGTAGCGGTATTACGGCTCATGTACTCCACACTCTCGTAGAGTAGTTGGGCCAGTTCGGCATATTCGGCAGCGGGCGGATACAGCGCCCAAACGGAGCGACGGGCTTCGGCCAGGCCCGTTTCGGCCAGACATTGGAGGTGGTCGAGGATGGTGCTAACGGCGGGAGAACTTTGCCCTAGTAGCGGTTTAGCCACTTCCACTTGCAGAGAGATGCCGGTAAACGCCTGGGCCAGCGTATCGTGAATTTCGCCCGCCATGCGGTTACGTTCCTCTAAGATGGCCGCTTCTCTAGCATTGTCGGCCTCGATTAGGGCTTGCTGCGTCCGTTGCCGCTGAATCGCATTACCGATGCAGTTAGCCGCAATCTTCAACACCGACAACTCCGACAGATCGCGTTGTTTGACATCTCGGCAATCGTCAAAGATCAAAAACCCCCAAATCTGTCCTTCTAAGCGAATGGGGACACAGTAGATGGCTTTAGCCTCAACGGCTTCAAAGGCCTCCCAGAATACTTCCGGCCACTCTTTCAAGACGCCCCCAAAGCCATCACCCTGGGATAATTGCTGCAGAAAATCTTCGGCCCCGTCACTGCTGATCCGCGCCGAACTGGGATGAGAGATCTGCGGGATGATGCCTGCTCTGACCCATTCATGGCTGATCACGGAGTAAGCAGGATAAGGCGCTGACTGATAAATGCATTCCAATACTTTGACGCGGTCAGTGTCTAAGGCTTCCCCGATCAGTTGCAAGACCGTATTAACGGCCTCATCAAAGTTGGCCGCGGAGAGCAGGGTGTTGGCGGCGATCGCGGTGGTTTCTAGCAGGCGATCGCGGCCTTGCAAAACTTCATTGGCCTGGGCCAGTTCCGCCACCCGCTGCTGCTCAGCCTGGAGGAGCACTTGCTGAGTCCGCTGACGCTGGATGGCACTGCCAATGCAATCTGCGGCGATTTTGAGCACTGAAAGCTCGACGGCATGGCGCTGTTTGGCGGCGCGGCAATCGTCAAAGCCAATGACGCCCCAGAGCAGACCTTTGACAAAAATCGGAATGGCATACAGGCCCTGAACCCCAAGTTGTCTCTGAATGCTGCGGAAGGGTTCGGAGAGGTCTTCGATGCCATAGCTTACGGTTTGCCCCTGGTTGAACTGGTGCAGAATGTCTTCGGTGCCAGCAAAAGACCCTTGCATCAGTTCCGAATAGGCCATTTGCGATCGCGTGCCGGGAGAAGTCCATTCGTACAGGACTCGCCAATGGGGCAAAGAATCAGAGGGGACCTGAAAAAACTCGATGACTGTAACTCGATCGGTGTCTAGGCTTTCGCCAATCAGCTTGAGCACCATGTTGACCGCCCGATCAAAGTCCTGGGTGGTGAGCAGGTTATTGGCCGCGATCGCGCTGACTTCCAAGAAGCGCTCACGGGTTTGCAGGTGTTTGAGTGATTGCTCTAATTCAGCATTGAGTTGCTCTAGGGCGGCGGCTCTTGCTTGTTCTGTCGTTAGCAGCGCTTGCTGAGTTGTTCGCAGTTCGGTGATGTCAATTTGAGTGCCCCAGCCACCGACAATATAGCCATCGGCAAGGGTATAAACACCACTGTTGAGGAAATACCGCCGCTGCCCGAGTCGATCCAGTTCTTCCGTTTCCAGGTTTTGGAAACGATAGCCATGTTCGAGGGTGCTACGAATAAAGCCATTATTCTTGGTCGAATCGGGAACATGCACATCAGGGTTTCTCAGCCCGATGAGCTGATCAGGATGGTCTACACCATACATGGCTGCGAAGGCGGGATTGGCTTTGACTACGCGAATATCACGATAAAGCCGCTCACACTGTTCGGGAATCGGCAGGTTGATGGGGCAGGGCGGATCAACCTCAATGTAATAAAAGCCTTCGCTGCTGAACTCAAATAAAGTGCGAAAGTGTTCTTCAGATGCAGCCAAGCGATGACTCGCCGTGGGGGCAGCGGCGGGGGCGGGCGATCGCGATTCCGGTTGGTTTTGTCGGTACCGCATTACCTCTGCCTGCAACAGCGCATAAGACTCTTCACAAGCTTGCAGCCGCACTTTGAGCAGGATATTTTCTTGCTCTACGGCTGAGCGTTGTTCCGGCAAGTCATTGGCAGAACCTGTATCCATGGCGATCAAGGAAATAAGGACAATCTCAACCGAAATCTGGGAAAGTTGATCCTCACTATACAAGCTCTGAATTTGAGCACCGCCAACGAAAGTTCAGCCTTATCCTCAACTTTCGTTGGGTTCGGTTCTCAACTATAGGGCGAACGAACTTCAAACATCGGGCTAGCGACAGCCAGCGGCAGTCCCCCTAAGCTACTAGAGCAATCGAGTTCACACTCACTCCAATATCCATTGGGCGAAGCCACTGGCTTTGCCCCTTCCTTCACTCCAAGTGCTGGGGTCTGAGTAATGGGTGTTAACGAACGACTGTGAGCGGTTGAAACACATGGCTGATTTCATTGAATTCGTCTTTATCAGTAGCTTACTGAAGCTGCAAAAACCGGATGCGGCTCCGATCCGCCCGATCGCACTCTCCCTCAAATCACACTGCAAAACACTCACTTTTAGGAGGCTTTCGCGATGAAAGCTCGGCTCACTAAAACGCACCTGTCGGGATTTCTGGTTGGCTTACTGACTTCTGGGCTACTAGTGGCCGCTGTGTCAGCCCAGGAGAACCTGAAGCAGGCCCTGAATCCACCCGAGCTAGCCAACTCTCTCCAATACGGGTACTCCCAGGCGACGACGGCTGCCGCTAATGCCAAGCTGGTTCACGTCGCTGGGCAGGTCGGGATGTCTGAGGATGGCCCCAACGACTTTGAAAGCCAGGTCGATCGCTCCTTTGATGCGTTGCTAGCAACGCTAGAGGTGGCAGGCACCGATGCGGCAAGCGTGGTCAAAATTACGCTGCTGATTGTGGAGCATGATGCCGAAAAACTCGCTTATCTGGTGGAAAAGCGCAAGGCGGTCTTTGGCGATCAGCCACCGGCTAGCACGTTGATTCCAGTACCGGCGCTTTACGCCCCTGGCGTTCTCTTTGAAATTGACGCGGTGGCGGTGGCTCCCGGTTCGAATTGATGACGGGGGTTGGATTGAGTGAGCCGGTCAGCGATCGCCCCTAACCGCGAGGGCAACGCAGCATCACTCAACTCACCCCCTGAGCTTGACGTTATTGCAAGACCACACCGTAGGGGACTCAGTCATGAATAGCCGAACCATTTTTCTTTTAGCCGCGCTCGCAGGCGGAGCCGTTCTTCCGATTCAGGTGGCGCTCAATACCCTGCTGCGGAGCTACGTCGGCGCACCGATGCAAGTCACCTTTATTTCCTATCTGGCCGGCACCTTGGCTTCGTTGGTGATTTGCTTCGTGGCGCAATATCCTTTGCCCAGCATGACCGCCTTGGCCTCAACCTCTTGGTGGATGTGGGTGGGGGGCTGTTTAGGCACGTTCTACGTTTGGTCTACCATTTTTGCCACGCCCAAAATTGGGGCGGCGCTGGCGCTGGCGCTAACCATTGCGGGACAAATGATTGCGGCTTTGTTCCTCGATCACTATGGGGCGATCGGGTTAATGCGCTATCCCGCTAGTCCGACCCGCATTGCTGGGGTCGTGTTGGTGGTGCTAGGGGTTTCGCTAGTGGCCTACGTCAAGACCTAGACCAGTTGAGTCAGCGTTCAACTTGCCGCTTTCCATCATGCTTTGCTCCAAATCGCTGCCATGGCCATGGTGGTCGCGATCGCCAGTGCGGCTCGTCGGTTTAATCTCTATCGGCTCTCTGTGAGAGACAAAAATTATGACTCATCTTTTGCATTTAGATGCCAGCCCTCGGGGCGATCGCTCCGTGTCGCGATCGCTGACCCAAGCATTCATAACGAGCTGGGGGATTCTCCATCCCCAAGACCGGGTCACGTATCGCGATATTGGCCGTAAGCCAGTACCGTTAATCGATGAACGCTGGATTGCCGCTGCCTTTTCCGACCCTGCCCACCATACACTCGAGCAAGCGGCGGCGCTTCAAATCTCGAATGAACTCATTGATGAGTTTTTAGCGGCTGACTGCTACATCTTTGGCGTGCCGATGTACAACTTCAGCAGTCCAGCGGGTTTCAAGGCTTACCTCGACCAGATTGTCCGAGTCGGTCGCACCTTCAGCATCGAGGCCGATGGCAGCTACCGAGGCCTGGCGACGGGAAAAAAGCTGCTGGTCATTACCGCCCGAGGTGGCTCTTATCTTCCAGAAACGGCGACCCATGCCTATGACCAGCAAGAACCCTACCTGCATCTGATTTTTGGCTTTATGGGCATCACGGACATTACCGTCATCCATGCCGACAATTTGGCAGCGGGGGATGAGGCGCGTCGCCAGTCGTTAGCCCAGGCCAAGAACAACTTGCAGGCGGTCATGGCACAATGGTCGGCTCGTTAATAGATCGGCGGCGGCGATGGGGGACAGGAAAAGCACCCATCCAGTCTGCCAATGTCCATCACTCAACGAAGGAGTGATGGAGTTTTAAGGGCTTAGTTTTGAGTTTTGAGTTGAGCAACCAATTCAAAATTCAAAACTCAAAACTCAAAACTCAAAATCTGGAACGTATTCAAGTCTGATGCCCCAGCCAGTCGTCCTTGCTTCAAGCAGTGACGCCATTCCCCAAACCTTTTATCCCATTCGGAGAACCCCATGCATTCTCTTTTTACCCCTGAAACCTCTGCCCTACTGTTGATTGATCATCAGGTGGGCACGATGCAGTTGATCAAAAATCTGCCGTTAGAGGTCGTCAAACGCAATACAATCGCCCTGGCCAAAACAGCAAAAATTCTGAACATTCCCGTCATTCTCACCAGCAGCCAAGAGGGAAATCTGCAGGGACCCCTGATTTCTGAACTGCAAGATATCGTGCCCGGTTCGTTTGCCAGCCGCATTCAGCGATCGGGCATCGTCAATGCCTGGAATGACCAGGCATTCAAAGCGGCAGTGCTGGAAACCGGACGCCCAAATCTGATTATGGCCGGGGTGACCACCGATATCTGTCTGGTGTTTCCAGCTATTCAAGCGGTGGCAGAGGGCTACCAGGTGCAGGCCGTGATGGATGCCTCGGGGTCGCCGTTTGACCTGTCGGAGGAAATGTCACGGCGGCGGATGGCCGATGCGGGGGTCGTCCTCACCGCCACCAACACGCTGATGGCCGAACTGGCTCAAGACTGGAGCAAACCTCACGGGGCTCAGCTGTTGCAGATTTTGTTTGAAGAGGTGCTGCCTGAGATGGGTTAGCTAGCGAAGTTGGACTGGTGGGTAAGCGGCAGGAAGAGTGCCTCGTGCAGGGGAGTGGGCAAAGGGTTGGCGGAGTCCAAAAACCAGCTTCTTCTTGAGGATTGTAGGCGAGTTCTTCTTTCCAGACTTCTCACCTTAATGGAGCCATTTACTTTAGCGCCATGAACAACACTCTGTGGACTGGTAGCCGATCAATCTTAGTCAGTTTTGGCATGGTTTGTTTGGGCCTGACGATCGCTGCGCCCGCGATCGCAGAGCCAGAGATAACACCGGAAACACCGTCCATTCGGGGGGTGGGCCAGCGATCGGACGTACAGCCTACGGACTGGGGATGGCAGGCCCTCCAATCACTGGTGGAAATTTCCGGTTGCCTGGAGGGGTATCCCGACGGCAGCTTCCAGGGCAATCAGGCCCTTACGCGCGATGAATTTGCCGTAAGTTTAGCCGCCTGCCTCGACGCGATCGCTCAGCAGCCCTCTGGTGATATTGTCCCAATTTCTGACGAAGCCTGGGCCGTGATGCAGCGTCTCCAAGCAGAGTTTGCTGCCGAGTTGGCGCTCATCCAAAGCCGCATTGACACTCTAGAGGCGAATGTGGCAGAACTCAGAGCCCAACCGTTTTCCACCACGACTCGTCTTACCGGACAGGCCCTCTTTGCCTTGAATGCAGGAGGCTTTGGCGGCGACATGATGGTGGGGCCAACCGGAGCCGCGATCGCTAACGATCAGCCCAACCCCACCTTGATCTACCGGGCGGTTCTCGACTTCAACACCAGCTTTAGCGGCACTGATTTGCTCAAAATTCGCGTTGATACTGGCAGTGGCGGCCCCAGAGATAATACCGCCGGGTTCCTGGAGCCCACCTTCGGTAGCGGTCTTGATTTTTCCGCCAAGCCCCCCAGCGATGGCGATTTTGGGATCGGTCGCCTCTTCTACACCTTCACCCCAGGGCCAGACCTCACCGTCTCTATCGGCCCCAGCATTCGCACTACGGACTACATCGATCGCAGCCGCTACGCCAACCTGAGCTTCCGCGACTTCAGCACCCAAGCCCTGGTAAACAACTACATTTTGTTTCCAATCAATGGCCCCAGTGCGGGGGCCGCCGTGGACTGGTCACCCGGAAACGGAGCCTTTACGGTCAGGGCCTTGTATGCCGCAGCAGATGCCGCCAATCCTGGTGACACGGGCATTATTCGCGGTACTGCCCCGTTCCTCTCGTGGCTGTATCCCATCAACGGCAATCCGGCGACGGCAGATCTGGGCGATCGCGGGCTGTTTAGCGATACCTACCAGACCAGTGTGGAATTAGAATATGCCCCCGCTCCAACCTTTGCCGTACGTTTGCAATATAGCGGCGGCGAAATCTACGGTAATGGCTTCGATGTGGTTGGCCTGAATACGGAAGTCAGCCTTGCTGAGAACATCGGGATCTTCGGTCGATACGGTTACGGCAGCTACACCAACACCCCTTTTGAGACGGTCAATCCAAGTTACTGGATGGCCGGCATCGCCGTTCAAGATGTGTTTGCAGAAGGTGCGATCGCGGGCATCGCAATGGGTCAACCGTTTATCGAAAGTGCTTTGGGGAATGGCACCCAGACTAATTTTGAGGCGTTTTACAATTTTCCAGTGCGCCAAAATATTCGCATCACTCCTTTAATTCAGGTCATTAGCAACCCCTCAAACCAAACTGGTAACGGCACAGTTGTCACTGGCACATTACGCACGGTGTTTTTGTTTTGATGCCGCTTCTCGTTTTGCGTGGGCACTCACACTTCGAAGCAACCCATATCAGCTCTTTGTTGCACGGTATCGATGTTGTTATTTCCGAATTCTTCCTAAACCGGAAAACCATCATTTGCTTGAAAGAGTTTTTAGCATGTCGGCCCCAGTTTAGCGAAACAAGTGCATCGACTTTTAGGCAAACTGCCCCTTTAAGACAAGTGACCCATGCAGCATAAATTGACCGAAGGACCAGTGGGGCCTCACCTCATAAAGCTGACCCTGCCTATGATGTGGGGATTGCTGGCGTTGATCACCTTTAACCTGGTGGATACTTATTTTGTCGGTCAATTGGGCACGGCCCAGCTCGCAGCAATGAGCTTTACCTTTCCCGTCGTATTGACGCTTGGAAATCTAGCTTTCGGTTTGGGCATTGGTACTACGTCGGTAATTGCGCGGGCGATCGGTCAAGGCGATATGCGGCGGGTACAGCGCTTCACCACCAACAGCCTGACCCTGGCCCCTTAGTGGTGCAGAAAAGTCCTGAGAGTATTGATGTAGCTAGATTCTCAGATTGAGAAGGGGAGCCATCTGTGA
>NZ_JACSWC010000247.1 GCF_016888165.1 Halomicronema sp. CCY15110 | reverse complement strand
CTGAATGGATAGGATATAGAATAGTATCTGATACTATTCTATATCCTATCCATTCAGCGATCGCCGCATAAAGTATAGTTATGGATAAAGAAAAGCTATCGATCCCCACCAAGGATACAATAAACGAAAAACAGGATCAGCGATCGCGGAAACGACGGAAACGCTATAAGCCATACACAGCAACACTTTCAGCCTCAACACTCTATCTTGACCCCCATCATACCCATAAAAATATTGTATCTCTACCCTCAAAAACGCCCCAAAACCTATCGATCCATAAGCTATTTATATTCATAACTCTATCTTATACCCTTTCCCTATCTTTTACTTTGCCCAAAACAGATATAGTGAACGGACACAAAGCCGATCCCAGATACACCAAATCCCCATAACCCCCTATATGCAGGCATTGCAAAAGATAAGCACTCTCTATCTTTATTTCGATCCTCGCCCTTTCTGTATCTTTTTCTTGTCCATCCTTATTCAGTATCGTTATCGTTAAGCAAAACATATATAACGATACTGAAACACGATCTCTTATCTGGCAAAAAAAGGATCTTTGCTCACACGATCTCGCCAAAAAAAAATCATGCCCTCGTACTGCGCTAACGCGCTGATGTCCCCTCACTCCAACAGGGCGTTAGCCCCTCTAATCGCCATACCAGAGCAGTCAGGGCAATACACGCGACACTGACTCAATCCCCCTCAGAACGGCTCTCAGGCATGATGG
>NZ_JACSWC010000246.1 GCF_016888165.1 Halomicronema sp. CCY15110 | reverse complement strand
TCAACCTACCAGTATCGAAAGTTGAGCGGAGTCGAAACTCGGTTCATGGGGATCTTTTTTGCGCGCAAGTCCCTTAGGAAATCTGGCGTTGCTCAATTTGGGGCCACATGGCTGGGTTGGGAAACTCGATGCCGACATTGTGCGCTCACGATCCTCATTGGGAGCATTAACCTTCCAAGTCGTGTCACCTTTCAGCACCGATCATCACAATTGACTCGGCGACACCCATCTCAAAATAGGCCATACAATTTCCGGCTCATATAAATGCGTGACATTGCCCAACGGCGCTAGAGAAGCCCCGTTAAGAACGGTAAACTGGGGGTCGGAAACGTGAGGTCAGACACCGATGGGCGACGCCGTAGCACAGCAAATTCAGCAGTTGCGGGAGCAGGTGCAAAAGGCGAGCTATGCCTACTACGTGCTCGACCAGCCTGTGATGGAAGACGCGGTCTATGACCGCCTCTATCGCCAACTGCAAGATCTGGAAACTCAGCATCCTGACTTAGTTACGCCCGACAGTTCGACCCAGCGCGTGGGGGAGCGTCCGGCCAGTCAGTTCCACTCCGTGCGCCATAACATCCCTCTCTACAGTCTGGAAAACGCCTTTGGCATTGAGGAATATCGCGCCTGGCAAGAAAAATGGCAGCGCCAAGCCCCCGAAGTCGGAGAAGCGGCAGCGGTGGCCGAACTGAAGATTGATGGATCTGCGATCGCCCTCACCTACGAAAACGGCATTTTGGTGCAGGGATTGACGCGGGGGGATGGGGTCACGGGGGAAGCGATTACCCAAAATCTGAAAACGATTCGGTCGATCCCCCTGCGGTTGCGGCTCGACTCGCCGCCGTCACGAGTGGAAGTGCGGGGCGAAGCGTTTTTGCCCCTGCACGAGTTTGAGCGGATCAATCAGCAGCGCGAAGCGAATGACGAAGCCCTCTTTGCCAACCCGCGTAATGCGGCGGCGGGCACTCTGCGACAGCTCGATTCGCGCATTGTGGCCGATCGCCGCCTCGACTTTTTTGCCTACACGCTAATCATTCCTGACACCGCTGAGGCGGGGAGCCTGTCACTCCCTCGCACCCAGGCCGAGTCCCTCGAAACCCTGCAAGCTTTGGGTTTCAAAGTGAATCCCAATCGGGCGCTATGCCAAACCGCTGACGCGGTCGCCGTCTTTTACGATCGCTGGTCAACGGCCCGCCATGAGTTGCCCTACCTGACCGACGGGGTGGTGGTGAAGCTCAATGAGTTCTCGCTGCAACAGCAGTTAGGGTTTACGCAAAAGTTTCCCCGCTGGGCGATCGCCCTCAAATACCCCGCTGAAGAAGTGCCCACCCTGGTCAAAGCGGTGTCGGTGCAGGTGGGCCGCACCGGAGCCGTCACCCCCGTGGCGGAACTCGACGCCGTGCAGTTGGCGGGCACCACGGTTTCCCGCGCGACGTTGCACAATAGCGATCGCATCCAAGAACTCGACCTGCACATTGGCGATACGGTCGTTGTGCGCAAAGCGGGGGAAATCATCCCCGAAGTGGTGCGGGTGCTGCCGGAACTGCGCCCAGCGGCTGCTCAGCCCTTCCAGATGCCGACCCACTGCCCCGAATGTGGCGAGACCCTGGTAAAACCGGAAGACGAGGCGGTGACGCGCTGCATCAACGTCTCCTGTCCCGCGATCGTGCGGGGGGCGCTGATTCACTGGGCGCGGCGCGATGCGTTGGATATCAATGGGATCGGTAGCAAATGGGTGGAGCAATGGGTTGATCAGGGCCTCGTCCAGTCCGTCGCCGATCTCTACGACCTCACCGTTGACCAGCTCATGCAGCTCGATCGCATGGGCGAAAAGCTGGCGACCAAAATTGTGGAGGCGATCGCCGCCTCTAAACAACAGCCCTGGTCGCGGGTGCTTTACGGTCTCGGCATTCGCCATGTGGGCACGGTCAATGCCAAGGTTTTGACTCAGGAATTTGCCTCGGTGGATGCCCTCAAAGCCGCCAAAATTGAGGATATCGAAGCGGTCTACGGCATTGGCCCCGAGATTGCTCAGTCGGTGTATGAATGGTTGCGCAACCCCGCCAACTGGCACCTGATCGACCAGCTCAGAGCCGCTGGAGTGCAGCTAGAAAGTTCGGAAACTGCCCCTCAGACACCTTCCGAAGACTTGCCGCTGACGGGTAAAACCCTGGTGTTGACCGGCACCCTGCCTTCCCTCGGTCGCCACGAGGCCAAAGCCCTGATTGAACAGGCGGGCGGCAAAGTGACCGGCAGCGTCAGTTCAAAAACCTCTTATCTGGTGGCCGGTGAAGATGCGGGCTCTAAACTTGCGAAGGCGGAAAAACTCGGTGTGCCTCAACTATCAGAGGCCGAGTTGCTAGAGCTCATTGGCAAAGCGGAGTAGCACCATCGAGCCGAGTTGAAGTCAACGGGTTGGGACGGTTCGCAATTGGGATGATGCCGATCGCAAAAGATGCCCAGCCCGCGCTACGTCAGGAAAATCACAAGCTATTCTGAATAGCGTCACAGATTGGCAAAGGACAGCATGGCGAACCGGGTGTTTACATCGTTACAACAGGGGCTTGTTCTCAGTGTGATGCTGGGGGCGATCGCCGCTTGCCAATCGACGCCGAACGCGGCTGAAGACACAGCCACCGACGCGGCCCCCAACCCGACCACAGAACAGTCGGAGACCGCAACCACCGACGCGGCGAAGGCTGAGGATGCGGATGCGGCGACCTCGACTCCGACCAACAGCGCAGATCAAGCCGCTCAGGCGAAAGCCCCCAAGCCCCAGCCCGTGCCGGAATTGCCCGCCGAATGTGCCAGCCCGGACACCCAAACCCAGATGAATATTTGTGCCGGTGCGGAATATGAGCGGGCTGATGTGCAACTCAACAACGCCTACCAGGCCAATCTATCGACGGTGAGTGGTGCCCAAGCCGACCAGCTAGTGGCCGCCGAGCAGGCGTGGATTGCTTACCGCGATCAGTATTGTGACTTTGTGCAGGGGCAGTATGCGGGGGGCTCGATACAACCCCTGATCTATGGCACCTGCATGACTCAGCTCACCCAAGAGCGCACCGCCCTGTTGACCCAGACCGCCCCTACGCAAACCGACTTGGAGACGACTGATGCAGCGCTGAATGTGGTTTATCAAGACCTCCAGGATCTGCTGCCGCCCCCGGCCCAAGACCAGTTGACGGACGCGCAACTGGCTTGGCTGGATTATCGGGATGCCCACTGCGCCTTTGAGGCTGGCGACACTAACGTTTGCCTGGCCACGGTCACGGCGCTGCAAACTCAAAATTTACAAGACCAAGTCGAGAGCCGCTCCCTGTAGCGCTGTCTCGTAAAGATTAATCTGGCCGCTGCAACACGCGCCCGGTACGGCAATCGGTAGAGCCCTGGGGCGTCCAAGCGATCGCCCCATTCACCACCACGTACTCGATGCCGCTGGCGTGGCGCGTCGGATGTTCAAAACTGGCCTGATCCAAAATGGTGTCGGCATCAAAAATCGTGATATCGGCGCAGGCTCCCGGTTGCAGCACCCCGCGATCGCGCAGACGAAATTGGGTGGCGGACAGTCCTGTCATGCGATGTACTGCTTCCTCCAGCGAGAATAACCCCAGATCGCGGGCGTAGTGGCCCAAGACGCGGGGAAATGCGCCCCATAGCCGGGGATGGGGAAAGCGATCGTGGGGCAGCCCATCGGAACCGATCATGCTGTGGGGGTAGGCGAGGATGCGCTGCACATCGGCTTCATCCATTTGGAAGTAAACCGCTCCAGCCGGTTGCAAACGTGCCGCCGCTTCTGCTTGGGTACAGTTCCACTGCTGGGCGATCGCGCTCAAATCTTGTCCGGCCATTTCCGGGGCCGCTTCCGACCAGGTGATGCGGGTGCGGAGTTGGTCATCCATCAGCTCTGGCATGAGCACGGTGGAACTCGCGGCATAGGGGTACACGTCCAACCCGACCGGCTGGCGCGATCGCGCTTGGTCAATTTTTTGGAGCGTCTGGACACTGCGGCCCCAGTTGGCCCGGCCCGAACATTTGTGATGGGAAATCACCACGGGAACGCCAGCGGCCTGGGCCGTGGCAAAGGTTTCGTCCAGGGATTTTTCCACATCGTCGGCTTCGTCGCGCATGTGGGTGGTGTAGATGCCGCCGACCGGAGCCAGCAGTGCCGCCAGGGCAATCACTTCCTCTTGGGGAGCGGGTTTGTTGGTGGGATAAAACAGGCCGGTGGAAAACCCGATCGCCCCCGCCTCCAGTGCCTCTTGCAGCAGCGATCGCATCACCTCAATCTCCTGTGGACTGGCGGGGTGACGCACGTCCGCCATGGCCGCCACGCGCAGGGTGGAATGGCCCACCATCGGTGCGGTGTTGATGGCCGGGGGATGGGCCTTGAGTTCAGCGATGTATGCCGCAAAGGTGGCGAACCGATACCAGGGGCGATCTCCCAACAAATCCAGTGGGGGGGGTGGGCGATCCGTAACTGTCAGCGGTGCGAGACTGATGCCACAGTTGCCCGTGACGACGGTCGTGACGCCTTGGCTGAGCTTGGGCGTCATCGCTGGGTGCGACAGCAGCAGGCGATCGTCGTGGGTGTGTACGTCGATAAAGCCCGGAGCCACGATGCGCCCAGTGGCATCGATTTCATGCCCTGCGGTGAGATGGGAGAGGTCGCCAATGGCGGTGATGCGATCGCCCGTGACGGCCACATCGGCCCGGACTCGGGCCGCCCCGGTACCATCAATCACGGTGCCGTGACGAATGATCAAATCAGTGGCAAGGCTGGACATGGAGTGACCTCACAGCGGTTTAGGGATGGGTGTAGCTAATGTGCAAACTCGTTTGACCACTCATTTCGACGATGTGGCCGCCGCTCACAATACAGATCGGCTCGAAGCAGGTTTTGCCGATAATCTGACCCCGCTGACGCACGAGGCTATGGAGATAGATGCCGACGCCGGAGCGATCGCGATCGGTGAAGGTGCGATCGCTCGTCACCACCCTGTGCGCTATCCCCTGCTCGTCCACGTCCACCGCATCGACTTTCCCGTAGACGATGGGCACCCCGGCAACAAGGGTGAACTGGCCGACCACCGGCTCCGGCTCCACCAGGCACCGAAAGCCGATATCGGCCACCAGGGGCGCGAGGGATGTCGCGGGGGCGATCGCGTTGTGCAACACTCCCAATTTGGCCCCTGTGGCGGCATCTTCGCGGTAAGCCCGGCCCAGATCGGGGCGCTGTTGCACCCGGGGCGAGTTTTGCAGATGTAGGTTGCCGTTGCGATCGATCGTGATAAACCCCACATCCGCTTGGGGATTGGCGGCTAACACGGACGCGGTGGCCTGCTGCGCCGACTGGCCCGACTGGAGGGCGTGCAGAACTTCGACGTTCAGAGGGAGCCCGTTGACGCTGGGGCCTTGGGGGACGCGATGGGCCGTGACGAGTCCCGCCGAGGCATCAGCCGTGAGAAATTGTGACAGCGGCGTCGGGCGATCGGGGCCAGAGGAAATCAGCGCCGCCGCGATCGCCCCTTGCACCGCCTCGGGCGGTGCGACCCCCGTGGTCTCGCCTGCTGTGAATAAGGTGCGGGTGCCACCCCGTTGCGTTTCAAAGCGCTGCAACGTCCCGGCTGGAGTCATCACAGCTAGCGTGACGAAGCCGCGAATCGCGCCCTCACCAACCGCTTCAGCAGCTTGTAAGGCTTGAAAGATAGCTAGACCGGCATGGGGGCCATAGGCGGCGATCGCGATGGTCATAAGCGGGCGGGGAGAAAGGACGGCAACCTCGTCAGCGGGGAGTGATGGGGCCATCGGGCCACTCGGTCACTCGCCCCCGCATTAACATTGGTTGATATTTGACGCTGAGTCTCAAGACGGCAAGACATCCCCAGCGAAGCATGTCTGCCCTGGTTCCTAACCAAACCTTAAACTTATCTGCACAAATTCTCCCTAGATGAGCTTCCCCCTTATGGTCTTTCAATAAGTTCCTAGCTATTGGCAAACTCGGCCCCCTGCTTGAGCAGATAGAGAAAATTGAGGAGACCCCCCAAAGCATGAGTTTCAACTTTCACCCCAAACGCGCCGGTAAATTGCTGGCTGGATTATCGCTGATCGGGTTGGCGATCGCGGGTTGCGGCGGCGACCAAACGGCCACAACAGACCCGGGCGAAGACACCGCTACGGACGCAGCGGGCACCCCCACCGAAGGTGGTTCTGTCGTTTGGGCACGGTACGGCGATGCCGACTCCCTCGACCCGCAGCGCACCACCACCACCTTGTCTTGGCAGGTGTTTGACCAGATTTACGATACGCTGCTGGCCTTTGATGAAAATGGCGAAGTGGTCGCCAACTTGGCGAAAGAATGGACCGTGAGCGATGACGGTTTAGAGGCGACCTTTGTGCTGAATGAGGGCATCGTCTGTCACGATGGCACGCCCTTTGACGCGAATGATGTGAAGTACACCGCTGAGCGCGCGATCGACGCCGAAAATCCGAGCGTTACCAGCGGCGCTTGGGGGCCGATCACCGCTGTGGAAGCCGTTGACGATTTGACGGTGAAATTCACTTTTGAACAGCCTTTTGGGGCGTTCATTGCCTTCATGGCCGATCCGTTCTCCAGCCAGATTTGCGACAGTGCGGAGGAATTGGGCGACGACTTTGGCGTCAGCGCGACGGTGGGCACTGGCCCCTGGAAGCTGGTGAGCTGGACCAAGGGTGACGAGATCGTCCTGGAAAAGAATGCGGACTATCAGAACTTTGGTCGGCCCATTGAAAATGCCGGTGCGCCCTATCTGGATGAGCTGGTCATCAAGCAAATCCCTGAACCGCAAACTCGCCTAGCGGGTCTGCAAACGGGAGAAATTGACATCATCGCCGAACCGCCCTTGGAAGAACTGGAAGCGATTCGTGCGGACGATTCGCTGGAACTGTACGTCGCGGAACAAACCGGACAGAACGTCTTCTTTGAGTTCACGATTTCCCGACCGCCGTTTGATGACATTCGGGCGCGGCAGGCGGTGGCCTATGCGATCGACCCCGATGCCGCGATCGATATCGTCTTCGGCGATGTGGTGAAGCGCGAGAAGTGTACGGTCGCGCGCGGGGTGCTGGGCAATGACCAGGAGTTCTGCGCAGAGCATGGCTATGAATACGATCCGGCCAGAGCCCAGGAACTGCTGGATGAACTCGGGTATGGCCCGGAGAATCCCCTCACGGTCACGATGATGACCTGGGTCGGCGGCAACCGCGAAAAGATGGTGCAGGTATTCCAAAACCAACTGGCCCAAGTCGGCATCGAAACCGAAATCGAAACCATGGATATCGGCACGATGAACGCCCGCGTCAAGCAGGAAAATGAGACCGATAGCGGTCAGAGCACCTTCGACATGATGGGCTGGGCCTGGTATGACCCCGACATTTTGCACCAGCTCTGGCATTCGCCGGGGGCTTATAGCGGCTACCAAACTCCCGAGTTGGACGCTCTGCTAGACACGACTCGTACCACGGTTGACCCCGAAGCGCGGCTGGCGGCGGTGCAAGATGCTCAGCAGTACCTGCTAGAAAATGCGGTGCATGTGCCCCTCTACACGCCGGGTTGGTTGTGGATCTATACCACTACCTCAGCCGTCGATGGGTTCGTGATTGGGCCATTCAACCGGCCGTTGTTTAACGACATCAAATTGGTGCAATAACGCATCATGATTTGTGCCGCGATCGCGCCGCCGTATTGGGCGATCGCGGCATGGCCCGTTGGGGCGAAGCAGTTTGTTGGTAAATCTTGGGTCATTCCCAACGGTGATTCCCAACCTGTTTCGCCCTGGCGATCGATCGTGAGATTTTCCCGTTTCACTAATCGTTCAGAATGAACGTTTAATTTTCCGCAAATTACGTTGAATAACCGCAGCAGAGACGGCATTAACCGTTAACAAACGTAAAGCCAGCCTCCATGACTCGATATATTCTCAAGCGCATTCTGAGCGGCATTTTCACCATTTGGGTGACGACTATCGCGGTGACGCTGCTGATTCATCTGGTGCCGGGCGACCCGGTGCAAATTATGTTTGCCCAGTCGCAATCGACCACGCCGGAGCAGATTGAGCAAATTCGCTCGCAACTCGGCCTCGATCGCCCCATTTACGAGCAGTACTTCATGTACATGGGACGCATTTTGCAGGGCGACTTTGGCACCACCATTCGCGGCAACCAGCCCGTGTTGGAACTGCTGCTGGTGCGTCTGCCCAATACCCTGGCGCTGGCGCTGAGTGCCCTGCTGATCACCATGCTGGTGGGGGTGCCCATTGGCTTTTTTGCCGCTTATAAACGCGGCACCTGGCTCGACACATCGCTGATGACGGGGGCGATTATCGGCATTTCGATTCCCAGCTTTTGGTTGGGGTTGATGCTGATGTATGTCTTTTCCATTCGCCTGGGCTGGTTGCCGGTGTCGGGGACGGATTTCAAAAACCTGATCTTGCCAGCCGTCACCTTGGGTCTGGCGAATGCGGCAGCGGTCTCACGGCTAACGCGATCGTCCATGCTGGATGTGCTGTCCCAAGACTACATGCGCACGGCGCGGGCCAAGGGGTTGGCAGAAACGCTGGTGCTCTCGCGTCACGCCCTGCGCAACGGCTTGATCAATGTGGTCAACATGCTGGGCCTGCAATTCACCTACATGATGGGGGGCGCGATCGTGGTGGAAAACGTCTTCGCTTGGAACGGCATTGGTCGCCTCGCGATCCAATCGATCTTTCAACGCGACTACCCGACGATTCAGGGGTTCATCCTGATTTTTGCCACGGTCGTGGTCGTCGTCTCCATTGTTCTAGACATTCTCTACGTCTGGATTGACCCCCGCATTAAATACAGCTAATGACTCAGCCGGTTGCCACGCTTTCAAATACCAGCATCGCCGCCGCCAAGGTCAAAGATTTTGGTCAGTTTCTCAAGCGGCTGCTCAAAAGTCCCAGCGCCAAGATGGGAGGGTCGATTTGCCTGGTGCTGGTGGTAACGGCCATCTTTGCCCCCGTCATTGCCCCCCACGATCCAACGGAGTTGGGGGTCGGTGCGGCGCTCACGCCCCCGAATTCAGAGTTTTGGTTTGGCACCGACGAATTTGGCCGCGATCTGTTTAGCCGCATGGTGTACGGTTCTCGACTAACGCTGTATGTAGGGCTGATTGCGGTGGGCATCTCCATGACGGTGGGGGTGTTGACGGGGCTGGTGGCGGGCTATGTGGGCGGTTGGGTCGAAACTGCCCTGATGCGGGCGGTTGATGTGCTCTTCTCGTTTACCGAGACGCTGATTGCGTTGGCAGCGGTGGCGGTGCTCGGCCCTAGTTTGACCAACGCCATGATTGCGGTGGGCATTAGCTCGATTCCGTTCTATGCCCGCATCACCTACGGGGCAGTGCTCGTAGAGAAAAATAAGGAGTATTTCAAGGCGGCCCAGGCGGTCGGTGCGCAACATGTGCGGCTGCTGTTCCGCCACATTTTGCCCAACATTCTGTCGCCCATTATTGTGGTGGCGACCGTGGGGGTGTCGGTAGCGGTGCTGTCGGCTTCGGCCCTTTCCTTCCTGGGATTAGGCGCTCAACCCCCTTCGCCAGAATGGGGCGCGATGCTCGCTGCGGGTCGCGATTATTTCAAACGAGCGCCCTGGATTACGACGTTTCCCGGTTTGGCGATCGCCATTACCGTCCTTGGCTTCAACCTCCTCGGCGACGCCCTGCGGGAAGCACTCGATCCCCAACAACGCACGTGAATGAAGTGTTGAGTGTTGAGTTTTCAGGGTTGAGTTAGGAGACCAATTCAAAATTCAAACCTCTTAACTTTGGATATTCTCCCCAACCTGCTACTCCACCCACTCCCCTACCTCATCCACTCACCTACTTCATCCACCCTCACCCCCTCACCCCCACTCCCCCACCCATGCCTCTACTCGACGTCAAGCACCTGCAAACCCGCTTTTACACTGGCGAAGGCGTCGTCCATGCGGTGAATGACGTTTCCTTTCACGTCAACGATCAGGAAACGGTGGGTATTGTGGGCGAATCTGGCTCCGGCAAGAGCATGACCATGCTGTCGGTGATGCGACTGATTCCGCAACCGCCCGGCAAAATTACCCAGGGCGAGGTGATGTTTGAAGGGCAAGACTTGCTGCAGCTGAGTCTGCCGGCGATTCGGCGGCTGCGGGGCAATCGTATTTCCATGATCTTTCAAGACCCGATGACCTCGCTGAATCCGGTGCTGACGGTGGAAAAGCAGCTTACCGAGTCCATTCGGGTGCACATGAAACTCGACAAGGTGGCGGCCCGCGATCGCGCCATCGAACTGCTGGAACACGTTGGCATTCCAGCGGCTCGCGATCGCATTCGCAACTACCCCCACCAGTTTTCGGGCGGGATGCGCCAGCGAGTGATGATTGCCATGGGCTTAGCCTGCGACCCCAAACTCCTGATTGCCGATGAACCGACGACCGCGCTAGACGTCACCATTCAGGCCCAAATCGTGGAACTGGTGAAACGGCTGAAGGAAGAGCTGAACATGGCCGTCATCTGGATTACCCATGACCTGTCACTGCTCGCCAGCCTCGCCGATCGCATCCTCGTCATGTATGCGGGGCAAATCGTGGAGTCTGCCCCCCTCGATCAGCTCTACGCCAATCCGCGCCACCCCTACACCCTCGGCCTCTTGCAAAGCATTCCGCGCCTCGACGAAGCCCAAAAAGCCGAACTCAAACCCGTCGATGGGATGCCCCCCGATCTGATGGACTATCCCCAGGGTTGCCCCTTTGCGGCTCGGTGCCCCTACGTCATAGATCGCTGCCACACCGAAGACCCCACCCTCGAACCCGTCAGCGATCGCCCCAACCACGCCGTCGCCTGCTGGGTCAAACCCAACGGTGCCGCCGTTCTGGAAACCGCCCGCGCGATCGCCCACTAGCAAAGGCTCAGGGGTGAGGTCCTAGGTCTTACGTATGAGATCACAGCACCCATCACCCTGCCACCCCATCACCCTGCCACCCCATCACTCTGCCACTCCGCCACCCATCCACTCCTCCTCCCCCATGACCACCACCGCCACCACTCCCCAGACCCAAACCCTAGTCCGCATTGAGGATTTGCAAGTTCACTTTCCCGTCATGCAGGGGCTTATCTTTCAGCGGCAAGTCGGCAGCATCAAAGCGGTGGATGGCATCACCTTCGACGTGCGCCAGGGCGAAACGTTAGGACTGGTGGGCGAGTCAGGCTGCGGCAAAAGCACCACGGGCAAAGCCATCTTGCAGCTAGAGCGACCGACGGGTGGCAAAGTCTATTTCGAGGAAACGGAACTCACCGCCGCTAAAGGGGAGAGTCTGCGGCAGCAGCGGCGCGAGATGCAGATGATCTTTCAAGATCCCTATGCGTCGCTGAATCCGCGCATGACCGTGGGCAGCATCGTCGGCGAACCGTTAGAGGTTCACGGGCTAGCCACGGGAAAAGAGAAGCGCGATCGCGTTGCCGAACTCCTGCACATTGTGGGCCTCAACCCCAAGTTCATCACCCGCTATCCCCACGAGTTTTCCGGCGGTCAGCGGCAGCGCATCGTCATCGCCCGCGCCCTGGCGGTGAATCCCAAATTCATTGTGGCGGATGAACCCATTGCGGCGCTGGATGTCTCCATTCAGGCGCAGGTAGTGAACCTGATGCAAAAGCTACAGGATGAGCTGGGCTTGACCTACCTGTTCATTGCCCATGATTTGAGCGTGGTGCGGCATATCAGCGATCGCGTCGCCGTCATGTATCTGGGCAAAGTGGTCGAACTGGCCGATCGCGTGGCCCTCTACGAAAATCCGCTGCATCCCTATACCCAAGCGCTACTGTCCGCCGTCCCCATCCCCGACCCCACCATTGAGGCCAAACGGGAACGCATCATCCTGGAAGGGGATGTGCCCAGCCCCACCAATCCGCCCCAGGGCTGCCGCTTCCACACCCGCTGCCCCGTTGCGATCGAGGCATGCCGCTACGCCCCCGAACCGGAGTTCAAAGACGCGGGCGATGGGCATTTCGTCGCCTGCCATTTAGTTCATTAATGATTAAGCCAAAACCGTTAAAAAACAGGTGGGACAGTAGCCGCAACTCAATGATGAAGCAACCGCGACTCGATCCGTTCAGTACGAATCCAACGGGCTTCTCACACCCCGTCCACCCTGATTCAACACATGGGTATAAATCATTGTGGTTTTGACATCTTTATGGCCGAGTAACTCTTGTACCGTGCGAATATCGTAGCCATCTTCTAGTAAATGAGTCGCAAAACTATGACGCAACGTATGGCAACCGCCATGTTTATGAATGCCTGCGGTTTGCACTGCTTTTTTGACGGCTCTTTGTACTGATTGCTCATAAACATGATGCCGTCGGATCTGCTGACTGCGAGGATCAACAGAGCGCTTCCATGAGGGAAACACAAACTGCCATTTCCATTCCTTGTCAGCATTCGGATATTTGCGAGCAAGAGCATAAGGGAGCTCCACCGCCCCATACCCCATACCTAAATCTTGTTGATGCAGCTGTTGGGTCTTTTGAAGCTGTAGCTTCAGCGGCTCAATCGTTGCGGTGGGTAACATCGTAACGCGGTCTTTATGACCTTTAGCATCCCGAATCGTAATTTGCCGATACTCAAAATCCAGATCTTTGACTCGAAGCCGCAATCCTTCCATCAAACGCATGCCACTGCCATACAACAAGCTCACGATCAAGTGATTCATGCCATCTAAACGGCTGAGCACTTGTTTGACTTCTGTTCTCGTAAAAACCACTGGCAGGCGTTTGGGGCGGTTGGCCCGTTCAATATTGTCAATATACGGCAGCTCTAGCTCTAGAACCTGCTTGTAGAGAAACAAAAGCGCACTTAAGGCAACGTTTTGCGTAGAGGCTGCGACTTGCCGCTCTACTGCAAGATGGGATAAGTAAGCCCGAATTTCATCGACTCCCATTTCGCTAGGATGGCGCTTTTGGTGGAACAAGATGAAATCTCGAATGTAGTAGACGTAAGACTTCTCTGTTTTTAAGCTGAAATGTCGCAGCCGTATGGACTGACGCACCTGGTCAAGCAAGCGAGGTTTCTGAGGCAGTGTCATGGGAGGTAGATGCTGGATAATGCCGCTATTTGGGGTGTTATCTGTCAAAATTGCTGGATAACACTCTCTATTCCCAGAATTAACTATCAGATTTGCTATCTAACACCCCGAAAGCATGGAGTTAGATAGTAAAGTTGTCGTATAATGCCCCAGAAATTAGGTGTTATCCAGCAGATCTGCGATATACCTGTGGGGTCGCGGGGGATTAGCCAGCAGATCTGACGTTGAATATATAGTTAGCCTGCTTTGCTCCCACACACCTGAGCCATACAAAGAAAATTAAATCAACCCTATATTCGTCAAGAAACTTAACGAACCCTTTCAGTTGTCACCAAGCTTATATGGATTAAACTTGAAATATTTTCGTTCCCCTGTATCAAGAAGCTGAAGTGATTAAGATATAAATCATTATAGAGATGACTAAATGAGTAGAATCAGAATTCACTTTGAAGGAGATATTGCATCAAATCATTCAATTTCAATGCGAACTTTGGGAAAAAGTTTGGTAATTGCTCAACCAGGTTGACTCAAGCGATGAGCTAGCAGAGGATGTTAGGCTTTGGTCATGACTGAACTCCC
>NZ_JACSWC010000245.1 GCF_016888165.1 Halomicronema sp. CCY15110 | reverse complement strand
CACAGATGGCTCCCCTTCTCAATCTGAGAATCTAGCTACATCAATACTCTCAGGACTTTTCTGCACCACTAAGGTTGAGCGGAGTCGAAACTCGGTTCATGGGGATCTTTTTTGCGCGCAAGTCCCTTAGTCACACAAACTGTTGCTAATGCTGCAAGTATAGGCATGTCAAGTGCTCCCCCCTGACAAGGTAAGGGATATGCCGCTAAATGATGTTTCTGATAAACCCGGTTTCGACTTCGCGTGAACTGCTCGCTTCGTAAGTTGGGCAGAGTCGAAACTTGATCGGCGGGGAGTTGAGTAACAGGCGAGCTCCTCGGCCAAGTGGTCTAGTACCGGATTAAATGAGCAACTTCCATCAGCCTTCGTTTCGCAGTATTGGTCAATGACGCCTCGTTGTCACCCGTTTATGTGGTGTGAGGTCTGACTCATGCCCGGTGCGTTCCACAGTACGGGGAGACGATGCCCTGGTGGTCACTGCTGCTTAGAAGAGGGCAGGTCGCCAAAGCCTTTAGATTGGAGCAGTCGCTTACGCCGCTGTCGGGCTAAGGCTTGTAAATCGACGTTGACGTCTGTCTCATCTACGATTTCCCCGGTTAGTTCTTCGAGGACGTCTTCTAACGTGACGACGCCGGAAACACCGCCAAATTCATCCACCACTACGGCGATGTGCTCTCGGTTGGTTTGAAATTCTTGCAGGAGTTTGTCGGCGCGTTCGCCTTCGGCGATGAACCGGACGTTGCGTTTGAGCGTATGGGCGGGCTGGTCGCCCTGATTTTCGATGAGTGCTGTCAATAGGTCATCTTTGAGGGCCACCCCTTGAACGTGATCAATGTCTTCTTCGATCAGCAGAATCCGGCTGTGGGGTGAGGCGAGAATATCGTCTTTGAGACGAGCGATCGCCGCATCCCCTGGCAGATACGTTAATTCGACTCGCGGGGTCATGATATGCGCGGCTTGAATGTCGTTAAGCCGAAACACGCGGCGAATCATTTCGGCTTCATCTTCTTCGATGATGCCTTCCTGATAGCCAATGGAAGCCAGGAGCTTAATCTCCGTTTCGTTGGTGGTAGGGAGTCGATTGCTGCGGGCAAAGGGCGCGGTAATGCGCTCCAACATGACGACAAATGGGGTCATGAGCAAGGTCACCGCTTTGACGGGAATCGCCATCAGTAACGCGATTTGCTGGGCATGTTGTTCGGCCAAGGTTTTCGGCAAAATTTCGCCAAACACGATGACGAGGAACGTCAAGATGCCAGAAAAGACCCCGAGCAGAGTATCGCCAAAGACAGTGACCGCGAGGCTGCCAATCATAATGCTGCCGACAATATTGAACAGATTGTTGAGAATCACGATGGTCGCGATCGGCCGATTCACCCTTTGCCGAATCGACAAGAGCGCCAACGCGCGAGGCTGTCGTGATTGAGCCAATTGTCGCGCTTTCAAAATCGGTACGGAGAGGAGAGCCGTTTCGGTACCGGAGCAGATGGCTGAGCCGATCAGCATGACCAGCACGGCGATCGCAAGTGTGAACATCCTGTTTTCGGGAAACCGTTTTCTAGGGGAGACCGCTGTTATGATCCAGCTAATCCAACTGTACGCTGTCAATGCCTGTGTTTGATCCCATGACTGTTCCTGTATTGGATGTTCGCCACCTGTCTGTGCAATTCAAAACCGAGAGTGGTCTGATTCAGGCCGTGCGGGATATTTCCTTTCAAGTGCCACGGGGGCAAACCTTGGGCATTGTCGGTGAGTCTGGTTCGGGCAAGTCGGTGACGGCGCTGTCGGTGATGGATTTGATTCCGCATCCGCCCGGTGAAATTACTGGGGGGGAAATCTTTTTTCAAGCCGCCGCCGATACGCCTGCAGTCGATTTGCGATCGCTCGCGCCCGCCACGATGCAAAAGCTGCGGGGTGACCAGGTTTCCATGATTTTTCAGGAACCGATGAGCTCCCTCAACCCGGTGTATACCTGTGGGTTTCAGCTTATCGAAGCGATTTTGCAACATCAGGAATTGTCTCAAGCGCAAGCCGTTAAGCAGGCGATCGCGTTACTGCAAGAAGTCAAACTTTTAGACAGTAACGATGAATTAGCGACCATCCTGGCCCAGGAACATCCCGCTTGGACGCCGCCCCAAGTGTTAGCAGCGGTCGAACAGCGCCAGCAAGAAATGCTCAACCGTTATCCCCATGAGCTGTCAGGGGGGCAATTGCAGCGGGTGATGATTGCCATGGCGATCGCCTGCGACCCCACTTTGCTGATTGCCGATGAACCCACCACGGCGCTGGATGTGACGGTGCAGGCACGGATTCTGGATTTGCTACGGGAACTGCGCGATCGTCGGGGCATGGGCATGATTTTCATCACCCACGACCTGGGCATCATTGCCGAAATCGCCGATCAGGTCGCCGTCATGTATCAGGGCGAAATCGTGGAATATGGCTCCATTTGGGAGATTTTCTCGAATCCTCAACATCCCTATACCAAGGGGCTGCTGGCCTGCCGTCCGACACCACATCAACGGTTGCGCCAACTGCCTACAGTCTCGGACTTTATGGAAGTCGTGCCCGATGCCAGCGGAACGCCTCAAATTCGCGAAAAACCCCAGAATGCCGAGAGCGTGCAGGTCTATCAAACGGTGGTGACGGCGGCAGAGTCGGCGGCCAGGCTGGCGGCAATCACTGAGCAAGGCCCACTGCTGAAAGTGGAGAACCTGCAAGTGGGATACCCAGTGCGGGGCGTCTTGGGGAATACCAAACGCTATGTGATGGCGGTGAACAATGTTTCGTTCGAGGTCTTTCAAGGCGAAACCTTTGGGCTCGTGGGTGAATCGGGCTGCGGCAAAACCACCCTGGCGCGATCGCTGCTGCGGTTAGCCCCCGCGATGGGCGGGCATGTCTGGTTCAACGGACAAGATGCGCTCAGTTTGAAAGGCGCAGGCTTAAAAAAGCTGCGGCGGGAGATGCAATACATCTTTCAAGATCCCTTTAGTGCGCTGGATCCTCGAATGAGCGTGGGAGCCGCGATCGCGGAACCGCTGAAAATTCATAAAGTTGCCCGCAGTCGTCGCAATCGCCAAGAGCGCGTCGCCTACCTGCTAGAACGGGTTGACCTCGATCCTGACTGCATCAATCGCTTTCCCCACGAGTTTTCCGGAGGGCAACGTCAGCGCATTTGCATTGCCCGGGCCTTAGCACTCAACCCTCAGTTCATCATCTGCGACGAGTCCGTGTCCGCGCTAGATGTGTCAGTGCAGGCCCAGGTTTTGAACTTGCTGAAGGAACTACAAGCGGAATTCAAGTTGACCTACATCTTTATTTCCCACGATCTGGCGGTGGTGAAATTTATGAGCGATCGCATCATGGTGATGAACCAAGGCCAGCTAGAAGAGCTTGGCCCCGCCGACCGCATTTACTTTGAGCCACAACGAGAATATACCCAGCGCTTAATTCAGGCCATCCCCGTCGGCAATTTAGAGCGCATTCAAGAACTCCAGTCCGCTCGCCAAAACAAGATGGCCAGCTAAGGCATCCTGCATCGAGAGTACCGAGTTGCTGTACGCTCGTCAGTGCTCCTGAGCCGTACCTAGGATTTCATCAGCAACATCTGAGCGTGTCCCCGTAGTCTGGCCGCTTGCCCATAAAGCCGCCACCGGAGTGCGATCGCGCCTGCCAATTTCCCTTATCCAGAGGGCTCACTGGCTCCCGGCAAATTGGGCTTCAGTACCTCCATCACCTGCGCATGTAGGGTGGCAATTTTGGGATAATTATCGACGGCGCGCTGGTACCGAACCGCCGCCTCGCTCACCGCATCTGACTGTAGGGGCAAAATGTCGTGGGCTTCTTCCAGCAGGCCATGAATCACGTTGGGCGAAACCGGCTCTTTAGAGGCCACCGATTCGTCAATGCGGGCAATGAACTGTGAAATGGGCCGCAGCCAATCAAACCACTCATCACTAATCACGAGCTGAAATAGCTCCATTTTGGAGGTGATGGGGCCGTGGACGCGCTCGTAGCTGTCTTGCTCGGCTTCGAGCAGCGCTTTGTGCAGCCTCAGCATCAGCGGTCGCAGCGTCTTGAGTTTTTCGTAGGCGGGCATGGAGACAAAGGAAGAATCAGTCATGCAATCAGGCGGGCATTCAACAATCTGTTTTATCTTGTCACATCCTGCCAAGATGATTAAGCGGGATTCTCGGTGAGGGCAGAGCGATCGCGGTTCTCTCCTGAACCGAGAAAAAATGTCACAATCGGGGGGAATGCCACCCCCACTAGCGATCGCCCCATGAGCTTCATCCACCTTCCCCAATCCTGGCAGTTACCCACTAGCCGTGTGACCCCCGAAGCCGCTTACTGGAATCGCCGCCGAGTGCTTAAGGGGCTGGTCGGCATGGGGATTGGGGCCTCCGCCGTCTCGTTTGCGTCTTGCCAGCGATCGGCCACCAATCCAGACTCCGCCCTGCAAGCCACCTGGGGTAACCGACTCAACGGCTTCACCCTGAATCCAGACTTTCGCGATGCGGGGCGGGCCATCACTGAAAGGTCAGACGCCACCAGCTACAACAACTTCTATGAATTTGGCGGCACCAAGAATATTTGGGAAGCCGCCCAAGCACTGCCGACCGATCCCTGGACGTTGGAGGTGGGCGGCTTGGTCAAAAATCCCCAAACCTATGACCTGGACGATCTCACCCAGCGCTTCCCGTTGGAAGAGCGGGTCTATCGCTTTCGCTGTGTCGAAGCTTGGGCCATGGTCGTGCCCTGGCTAGGCTTTCCGATGCGATCGCTGATGGCGGCGGTGGAACCAACTAGCGACGCCAAATTTGTCAGCTTCACCTCGTTCTACGATCCGGAAGTCACCCCTGGCCCATCGTGGGGCTTGGGGCGCGATCTGCCCTGGCCCTACGTCGAAGCCTTAACCATTGAAGAAATGGCGAACGAACTCGCCTTCTTTGCCGTCGGTTTGTATGGCCGCACGTTGCCGAAGCAAAATGGTGCCCCGATTCGCATGGTGCTGCCCTGGAAATATGGGTTTAAAGGCGGCAAATCGATTGTGAAAATTGAGTTCACCCGCGAACAGCCCGCCACCTACTGGAATACGATTTCTCCCAATGAATATGGCTTTGAGGCCAATGTGAATCCTGACGTGCCCCATCCTCGCTGGTCACAAAAGACGGAAAAAATCGTTGGCACCAACACCAATCCGTTTGACTGGGAGCGACAAGACACGGTCATCTACAACGGCTACGGCGACTATGTGGCCGATTTGTACGCCTAGCGGAGTTGGGTTGGCATGGCATCAGAAATCACGGAACTGTTGGTGGCGCTGCGGGCGTGGCAAAAAGCCGTCAAACAGTTGAAACACTCGGGCACTACCACCGCAGAGCGGCAGCAAGTTTTGGGAGCCGCTCAGCAGCAGGTGTTGAGCCAGTTGGCGAAGTCTGCGGTGGAAGCGGAGATTGAGGCGTTGATTCAATCGGCAGCAACGGCTTCGGGGGCGATGGAGGAGTTGCGATCGCGCCTCCGCCCAGATCCCGCCCCCTTTGTCTCAACAGAACTCGACTCAATTCATCCCCTGGGGGTCAGCCACAACACTTTTCAACAAGTGATTGCGGACTATCTGCGATCGCCAGATGCAGACCACCCCATCGGTAACAGCCAGCAAATTCTCAGGATGTTCACTGCGCTGAATGACGCCGTGCTCACCGAGCATGAAGAGACCATTGCCCTGAGCCGCAAACCCAAAAAGCGGCGGCGACGCGATTTATCCTTAGGCACACTGCAAACCGCGATCGGCATTGGCTTAGTGGCTGGCAACACTCAAATGGATTCCACGGTGGCCAATTCTTCTTACATTTTGGGCGGCAATGCCTTGCTCACTGCGCTGCAAAATTTTGTTGGAAGGATAGAGGAGGTGGTTGATGGCAAACCACCGGACTAACATGAGCCTTCGGCTTGAAAATTTCGCATTCCCGTCAAAGCCTCTCTGAAGCGGAAGACTTGGCCACGATTAGCGCTCTTTTTTCGGCTGCCGTGGATTGGTCACCACCAGCTCAAAAATCCAACCGGGAATTTCTTTAATCTTTTCTGCCATGCGGCGCAGATCTTCTAACCCATTGAGGGTCAAGCTCTCGCGGGTTCTGACCTCGATCGCAATGACCTTGTCGGCCCCTCGGGCAATCAGATCAAGGGGACATTTTGATAAGGGCTCTGGCAACTCTGCCGCCTGCGGATACACCGTCACGTCATATCCTTCGCTGCGGTATTCGCGCGCCAGTCTCAGCACGCGGCGGTGCTCCAAGCTAGATTGATGGGTGCGGTAGCTCATATTAGTGACAACTAGCAAGAACTCATTAGCTCAGATCGGCAGGGTCCGGCGCGCCTTCGATCCTAACATGCACAAATTCTACTCCCTGAATGAAGCCCACCGCTAGGATTGGCGACATGCCTCGTACCCGAAAGGAACCATTCAAATTTTTGCGGCGACTGATCACATCTGATGCTAAGTAATCATGCTCGAAAATCACTCCTACTAAAGCGGCCCGCACGGGCTTAATAATGTTGTCGCTGTCGGGCACGCTGTCTTCTTTGCCCCCAGGCGCTTCAAAGTAATAGGTCAGCTTGAGACGCACATAATCATCGTAGGGGCGATCGCTGTCCCATCGCTGACTCGCGACCTGTTGCACCGTCGCCATCCACGCCTGGAGCTTGGACTTATCTTTGGTTTGCCAGGAAACAGGGCGACCCGGCAAGATGAATTCAAAAGGCAGCACAAGCTTAGACCGAGGGAGACACCAAAGCCATTGACGACAGGAACCGCAGGCAGCCAAGTCAGCCTGCACCAGCTCACCCGCATTTTTATAGTAAATCTGTCCTGGTTTTATGGCTGATGACGCTATGTCAATCCTAAAGGTGTCATTGAGTCACACGGTCGGTGATCCCTTCCCCGCCGCTGCTCCTTTGCCCCGAAGCCACCTAAGTAATGCCAGCCATCACGAGGCCAATCGTTTTGCCTGAGCGATCGCCGTCACCAGTTCCTGAAAGCCCGCCACTTCAGCACTGGGAGTGATTAAGGTCGGGAGGTGTTGTAAGCGATCGACATAATGCTGCACATTGGCCACGCCGACCGATAGGGGAAATAGATCGGCATCGAATAACCCTTCATCGTTGGGACTATCCCCCACGGTCACCACATCCGTCACGGCAATGTGGGGAAAATGCCGCTGCAATACCCGTTTCAGACCAACGCCTTTGTCCTGATGCCGGGGCCGGATGTGGCATTGCACGGTGCTGTAAGTAAAGCCCCAGCCAGCTTGGCCACAGATATCGGCAATGTGGTCCAGCGCCGCCGGGGACAGCTCGCCAATCGCAAATGTCCAGTCCGTGAGGCGAAAGGGATTATCCACCGCCGGAGTGAGGTCAGGCAACTCGTCTTGCAATTGGGCAAACATGGCGGCCAACTGCTGACGGTGCTGGTCGGGTGCCGAAATATCGACCAGTAATTCAGTAGCGCCTGTCTGGGGCGCGATAAACACGCCGCCGTTTTCCGCGATCGCCCCGGCCACTGGCAAGTAGTGCGCCACCGCCTGTACCCAGCCCGCCGAACGGCCTGTGACGATCAAGGTCGCGACCTGCATGTCCGCCAGGGTGGCCAGCGCCTGCAATAGCATGGGGGTAAATTGGCCCTGCCGAGTCAACGTGCCATCCATATCGCTGGCAATTAATTGCACCCTTTGCAGCTGCGTCCACGAAGATTCTTGCCACAGCACCGGAGATTTTTTCATAAACGTCCTAAACTTTGGGGATATTGGAAGGATTCAGGGCTATGGCACAACGTTCGCCTGATCAACGTAATGACTACTATTTAATCGAAGCAGCTCGGGCAGGCATTCACAAGCCAATTTTGGCGGCCCTGTACGCGACCCAGCGTAAACCGCCGTTGACCGATGGCGAAACAGGACTCGGCATTGCTCCGGCCAATCGGATTCCGCCGGATCAGGTCAATACCTTTCCCGAGCAGGTGCAATATGCGGCCAACACGATTCGCAGCCTCACCAATCATCTGACTGCTACGGGCTGGCAGGGCAAAGACCTCTGGGACGGGGCGCAAGGTCGCTACACCGATCGCTTTATCCAGGCGATCGCCAAAGGCTACAGTCCGCCCCCCAATGACGCGGCCGCGGCCCACTTAGAGCCGGTAGATGCGGAAGCGTTGCAGCAAGCGTATCTCACTGACCTGAAGACTGACTTTAGTGCGGCCACCCTGCCCCAAAACCTAGCTGCCCTCGATAACGTATTGCTCGCCTTTGTGGAGCGCGTGCCCAATAATTACAGTCGGCTCGCCTTTCAGCGCGAGGCCCTGATCGAAACGGTGCGGATGTGGCGCAAGCTTGATACCCCAGCTGCGTCGATCGCCACCCTCGGCTTTACCACCCCCTCGGAGGCGATCGACGAGACCCGGCTCGATCAAGCACTGCTGCAATTCATTGCCCAAGCGGATCGGTATTTTTCCGGCTATCCCAACCAGCGCGAGGCCCTGCTGCGATTGGTGCAATTGTGGCGCGAGTTGGACTCACGAGAAGAGGCGATTCAAACCCTGACCGCCGAAGCCCCCTTTGCCCACGAAACCAATCCCGAGATTCTCGATCCGGCTTTGGTCGCGTTTGTGCAACGCATTCCGGCCAACTATCGCGGCCAGGGTGATCAACGGTTTGCCCTGACCGAGGGTTATCGCATGTGGCACGGCTTAGATTCGCGCACCACGGTGATTCGTCAGTTAGGGGTCGATCCGCAAGTATTGGTGAACCAGGCGGGAAATGCCGCCGCAATTACCCAAGTTGCCAACCAGCTGGATCGCGCCCTCCTCGATTTTTGGATGACAGTACCCACGATTTATACCGGCGACGCCGATCACCGGGAAGCGCTGATTCGCTTGGTCACCATTTGGCGGCGCATGGATGGCCGCATCCCCGCTATTCAGTCCCTATTCAATGATCTGCGGCAAATGGAGCGAGCCCGCCGCGATGCCCTAGAAGCCATGCCTGCCCCGATGCCCGCCACGCCCCCTCGTCGCCCTGCCCGCTGGACGCCTGACAACCTGCAACTAGCCGCTGCCATCATTTCCGGCGGTAGCTTCACCTGGGCCGAGGCCACCCGGGGCGGGGCGCGGCTGCCGCCCGATCAATCCACTGTAGACGCGATGATCCGCATTGCCCAACTGGCCCAAGAAGCCCGCGATCGCATCGGCCGCCCTTTTGTCATCACCAGTTGGTACCGCCCCCCGGCCATCAACGCCCAAGCCGGGGGTGCCTCCATGAGTCGGCATATTGTCGGCGATGCGATCGACTTCTACTGCGATGGCTTGACTGGTCGCCAACTCTACTGGGCGTTAGATCCTTGGTGGCCTGGTGGCTTAGGACGCTACACCCGATTCCCTTATCTCTGCCACTTAGATGCTCGCAGTTATCGGGCCCGCTGGCTTCACTAAAGTACAAGGCTCTTCATGATACGGATCAGAGCCTAAACGGGAATCTTAAAAACATGAGTTGAACAGGTTTTCGTGCCATGTTATTTCCGTCTCCTCAGACCCAGCTGATTGTGGCTCAAGCACCGGCCCCAGAGCCACCCGCAGCACCAGCCAAACCCATAAATCTCTGGATGATGACCTCTGGAGTACTGTTTGTCTTGCTCATCGCCGCCGGTGTGATGAATTATCTACAGGGCAAGCGCCTGCAAAAACAAGTGAAATTTCTTGACTACAAAAATAAGGAATTGCAAAAGCGGGTGAAGATGGCAACGGTCACCATCGCGAAGATGGAGAAAAATCCTGACTTGGTGCACTCCCGCGAGTTCAATCTCGATTATCTGCGGATGCGCATGGAAGAAGAAATGTTCCACTTCCAGATTGTGAATCAGCTGAAAGTGAAGGTGAAGCAGCAATTGGCGGCGACTTTGCGGCCTCAGCAAGCGGAAACTGGCATGGTGGGGATTGCGAGTAAGACGCGTCAAATTGACCAAATCTTTGATGTGGCCTACAAAACTAGCGAAGCTTTAGGGTCTAAGACGCGAATTCTCTTCCGCATTGAAATCAAACTCGCCAAGTTGCCCACCCAGTCCACCTCGACCACCATCAATCAAATCATTGAATGTATTGAAACTTTCTTGAGTCCAGAAGCCGAAGGGGGTGCCTGGCAGCCAACCATTCAAGGCCGGTTGGCGAATATGCACTGGGATCAAAAAGCCAAGCCGACTCCATTGCTGATTTTGGAACAGTCGGCAGAGGGCGTTAATGTCACGATCCGCAGCACCTACAAGCCCGCTTAATTAGCCGCAACTGTGCTACCCCGTAGCTCCCGTTAGCCCCATTCGAAGATCGCAGCACCCCAGCTCAAGCCAGCACCAAACCCTGATGAGGCCACCACATCACCGGGTTTAATCTGGCCGTTGCGGACGGCTTCGTCTAAAGCGATGGGAATAGAAGCGGCAGAGGTATTGCCATGCCGACTCATGTTGCTAATCACGCGATCGGCCGGCATGTTTAAGCGACTGGCAACGGCATCCAAGATCCGCTGGTTGGCTTGATGTAGTAGCAACCAGTCAACATCCTGGGTAGTCAAGTTCGCACGGAATAACGCTTTCTCTACAATTTCTGGCACCCGCTTCACCGCAAATCGATACACTTCCTTGCCGTTCATATCGATGGGGGCATAGGTGCCTTTCTGGGCCGTTTTGTCATCAATCAGGACGGTCGATTCTGATTGATAAGGTAGGGTGAGGCAGCCATTCATGGTGCCGTCGCTGCGCATTTCAAACCCCAGCAAGCGATCGCGATCGCTTGCCTGCAAGACCACCGCCCCAGCCCCATCGCCAAACAAGACACAGGTCCGGCGATCGCGCCAATCAGTCCACCGGGACAGCACATCGGCCCCCACGACCAAGACCGTTTGATAAACCCCCGTGCGCAGATATTGAGCCGCAGTCACGAGAGCAAACACAAACCCTGAGCAAGCTGCCGTGAGATCAAACGCCGTTGCGCGGGTGGCACCGAGTTCGGCCTGCACCTGAGCCGCGCTACCAAACAAATCATCAGGAGTCGAAGTCGCCAAAATGATTAAATCCACCGCCTCAGCAGTCAGGCCACTCATCTCGATTGCCGCCGCTCCAGCCCGCGCTGCCAGACTGCTCAGCGAATCTTGTCCTGTAGCGATGTGCCGCTGCCGAATCCCGGTACGAGTCGCAATCCACTCGTCCGATGTCTCGACCATTTGGCTGAGGTCTTCATTACTGAGCGCCACAGACAATTGGGCCGAGCCACAGCCGACCAAAGACACCCCTACCGTTGTTTGTTGCACAATCTATTCTCCGTCTGCAGCAGGCATTGCCACCTTATGATATTGCGCCTGAATGCGATCTAATACCTGGTTATCGACTGCCTCTTTTGCTAAGCGAATGGCATTAAAGACAGAAGGAGCCTGGGAACTGCCGTGGCTAATCACAGCAATGCCGGCTACCCCCAACAGTAACCCACCGCCGTGCTCAGCGTGGTCAACGCGCTGCTTAATCCGCTTCAGATTGTCTTTCAAAATCAGCGTTCCCGCCTTGCCGCGTATGCCCCGGGGCAACTCTTCTCGTAGAATTTGGAGTACAGACTCGCCAACGGCTTCGGCAAATTTCAGCAACACATTGCCCACATAGCCGTCACAAACCACCACATCAAATTGTCCCGACAGCACATCCCGGCCTTCAGCATTGCCCACAAACGGCACCGCCGGATGATCGGTCAATAGCTGATGCACTTGCACCGCCAACTCATTGCCTTTGCTGGCCTCCTCACCGATGTTAAGGAGTCCGACCTTGGGGTTCTCAATCCCCAAAACGTGTTTGGAGTACACCGTACCCATCACGGCGAATTGCTCTAAAAATTTGGGGCGGCAATCGACATTAGCCCCCACATCCAAAATTAGTACCGATTTATCGGCCAAAACCGTCGGGAAAACGGCCCCAATTGCGGGCCGATCAATGCCCTTAAGACGGCCTAAACGTAACAGAGCCGCAGCCATTGCCGCACCGGAGTGTCCGGCAGAGACCACAGCATCAGCTTCCTGCTGCTTGACCAGGTCCATCGACACATTAATCGAAGCTCTACGCTTCCGACGAAGGGCACTTAATGGCTCTTCATGCATCTCGATCGTCCCCTCGGCGGGCACAATTTTGAGGTCATTGAGATTCTCTTCGTTGGGAGTGGCGGCCCTAATCTGGGCGGGGTCACCCACTAGCAGGATATCTGCATCCAGCTCAGCCTTGGCCCGGATGGCACCAGCCACAATTTCGGCGGGTGCGTGGTCACCACCCATAGCATCTACGGCGATTCGAGCGCGAGTCGCTACCATGGACTGAATTCTGTAAAAAACTTAGAAAATTCTAGCAGACTACTCCGTTGCCCCAACCTACAATTCCTCACCAGGTTCCACAATTCGCTGGAATAGGTAGCCGGTGCCACGAGCCGTCAAGATCAGTTCAGGATTACTTGGATCCTCTTCTAACTTGGCACGTAGTCGCGAAATGTGGACATCCACCACGCGGGTATCGACGTGGCGCTCTGGGGTGTAGCCCCACACCTCTTGCAAAATTTCAGCTCGGGAGAACGGCTCACCAGAACGGCTCACCAGTAGCTCCAGCAGGCTAAATTCCATGCCGGTCAACCGAATCCGCTCGTCGCCTTTATAGACCTGACGCTTGTTCGTATCAATGCGAATGGCATTAATCGAAATCACCCCAGAACTGGGAATGCCAGTCGCTTGACTTTTATCGACCCGCCGTAAGACTGAGCGAATCCGGGCTTCCAGTTCTTTCGGTGAAAAGGGTTTCACGACATAGTCGTCAGCACCTAGTTCTAACCCAGTGATGCGGTCAGCCACGTCGCCCAACGCCGTCAGCATAATGATCGGGATATCTGACTCCTTGCGGAGTTCTTGGCAGACGCCATAGCCATCGAGCTTTGGCATCATTACGTCCAGAACCACCAAATCTGGGCAGGACTCATGGAAGGTTTCGATCGCCTCTTCGCCATCAGCAGCAGTCACGACGTCATATCCGATCATGGAGAGGCGGGTTTCTAAAATGCGGCGAATGCTCGCTTCGTCGTCCACCACCAAGATTTTTTCTTTCGTACTTTCCAAAGCTATTGCTGCTCCCAACGAACACTGGACTTAGCGATTGGCTCACGCACAATGACGATCGATACAAGGCTTTTGAAGCTAGTCAGGCACAGAACTCATCCTGAGACCAGGGCATTCACAGTTAAGCCAACCCCCTACTAGACAAGAAAATGCTGTACGTAAATTTAACTTCGTAAAGAACTTTTGTACATTGCCGTTAAGTCAACAATTATTCTATGACGTTTACAAGCTCTCAGAGCCTTTACTGCGCGCGTTTCTAGCATTTCTTAAGATTTAATTAGCTGGATACTTAAAAATAGAACTTTTCAAAAGATGACATGGCGTAATTGTGGCGCGGGCCAGTCGGCAAAGTTTTGTGCCGACACTGCAACAATTTGCGACTCCCCTGGCAGGCCTGATATCGATGGGGGGCGGTCGGAAACAGCAAGATCTTGCACAATGAAAGATCAGCGCAGAGTTTAAACGGAGGAGGATGTTGCGTCACATCGCAGGCTTCGGGGTGGCGATCGCCGCTATCAGTACCATGGCTGCCGTTGCGCACCAAGCCGACTCATGGACTGCGCCCACTGCGATCAGCCCAATGGTGGGCGATCGGTCTGATGCCGTAGAGCCGTCTCCAGATCCCATGTTTTTGGTGGTGGCTGGAGGTGGCGCGCCCAGCTATAACGAGATTGCTCTGGAAAAGAATGTTCGCTACTTTCAGCGGACGTTGGCGCAGATGGAGCGGTCGGTCGCTGCTGCCAGCATTTTTTTCGCCAATGGTCATGACGGGCAAGCGACGATTCGCTATCTCGATCCACGGGGTGTAGAACGGTTCAAAGCACCAGACATTAATGGTCTGACGGGAGCCGCTACCCAAGCCAATGTGCAAGCATGGCTCGATACCTATCCCCAAACTGCCCAGGGAACCGAGCATTGCCCGGTGTTTATGTACTTCACGGGGCATGGGGCGCTGAATACTGCTAACGACGACAACAACGCCATGATTCTGTGGGAAGAGGTGCTGATGTCGGTGCGCGACCTGGCGACCACCCTGGATCAATGGCCAACGGAGACGCCCTTTGTGACGATGATGGCGCAATGTTATTCGGGCTCATTTGCCAACCTCATCTATGAAGGGGGGGATCCGGAGCAGCCGATCGCATTACAGAGTCGCTGTGGCTTTTTCGCCACCGTGAAGACCCGCCCCTCAGTCGGCTGCACGCCTCTGGTGAATGAGGCCGACTATCGCGATTACAGCTCTAGCTTTTTTGCGGGGCTGAGCGGACGCGATCGCTTGGGCGACCCCGTGGCCAGTGCGGATTATGACGAGGACGGTACGGTGTCCTATGCCGAAGCTCACGCCTTTGCCAAGGTGGATGGCGAAACGCCCGACTGGCCCATTTCCACCTCGGAGGCTTGGCTCCAGCGCCAGGCGTCAACCGCCGATGAGGCCGCAATTTTGGCGGTGCCCATGCAGAGTAGGCTAGAGGCCGCCCGCCCTGAACAGGCGTT
Source organism: Halomicronema sp. CCY15110 (assembly GCF_016888165.1). GTDB lineage: Bacteria > Cyanobacteriota > Cyanobacteriia > Phormidesmidales > Phormidesmidaceae > Halomicronema. The sequence goes on along the minus strand of NZ_JACSWC010000245.1, from coordinate 13,664 downwards.
TGTGATCACGGCGCTCGCCACGACCTTGGGCTACCCTCTCACGGCATCGTTTCAGGAGATGCCAGAGCCCAAAGCACGGTTCATGAGTCCGCCACAAGACGTCCTCACGGCCTACCATCAACGCCTGCGAATGGAATTGCTTAACGTGGGCATGGAGCAAACGATCCGAGCTGAGGGCAAGGCAGCGACGATCGCCACCCTTGACCAATTATTGACCTGTGAGGCGAGTAGTTGGTGACCCCAGTAAGCTGTCTGGCGTTACATAAACGACGAAAGCGATCGCCGCTGCCGCATATCAGCCGCGTTCACCAAACTATCGCTGGGCCAGTCCAGCTGGTGTTGGGTTTCTTCGGAGACGATGGTCACTTCGGAGGCGGCGGTCACAGCGGCTGGTGAGGTGACGGGCTCTGGCTGGGCGGGCGTTGACGGTGCGACTAACGGTTGGTCAGGATCATACGTTTCAAGTTTGGGGACTGTGGTCTCCGGGGTGGTTTGGGCGTCGCGCCGGGCTGGCAATGATGCCGATACCGGGGGCCGCTGGCTCGATGAGAGGCGATACCGTTTCCCCGCTTTAGCCTTTTGCGATCGCTGGGGACGGCGCTTTTTGGATTTTCGAGGCATTTTGATTACGATCGAGAGCAGCCAACAGCCACCCGCGCAACTCGCCACTAAGGCAGCCAGGGTCCAGACCGAAAGTCCGTTGACGGTTTGCGGTGCGGCTTCTGTAGCGGCGGTGGTTGGGGCCGTCGCCGAGGATGCCGGACTCGTGGCTGGCGCAGGGGCCGGAGCCGCGCTGCCATTATTGAGGCGCTCATGGGGATAAGGCGGCGCTGGCTCGGTAGCGGTGGGCTGGTCCAGGGCGTTGTGGGTTAACTGCCCAAATGCCAGGAACGCGATCGCTAAAAATCCCAGCCAAATTCCCCCCAGCACCATCAGAGGCCGATAGGTGGTGAATTGCTGCCATCGACGTTGCTGACGAAAGAGTCGGCGCTGTAAGGGGGTCGGCGCTCGGCGCATCGATTGCATCGAAGGGGGGACAGGGGCAGACATGTTGACTGTCCTAAAAAATCGTTACTCGCTATTGTATGGATTCACTCTGAAATCGACCAGAGGGCACATGATTCTCCATATGCCAGGTTAATCATCGTTACGGGGACAGGGTGAGCCGCCAAAAGTAAGCGCAGCAGGCAACTTGACACTGCTGTTCACTAATAACGGATGCGGGGATCAACATAGGCATTCAAAATGTCGATCGCAATGCTGACCAGGGCGACGATCATGGCAAAAAACACCATCAGGCCCTGCACAACGGGATAATCGCGCTGGGAAATCGCTTCGTACAAACGGTTGGCGAGCCCCGGCCACGAAAAGGTCACTTCCGTCAGCACTGCCCCCCCCAACAACGAGGCAAACGTGAGGCCCAACACCGTCACCACAGGAATCAACGCATTCTTGAGCGCATGGGCGACAATAATCCGCACTTCGGGAATCCCGCGGGCTCTCGCCGCTTCTACATAATCGGCCCGGAGAGTCTGTTTCAGGTTGACCCGTACGATTCGTTCAAATACGCCGCTGATCAAAATTCCCAAGGTCAGGCTGGGCAAAGCTAAATGGTGCAGCGTGGTGAAAAAGAGGTCGGGCCGCCCGGTCAATAAACTATCGATTAAATACAAGCCCGTGGGGCCAGCTGGGGGCGTTGCCGTCAGGGGAAAGCGCGTCCCAATGGGAAACCAGCGGAGCTGTACCGCAAACAACAGCTGCAGCAACATGCCAAACCAATACATCGGCACCGCATAGGTCACAATGCCAAAGAGTCGGCCCCCGGCATCTAGTGGGGAATTGGGACGAGACGCCGCGATCGCGCCCACCGTTAACCCCACCCCCGCGGCTACCACCATGCCGCAAAACGTTAATTCCACCGTGGCGGGAAAATGATCCCCGATAATTTCCCAAACGGTTTGTCCTTGACTCGCGATCGATGTCCCTAGATCGAATGACAGCAATCGCTGAAGATAATTCAAATACTGCACAATCAGCGGCGCATCTAAACCGAGCTGCGATCGCAGGGCATCTTTGGCGGCATCAGGAGCCCGCGGCCCCAGCAACGCATCGATCGGATCCCCAGGCGTCGCCCGCAGCAGTAAAAACACCACTGTCGTGATAGTCCAGATCATCAACGGCGCTAGCATCAGCCGCGTGATGATGTAGTACCGCAGAGCATTCGAGCGAGCCATACGACCTGTTGCCACAACGCCAAATCACGCTCCTTACCATACAGCGAAAGCGACCTCGAAACGCTGGCTAGGTGATACGACGAACGAGCCCAACAAACAGACGGCATTAGCGTTGGTGGGCCATATTGGGTCTTAATAAAGCGCTGAAATAGGTCAAGTCTCTGTAAACACAGCGTTCTTTGTTACACAGAAAGAGGATGTTTAAGAGTAACTTAGGTAAATACTCGCTAGACAACCGTAGATTCATTGCGGTGATGCTGGTTGAGGGTCGGCGAATTTTTAACCATTGCAATTTAACCGAATGTAGCTATGAACGAAGTCAATCGTCCTCCCAGCAAACGAGATTACATCAACGTGATGGAAAGCGTTGTCGTGGATGAAGTGAATCGGCAGTTGCACCACATACCGGGTAGAGTTCGCCGTTACCTTAAGGTTGAGGAAATTGTCACGTACGCCCTCAATCGCCTGCCCACCCTCTATGCCTCTAGTGAAAAGGGGGTGGAACATCAGCAGCAAATCGCGCAACGGAACCTCGGTCGACAAGTCGAGAGTGCGGTCAGACAAGGGATCGCGGCGGTACAAGTTGACCCGCTGCGCTTATCTCAACCCCTGCATTTGGGACATTCGCCGGAATCGGAAGTGGTTTTACAGGCCCTGCGGGCTTTATTCAACTTGCCAGAGTTAGATTGGCCGCAAGCCCTAGTAAAGCTACGTAACCTCCAAACAGACATTCGCCCAGGGGTGCCCCAGGCGACTCCCGAACCTTGGCAACCAGGCCAATACACGAGCCAAGTGGCCTGGACTCATCGCCGTCGTCGGCCTCAGCATCTAGAAAACGAGCCAGCCGCCGCTGATGAAGCAGCGGCTGATTCACAACAAGGCTGGGATGATGCGCGATATCGTCTCTAGCGATCAACCGCGATCGGCTGAACACGAAAATATCTAGTCCGTCGGGATAAGGGTTATACCCAGTGCTGGAAGATCCCGGTCAAAATGACTCCTCACCGACCATCAAAAGTGGAGGATTGTTTCACCGTCTTTATAGCAATCCGGTGTTGGGTTCGCGTACTTCAAAATGGCAAGAGCCCCGTCCTTAAAGGGTTTCCACTTTTGAATTTTGAACTTTGCCTTTTGAATTTTGATACACCAGCGTCAAACGTTAGTTGCAAAGGGTGCTAAAACACATCTAAACCCTAGATTGACGCATCTGAGTAATTCAACTTTTCTAGACATGACGCTGCGGCGATCGCTGCCGTTCATGCCCCGGCGACAACAGGTCGACCGTTTCCTTAACCCGTTGTCGGTCGGTCGATGAGGGCACATGACGATCGCGGCGTTACGTGGCTGTCCGCCATCCTCTTGATCGACTGATGCGGCTGGCTCAGCGAGACTTTATCTACCTTTCAGCAACGGTGCCTTCAGTCTTAACAGACTTAGAAAAACTCAGGAAAACTCAGAAAAACTCAGGACAGAGGCGATAGACTCGAATTATCATCAGGGTACGCGCAATCGGTGTCTGAGTTAATGGGGTTTGACGAGGCGTTCAGAGCAGCAGATTTAGCCGTTCGCGCAGTGCGCTCAGAGGGGCTACGCGATATTGAACGCCTGGTTTTAGAAGGCTCGTGGCACCGACACACCTATCAAACAATTGCCTCGAAGGCTGGCTATACCGAAGGCTATTTGAGTCGTGATGTCGGCCCGGCCCTGTGGGAGGTTTTATCCCAGGCACTGGGAGTCCAGGTCAAAAAAACTAATTTTAGAACCGCGATTGAGCGCTGGTCAGAGGCCACGCAGCCGCAAAACTCTGACGCCGCATTGGCATCACCAGTGATGGCGGAGGCAGCTTGTGGAGAAGATCCGTTGCCCTTTGATGTGACCGATTTTCGGGGGCGTGAAGCCGAACTCGGGACGCTGACTCAGTGGATTATTGAAGGCCGGGGTCGCCTGCTGTGTTTGTCAGGCTTACCGGGCGTGGGCAAGAGTTGGTTTGCAGTGAAATTGGCCGAGCGGGTAAGAGGGCAGTTTCACCGCTTTATCTACGAAGATTTGCGCGATCGCCCTTTGCCAGCGACCTTAGTCCACCGGCTTTTGTCACGGTTAGCGGTGCCGTCTGAAGCCTCCGCCCCGTTGGCGGATCAGGTAGATCGGCTAGTGCAAGCGTTGGCCGGGCGTCCCAGTTTGATCGTGCTAGACCGCACCGAAACGTTGTATTGTCCGCAAAATTTGGCGGGCATGTATGAGTCCGAATTTAATGATTACCAAGAGGTGTTAGGCGCGCTGGCGAGCCGCGAACATCAAAGCTGTTTGGTATGGGTTGGGCGTGAGGGGGCTCGGGTCATGAGCGCGATCGCGGGCTCAAGCTGTCGGCGTTATGTATTGCCGGGCTTGTCTCCAGACGCTATTACGAACTTGGCAATCTGGCCAGAACACATCGAGGCCACGCCAGCGGCCTGGCAGCAGTTAAGCGAAGACTACGGGGGCGTCCCGGCGCTCATTTTGCGCCAGATAGGTCGGCGGTTATCATCCTTTGGGGGGCGACTCGATCGCTGTTTAGCGGCTTTTCAACAAGAACCGCACTTGGTCTCTCCCTACACGGCGGCTTGGCTGGCACCGCTATCGTCCCTGGAGTGGCAGGTGGCGACTTGGCTCGCCCTCAGCCGGCGGCCCCTCTCTAGGCAGCAACTGGGCGAATATCTGGGGGCACCCCCGTTGCTTGCTGCGCTGGAATCGTTGTGCGATCGCGGCATTTGTCACACCCTGGTACAGCCAGATCTTGTGTGGGAACTGTCCTTGCCAGCGCTGTTGCAGCCGTATTTGTGCGATCGCTGGTTGACCGCTTTTTTTGATGCGAGCGAATCCGCACAACTGCAATGGCTGAGTCAATATGCGCTCTTGCAAACTGATGCGCCAGAAGTGGTACGGCAATGGCAACGACAAACCCTCTTGACGGCGGTTGCCGACCACCTCGATCGGCAATACCCAAGCGTGATCGCCAAGCAAGACTTTTTGGCGCGGGCCTTGCAAACCTGCCAATTGTCGGCCCCGGCGACCACGCCAGACTATCGCCCTGGCAATTTGATTAACCTGGCTCACCATTGGCAGATCCCGCTACCTGAGGTCAATCTGCACGGTTTACAACTGCGGGGCGCAGATTTGCAATCAGATTTGTTTCAGGGGCTCTCGATCGCTGGGGCTGATTTGACCCAGACGCTGTTGGCCAAGCCCATGGGTCAATGCCCGGTCATCGCTATTAACCCGCAGCGCGAAGAGGTGGCCGTGGGTGATCAAGACGGTCGGCTGCTGTTGTGGGATTTGCCCACTGGGCGCTTGCAGCGAGCCCTGCTGACGGTGCAAGAGGCCATTACCGCGATCGCCTTTAGCCCCGATGGGAATATCTTGGCGGAAGGGCGACAAGATGGCACCGTGCGGTTTTGGGATTTAAGTTCCGACTTGGAGCCTGAACAATTTGCCACCGACCTCACACATCCCCTAACGACCCTAGCGTTTAGCCCCGATCAAGCATTGCTGGTCGGCGGCGATGAGGCGGGCCAGCTCTATGTTTGGCGTATTGCCTCCGGCGAAGAGCGCCATTGTCTGGTGGCTCATACCGGTGCTATCACCGCGATCGCCTTTAGTCCGAATAGCCACCGCCTCCTGAGTTGCGGCCAAGATTGTGCCGCAGTGGAATGGGATGTGGGGACTGGCACCAGTCTTAAACGATTTCAGGGTCGCCTTACCAATACCTTAGGCACCGTCGCTTATCGCCCCTCACTCGCCACTGAATTAGTGCAGGCAGTGGTGGTCGGTCGTGATGAAGGCCAACTCATTGTGTGGGATATGACTTCGGCTCACCCCCAGTTCATCATGAATGAACCGTGTGAGGCGTTTATGGCGCTCGCGATGAGTGCCGATGGCCGTTATCTCGCCGCCAGTGACGTGAGCAACACGATTTCCATTTGGGACATTGAGGCGCGATCGCGACTGTGCCAAATTACGGAAACCAGCGCGCCCATAGAAGCGCTGGTGTTTAATCCCAACCGAGCGGAACTGATGACGGGCTGCGACTATATTGTCCAGCGCTGGGAAATACCCTCAGGGCAATGTTTAGGGGTCTGGCGCAGCAACCGCCATCCCGCCCAGCAACTCGCCCTCTCGACGGCACCGCTACAGGTGCTCAGCAGTCACGATGACCACACCCTGAGGTGTTGGCAGTTTTCTCGTCGCCGACAGCGCTGGCTACCACATAGCCGCTTACAGTTGCCGACGCTTGCCTCCACGCCCGATTTGGTGCGGGCGATCGCGGCCAGTTTGCCCCCCCTTTACTGGGCCGTCGGCATGGCCAGCGGCCATATTCACCTCTGGGATCGCACGGCCCAAACCTGGGTGGTATGGACGATGCGTTTGCCCAAAGCGGTGACGGCGCTGGCGCTGAGTCCCGATGGTACGCGACTAGCGGCGGGTGACGAGATGGGAACGGTAGCCCTGTGGGACTTGTCCCAACGGAGCTTGCGCTGGCAGAAAAAACAAGTCCACGCGGATCAGGTGATGGTTCTCACCTTCTCCCCTGATGGTCAGCATTTATATAGTGGCAGTCGCGATCGCACCATCCAGGCTTGGGACTGCCAAGGCCATGCCCGCTTCACCGCGACGGAGCATCGGCGGCGTGTCCAAGCGCTGCAAGTTTCAGCCACTGGCGACTATTTGTACAGCGGTAGCCAAGACGGCACAATTTGCCAATGGCAGACAGCGACGGGCCAATTGAGCAACCGTTGGGAGCAGCTCGATACCACTTACATTCACGCCATCGTCCTGGATGAGCAAAATCGCCCCATCGCCATTGTGAGTGATACCCAAACCCTTGCCCTGTGGGACATTGAGCAGCAAGCCTATGTGACCACTTGCGCCCCTGACGACGAGCCGTGGTGGCATGTCAGCCCCAGCCCCGATGGACAGTCGCTCGTCTGTGCGCGACAAAATGGCGACATCAGTTTGTGGTCAGTGCCGCTCGGCCAGCCCCAAGGGCAATTACGCATCGATCGCCCCTACGAGGGCATGCAAATTGGCGGTTGCCTGGGCCTTACCGAGGCCGAGCGGCAAATGCTCTACTCTCTCGGCGCGAGTGATTACTAACCCCCGCTGACCAAAGCGGCGACGTGTACTGCCTGACGTAATACCAATTCCTCAAATTACAGCTACTGCTGAAATTCGGCTTCGACTCCGCTCAGCCGATGTTCCTTGAGCGGAGTCGCAAGGAACATCGGTGGCTTCATCTCAAAGCATTGGGATAACTTGGCCGCCCATCCGTCTTGGCCTGAATGCCCTCTCCCAGCCTGAAACTGAGTTCTATCAGCAATCAGAAAGGTCGCTGTCTGGCATGGACAACGACCTTTCTATAACAACGGTCTTTCTAGGATGAGAAGGCGATTTTAGGCGCAGCTACAGTGCCATCGGCGCTGCCTCGGGCAATACCGAAAGACTCAATAAGTCGGCAGGAATCAGGTCATCCAGTTCTACCGCATCGAGCAGCGCATTCCAATCGTCCGGACTTTCGGTGTCTTGCTTCAGCTGGGCCGAGGCCGCGATCGCGTCGTACCAGAGCCCCGCTTCGGCATAAAGGGCGGGCCGCTCCGCCGCCGTGGCATTGGTCACGGTCGCCAAGGGCTCGACGCGGGCGATTTGGCCTTCAGCGACAACATCAGCACTGGGGTCAGCCGGATCACAAATCACTGAGATATACCAAACATAGGCTTCACCCACGGCGAGGGGCTGCTGAATTCCGTTCTCCGGTAAGCTCACGCTGGCGATCCCCGCACTGCGGTCAATTTTGAACCGCCCTTCGTAGATCAATTCATTGCTGCTCTCGTTGAGCACAACAAACTTCAAATGCTCCGCTGTCGTTTCTGGCAGGTAGAAATAAACAGTGGGGTAACCGCTTTCCGTGAGCCCGTAGTTGCTTTCTGGCACCAGCGCCACGAGTCGCTCGTCTGGGGCGATACAGGTGGTACTCCGGGTCGAGCCAGATTCACGGTTGCCAGGAGCACTGATGTCGGGCAATCGCAATTGAATATTGCTTTGGGCGATCGCGGGGCTCACCAGCGAGAGTACACTGCCCCCGAATAACAGGCCAGCAGAGACAGACAGAGCCCAACTGGGTAACGGCAAACGACTTTTCATAAACCTGAATCCACCTAACTTGGTATGTGACGACTGACTAACAACAGCAAATGAGCATGACAACGCGGTTTATGGGCGTGATGCTGGGCAAGAGCGATTTCCCCCAAAGTTTTTCACGTCGGTCGGGATCCCGACGATGCTCAGACGCAAAGGCTGCTGGTCACAGCCGATGATTGGCTTTGACGACCGTGAATTCAACAGGTACGGCAGCTCACGCTGAACCTTGCAACTTAGTTATAAACGCAGTCATGCAGACCTACATCCGCAGATTGAGGGATTGCTGATCACTGTTACAGTTCTTGAGTGAATTTCATCATCACGGCATCTCTCCCGTGAGGCAGTGATTTGCCCCGCTAGAATTAGATGACGTTGAATCCTGACGTTTGCTCCCGTTTACCCTACCGCTATGGCTTTTTCGCCTCCACCTCAAAATATTCAGCGATCGCCCCGGTGGCAACAGCTTCTTGCCCAGTTGAGCAAAGTGGGGCAGCCGCCGGTCCTCTCAACGTTGGCGGCCAGTGTTTTGGTGCTGGGGTTGCGAGCCGTTGGGGCGTTGCAAGGCTTAGAGTTAGGCCTCTATGACCAGATGATGCGGCTGCGGCCAACGCCTTTGCCCGACGAGCGGATCTTGGTTGTCGGCATTGATGAAACGGATATTCAATCGCGACAAGAATGGCCGATCGCAGACGACACGGTCGCTGAGTTGCTGTCGGTTTTAATCGCGGCGCAGCCCCGCGCCATTGGCCTCGATCTGTTTCGGGATTTGCCCATTGGTGAGGGGCAAGCCGCGCTGTTAGAGCAGATTCAAGGCGACAGCACGATTTTTCCAGTGTGCAAGATCAGTAGTCCCGATAGTCCGGGCGTGCCGCCCCCACCGGCAACCCCAGAGGCGCAGGTCAGCTTTTCCGATTTAGTGGTGGATCCGGGGGGGATCTTGCGGCGAAGTTTGTTAATCGCCGCGCCGCCCGCTGATTCTGATACGGTCGGCACCCATATTTGTAATGATCCCGAGGCCCAACTGTTTTCGCTAGGGCTACAGCTGGCGCGGCAGTACCTCGCCGTAGAAGGGATGGAGTTAGCGGTGACGGCGCAACAAGAGCTCCGGTTTGGCGATGTCGTTTTATCCAGACTGCCCCCTAACCTGGGCGGGTATCACAATGCTGACGCCCAAGGGTATCAGATCATGTTGAACTATCAGGCGGCCAGCATGGCGGTGCCCCAGGTGAGTTTGACGGATGTGTTGTCGGGTGATGTCGGGGCGGCACAGATTCGCGATCGCATTGTGTTGATTGGGGCCACCACGCCAGAAGCCAAGGACGAGTTTTATACCCCATTTAGCGGCGGCTTACGCGACAGTCAAAAAATGGCGGGCGTCGTCGTTCATGCCCAGTCAGTCAGTCAAATTCTCCGCGCCGTTCTAGACGATCGCCCGCTGCTGTGGAGTTTGCCCACTTGGGGCGAAGCTATCTGGATTGTGCTGTGGGGCTTAGGAGGGGCGATCTTTGCCTGGTATATCCGCCGCCCCGTGACTTATGGCGTGGTAGCGATCGCGCTCTTCGGGGGGCTCTACGGCATCTGTTTTATGGTCTTTTTGCAGGGCGGATGGATCCCCATTGTGCCAGCTGCTCTGGCGCTCGGTTTTGCCTCGGGGGGCGTCGTTTTGCTCGATCGCTTCAACAAGAGTGACTATGGTCAAGCCGTCTATAAGCAGGTGAAAGTCTTGCTGCGCCTGGATATTGAGATTGACCATAGCAAGGTCGGCGAGCAAGTTGCCGAAATCACCGACACGGAATATTTCAATACCCTCCAAGTCCAGGCCAAAGAGTTGCGGGCACGCCGCCAAGCCAAGAAAACGTCACTGTCGATGGGAGAGCCTCCCGCTACACCTTCAACGTCGGCAAAAAACGCGGGCGATGGCCAGCCCACAGACAGTACTGACGACTATTTACAGAATTTGAAACAGAAGGCTGAGCGATTCAAATCGACCAGCGAACTCAAGTCCAAGTCTGACCCTGCCGAAGATTCCTAACCTGACCCTTTGTAACAGTGCGCCATCCGGCTGGCAACGCTCTAACCACGATCGCGATGTGGGGTCCGTAGATCTGCTTGAAAGCGATCGCACTGGGCGACAAATTGTTGCGCTAGGGTTGGCTGTCCCCCCCAATGAACGTGGACATAAGCGGCATGGAGCGTCGCCGTTCCCCAGCCGTCGGTGCCTGCCGAGCCGGCGGCTTCACCCGGTAAGGGAAAGGTGGTGAGGGCTGACAGGGGGGCGACCGGAGTCGGAGCGATCGCGGAACGGTGAAACTCGTGTCCCCAATAGCATTGTCCAACGGTGGCGACGGCACTGGTTTGGCGCACCGTGACCTGGCGGTACCCCAAGGTGAGTTTGCCCGTCATCGTGGTCGTCGCGGGAATAGCGCCCACCATGGGCCATGATCGCCCGGCCAAATCCACCAGCGACTCACATAAATACATCAAGCCGCCACATTCGGCATAGGTCGGCAAGCCCACCGCGAGTGCTTGGGCGATCGCTTGCCGCATCGCGACATTTTGGGCCAGCGTTTCCGCAAACATTTCCGGAAAGCCGCCTCCCAGCAATAGACCACTCAAGGCGGGCGGCAGGATTTCATCGGCCAGGGGACTGAACGGGATCAACTCGGCCCCGAGGCCCGTCAAGTATGCCAAGTTGTCCTCATAGTAGAAATTGAAGGCGCGATCGCGGGCGATGCCAATCTTCAGCGGTCTGATGGCACTGGAAGGGTTGTCAGACTTTGCGGTGGCTGCCTCTGGCGACTCGGAACTGGGGAGCAACGGGGATGAATCGGCGCTCTGATATTGGGGGGGCGGGGTGACTTTCGTCGAGTCTTGCAGCACCCCCTCCAGGGCGGGCCAATCAAAGCACTGTTTTCCCAGTGCTGCCAGGTGTTGAAACCGCTGTGGTAAATCGGGTAATTCATCCGTGGGCACGAGTCCGAGATGGCGATCGGGCAGGGTCACGGCAGCGTCGCGTCGCAAAACGCCTAAAACAGGAAGGTTGAGGGGGACGATCGCGGCCTTCAGCATGGCGAGATGGCGATCGCTGCCCACCCGGTTCAGGACAACACCGGCAATCTGCACTTGGGGATCTAGCGTTTGGTAGCCGTGAACAATCGCCGCCAGCGATCGCGACAGGCGGGCACAATCCACTACCAGCAACACAGGACAGCCAAGTAACCGGGCAATGTGGGCGGTGCTGGCCCAGTCTGTGCCCCCCGCCCCGTCAAAGAGGCCCATCACCCCTTCCACAATGGCATGGGTCGCGGTGGCTCCGTGCGATTGAAAGCATTGCTGTACATAGCGCTCGGACGTGAGCACCGGGTCTAAGTTGTAAGCCGGGCGACCCGTAATTGCTCGATGAAACATGGGATCAATGTAGTCTGGCCCGACCTTGAACGCCTGCACCGTGATCCCTCGCTGTCGCAGCGCCGAGAGTAGCGCCATCGTCACCGTCGTTTTGCCCGAACTGCTGCGATCGCCCGCAATGATCAACCCACCCATGGCGTTTCTCTCACTTCCTGAATGCACTAACCGGAGAGGCCGCAATCTATTCATGGATAAACCGCGACCCTTCAGCCAACGCCCGTCCAAAAAACTGCTTTCGCCCCCTCTCTAACCCTCAATTCGTCGCGGTCAGGGTTTAAAGTACCGACTCCAGCCACCCAGCCACCCAGCCACCCAGCCACCCAGCCACCCAAGCACTGCCGTTACCCGGATATTATTTGCCCGCCGATCCCTTAGCCGGACTATTCCGCCGCCTCTACCGCGTAGATATCAGGTAAATCCCGGTAACGTTCATCCCAATCGAGGCCGTAACCGATGACGAATTTATCTTCGATAGTGATACCGCAGTAATCAATCTCCACGGGGACGACCCGGCGCTCAGGCTTACTCAACAGGCTACAGAGCTTGACGGAAGCGGGCTGCTGTTGTTTTAAAAGATTGAGGGCCACAGTGGTCGATCGCCCCGAGTCCACAATATCTTCCACCAATAAAACGTGTTGATCGGTAACGGCTCCGGGGGGTAAATCGACCAGCACCCTGACCTCACCGGAACTCTCCGTGCCCGCGCCATAGCTTGAGAGGCGCAGGAGTTCGACCCGATCCACCGCAGTATTGAGGGCGCGAATGAGATCGGCGACAAAGATAAACGCGCCTTTAAGAACAGTGACGACCACCAGCGATCGCCCCGCATAATCTCGGTCAATGGCGACCGCCAAGGTTTGCACCGTCTGGGCAATCTTCTCCTTCGAGATATAAACCACCCACTGATCGTCCATAACCGCGTCCTCCCAAACTGGCTCCTGTATTTTGCCAGAGTGCCGACCTTCCAACGCCATGACCGCCACAAACTCAAGTTGTCATCATTAAATTTGTCGAATTCTAGGGGCTGTCATCATTTAGGCGTAAAACGCTTTTCCTGTCAGGGTGTCAGCCCCTAGCTTGTGGAACAGGTGCGGGCGGAGAAAGGCTGGTAGCGTCAGGCTTCTGGAATCAATCGATGACACTCCCTAGGTCTCACAGTCACATCGCCTGGGGACAGCCGAGACAACTATCCCAACTTATCCAAGTGATTCAACTCTCATTTCGAAGGCTGGGGGTTGACGATAAGCTCACCTTTTGAGGCTTATCAACAAAATTTCACAGCGGGGAGACTTACATCTGAGCGACATAGAGGATAGACTTTAGTTAATGGGAATTAATTTTTGATAGTATTTAATCTATGAACGCTCTTGGGGCAATTCCAGTGTTGATGACTACTGAACTGTCTTGGCTCACGGGGTTAACCCCCGTGTTCGGATTGGCTGATGCGTCAATCTTGGCCCCGAAGCCCATCTTAGAAGCCTGCATTTTTGCGACGGTGTTGATCGGCTTCATCGGCATCATTTGGAAGCGTAACTTAATGATGAAAACCCTGGCAATGGATGTCATGAGTACCGGGGTGATCGCCTTTTATGTCTTGGTGGCGGCTCGTCCCGGCCTCTTTACCCCCATTTTGATTGAAGGGCGCGATGTGGATTATGCCGATCCGGTGCCCCAGGCCGTGATTTTGACGGCGATTGTCATTGGCTTTTCGATTCAGGCGTTAATGCTGGTGGGGGTGATGAAACTGTCGCGCGATAACCCCACGCTGGATACCCAGGAAATCGAGCGGAGCCATACGCCATGACGATGAATACATTCACCATCCTGTGGATTGCGCTACCGCTATTCTTG